>NZ_JBFAAI010000017.1:0-217372 GCF_040639655.1 Actinoplanes sp. NPDC023801 | reverse complement strand
CTGACGCTGCGCTTCTACGGCAACCTCACCCAGAGCCAGATCGCCGACCAGATCGGCATCTCCCAGATGCACGTCTCCCGCCTGCTCACCAAGGCACTGACCAAGCTCCGCCGTCAGCTGGCCGACTGAGCAGGATCTCCGGCACTCCCGCGCCGCAGTGCGGGAACGCGTCACCGCTGTCTTTCGGGGCAGCGACGGGTGCCGGCTGAGCGAACACCGGTCCGGGCCGTCACCGACGGCCCGGACCGCTGGTGTCCTCAGCGGGGATGCCGCCGCCCGGAAACCCGTACAGCGGTATTTCCGAGCGAGGGAACGCTGGTCACTGCGCGCCGCTGGCCCGCCAGTTGAGGCTGATCAGAAGGTTGCGGGCCTCGTCGGCGACGTCGGTGTCGGCGTGCACCTCGTACGTGGCGGCCTGCAGGGAGCTGCGGGAGGTGAAGTCGCGGCGGCCGCCGGTGGCAGCGTGCGCGATGGCGCCGAAGATCGCACCCCAGACGGCACCGATGAGCACCGTGGTGAGGAGTACGGCGATCCAGCTGGAGTCGCTGAACAGGCCGAAGAAGAGGCCGATCAGCAGACCGAACCAGGCGCCGCTGGCCGCGCCGGCGAGGGCGGCCCGGGCGGTGGTGAGGCGGCCCAGGACGTTCTCGACCAGGCGCAGGTCGGTGCCGACGATGGACGTCCGCTCGACCGGGAACTTGTTGTCGGACAGGTGATCGACCGCCTGCTGGGCGAGCGCGTAGTCGGGGTAGGTGCCGACCACCACGGTGGGGCCGCTCGTCATGCCGGTGCCGGTCGTCTGGGCGGGGAGCGAGGGCACGCTGCCTGCCGGGCCCGGCGGTACCCCGGTGCCGCCGGACGGAACCGCGGAGGACGCCGTGGGCACGGTGGAGGGCCGCGGCGGGATGACCGCGGTGGGGGAGTCGGCCGGCGCCGCGGGGACAGCCACGGGCGGGACCGGTGCGGTCGGGGAGTCGGCGCCGGGGATGGGGCTGGTGGGCGGGTCGGCGGGGATCCGGGCGGTGGGGGAGTCGTTGGGCGGGGTGCTCATTTGGTGCCTCCGTTGAGGGGTGCGGGCTCGCCGGCGGTGAGCCGGACCCAGACGATGAAGGTTGCGGCCGTGGCGGCGACGATGCCGGCCGTGCCGGTAAGGAACGCGAACCGTCCGGACACCAGATCGGGGAGGGCGCTCTCGGACAGGGCCACCGCGACCATGCCGAAGATCCCCGCCGCGGTGGCGAGCACCCCGGCCGCTCCGAGGGCCACCATGACGAGGCGGTTCGGGAGGTGGATGCGGGGTGCCGGTCCGTTGCGGCGCAGGCGTACGCCGAAGACGGCGAGGCAGCCGCATGCCAGCACGATCAGCAGGGCGGCGATGACGTCGCTGGGGCGGTGCCATTCGGCCCAGACGGTGGCGACCGCAACGATCGCGACATAGCCGGCGCCGACCAGGCCGACGGTGCCGCGCAGTGCCCGCGGGAAGACCAGAACCAGCACGAACGCGGCCGAGGCGGCGGCGGTGGCGTGGCCGCTGGGCCACGAGTTGGGCGCCGGGAAGGCGTCCAGCAGCGGGCGGTCCAGGCCGGCCTTGAGCTGCTGGGTGATGACGTTCGCGGTGACCACCACGAAGGCCGCGGCGATCGCCAGGTCGAGGCGGCGGCGCAGCACGCCGAAGGCGGCGGCGACGACGCAGACCAGGGCGAGCACGGCGAGGCGGGTGACATCGAGGGTACGGCTGAGCACCTCGCTCACCCTCGGGTTGTCGAAGTCGCCGCCGCGTAGTGCCGCGGTGTCCAGCTCCTGTCCGAGCGGGGTGCCGACGAACAGCCGGTGCACGGCCCAGGCGCCGGCCGCGGCGAGGATCGCGGCGAGTAGCGGGCTGAGGTTGTGCCACGTGCTGCCCGGCGAGCGGGTGCCGGTGTCGGCGGGAACCGGGCGGGACGCGACTTCCGTCATCGAGGACCTCCTGGGCTGGCGATGCCGACACGGCTTTCCCCGTACGGCCGATTTCCAAGCACAGCAACGTGAGCGCACCCGATCGGGCCCCGCGGGCGCAACGACCGGGACGCACCTTCGTATCCGATGCCGACGGATTTATCCGGCTCTGCCGGGACGAAGGGGACGCTTTCATGAGGCACAAGACCCGACGACTGTTCACCGGCGCGCTGCTGGTGCTTGCCGCCGGGGCCGGTGCGGTGACCGGTCCGCTCGCCGCGCAGGCGGCCGGGACCTCGGTGACCGTCGACGTGAACAGCGAGCTCAAGGTACGGTCCGGGCCCACCGCGGCCGCGGGCGTCGTGGGCACCCTGCGCGACGGTCAGCGGATCACCGTGGAGTGTTCGGTGACCGGTCAGAAGGTGCAGGGCAAGGTCCGTACCACCACCCAGTGGGACCGGATGGCCGGCGGCCGGTACGTGTCGCACGCCTACGTCCTCGGTTCGGTCCGGATCCCGGCCTGCACCCCGCCGGTGAGCTCGCAGACGTACGTGACCGGCAAGGTGCGTACCGCCGACGGGCCCGTCAACGTGCGCAGCGGCCCCTCCGCGAAGAACGCCGTGGTGCGCAAGGCCGTCGACGGCGCGACCGTGAAGATCGTCTGCTCGGTGCAGGGTTCCCGGGTCGCCGGCACGGTGCGTACCACCGACCGCTGGGACAGGCTGTCCGACGGGCAGTACCTCTCGCACGCCTACGTGGTCTCCGGTGCGGTCCCGGCCTGCCCGGCGCCTCCGGCCGCCCCGGCGCCCTCGCTGACCCCGGAGCAGTTCATCGCTGCCGCGTCGTCCGGTGCCCAGCAGGGCTGGCGGCAGTACGGGGTGCCGGCGTCGGTCACCATCGCGCAGGCGATCCTGGAGTCCGGCTGGGGCCGTAGCAGCCTCTCCGCGACGGACCGCAACTACTTCGGCATCAAGTGCCAGAACGGCTACTTCGGCCCGCACGCCGACGGCTGCCACGTGTACCGCACGACCGAGTGCGACAAGGCCGGAAAGTGTTTCGAGACGTCGGACGCCTTCCGGACGTACGCGTCGATGGCCCGGTCGTTCCGGGACCACGGGCATTTCCTCAAGAACAACAAGCGGTACGCCCCGGCGTTCGCGCACACCAAGGACGCGAACAAGTTCATCATGGCCGTGTGGAAGGCCGGGTACGCCACCGACCCGAGCTACTACACCAAGGTCACCGGGATCATGACGAAATACGATTTGTACCGCTACGACACCTGGAAGTAATTCGCGGCATACGCTCCATATGGTGGAGCGACGAGAGAACGGAGCGCAGCGGGTCACCGGCCCTCTGCTCTCCGTTCTCGTGCTTGTGGCCGGCCTGGTCGCCACCGCGTTGTCCGCCGCCGCGCTGTACTCCGCCCAGCGGGACACCGCCACCCGCGAGATGACCCAGCGTCACGAGATGGCGCTGCGAGCGATCCGCAGTGAGACCGAGCGCTATCACCGGCTGCTCACCACGCTTGCCGCCGGCCTGGTCAACGATCCCGAGCTGACCTGGGAGGACTGGGACGGCGCCACCGGCCCGCTGGCCGACGCGCGACTGATCGGCGCCGGCTCGGTGGCGTACGTCGTACCGGTCCGCACCGAGGATGTGACAGCGGCCGAGCGGTTGTGGCGGGCCCGCGGCGCCACCGTGACGTTCCACCCGGACCCCCGCCTCGACGAACACTACTTCGGTGTGTTCCTGCGCTACCTCGACGAGACCGAACCGACCGCGCTCTCCGGTGCCGACCGTGCCGCCAACGACCTGCTGGCCGACACCCTGCGCAAGGCGCGGGAGAACCGTGACATGGCCGTCTCCGACGCGTACGTCCTGGACCGGGACCGCCGCGACGTGCCCGTAGCCGAGCAGCAGAAGTCGTTCATCCTGGCCGTCCCGATCTGGACCAGGGAGAACACCCCGCAGTTCCGCGGCTGGGTCACCTCCAGTCTCCGGGGCCGTGACTTCCTGAGCGAGATCCTGGTGAAGGTCAGCGAGCGGCAGATCTCCGGGGAACTGCTGTCGGTCGACGCCGACAGCAGCCGGCACGAGGTCGCGAGCTGGAACGCCCCCGGCTCACCGGACCTGCACCGTTCCGACCTGGTCCGGGTCGGCGACCGGGACTGGATCCTGGAGACCCACGGCGACTTCCGGCACCTGGTGGGTTCCGGCTGGTACCTGCCGGTGGTCGTGCTGGCCGCCGGGCTGATCCTCACCGGCATGCTGGCCTGGCTGGTGCACGTGCTGGCCACCGGCCGGGCGCGGGCCCGGGCCCGGGTCGAGGAGGCCACCGCGGGCCTGCGCGAGGCCGAGGGCAAGAGCCGCCGGCAGGCCGAGCTGCTCGGCGCGATCATGACGACGATCAGCGACGGCGTCAGCGTGATCGACTCACGCGGCGAGCTCCTGCTGGAGAACCCGGCGGCGAGGCGGCTGCTCGGGGTCCGGGGCCGGCCGGTCGGCCCGGAGAACTGGCAGGAGCACTACGGCGTTTTCCGCCCGGACGGCCGTACGCCGCTGCCGCTCGACGAGATGCCCCTGATCCGCGCACTCCACGGCGAGTCCACCGACGGCGTCGAGGTGCTCATCCGCAACCCGGGACACCCGGAGGGCGTGCTGCTCAGCATCGACGGGCGGCCGCTCGACCCGAGCGCAGGCGAGCACGGCGCGGTCGCCGTCTGCCGGGACGTCACCGAGTTGCGCCGCTACGAGACCGATCTGTCGATCTTCGCGGGCGTGGTGGCCCACGACCTGAAGGCGCCGCTGTCGATGGCCCGCGGGCACGCCGAGCTGGTCCTCGAGGACGTGCCGGACGGCTGGCCGGAGAGCGACGGGATCCGCGACGGGCTGCGCCGCATCCTGCACGCCGTGGACCGGATGGACGCGCTGATCGAGACGATGCTGGCGTACACGACGGCCCGGCATGCCCCGCTGCGCGCGGCCGCCGTCGACCCGGCCGCGATGGTCCGGGAGATCATCGACGAGCGGGTCGCCGGTCTCGGGCCGGACCGGCCGGTGCCGGAGTGGTCGCTCGAGCCGCTGCCGATGGTGCGTGCCGACCCGGCCATGCTGCGGCACGTGCTGGACAACCTGATCGGCAACGCGATGAAGTACGTCCGGCCCGGTGGCACGCCCCGGGTCGAGGTCGCCGCGGGCCCGGCCGGGCGGGGCTTGGTCCGGATCGAGGTCGCCGACTCCGGCATCGGCATCCCGGATGCTGACAAACCGCACATATTCGATACGTTCCACCGCACCGAGGCCGCTGCCGGCTACGCCGGTACCGGGCTCGGCCTCACCATCTGCCAGCGCATCGTCCAGCGGCACGGGGGCGAGATCGGCGTCGCCGACAACCCCGGCGGGGGTACGCGTTTCTGGTTCACCCTGCCCGCCGCCGATCCCAGTGAGGAGCCTGAGATGACCAGCACCGACCGCAGCCCGGCCGAGGACGAGGACGCCGTTCGCGCGGCCCTGGAACGGGCCCTGGCCGAACGGGCCGCGATGACCGAGGCGGCCAGCCTGGCCGGGCTCGTCATGCCGCCCGGCACCGTGCCGTCCGACGAGCCCGCGCCGGGACGGCTGCGCGCACCGATCCCGGAGCGCCGTCACCAGCGCCAGGACTAGTCGGCGCTCACCCTCGGCGGCAGCAGCCGCGCGATCAGCGCCAGCAGCTGGGCCGGGACGAACGGCTTGAGCAGGGTGGCCGAGGCCCCCGCGTCCTCGGCCTGGTTGTCGCCCGGCATCAGCGAGCCGCTCGCCACCACGATCGGGATGTGCCGCAGGGTGTCGTCGGCCCGGATCGCGCGGCACAGGTCCAGGCCGGTCATCCGGGGCATGTCGACGTTCGTGACGACCAGGTCGGGCCGGTGCTCCCGGATCGCCTCCAGCGCCGAGGCCCCGTCGGCTGCCGCCACCACGCGGTGCCCGGCACGTTCCAGGGAGCGTTTGAGCACGTACCGGATGTCGTCGTGATCCTCGGCAACTACGATCACTGTCGGCCTCTTCTTCGTTCGTGGCGGCGATCCCGTCATCCGGGTTATCGACGGACCGCTGCCGGGGGACACGGGGCGGTGTTAATCACCAGGCGTTCCGGGCCGCTTGCGCCTATTCTTGGCGCGCCATGTCGATAACGCCTTCCGCCACCTTGCGCACCCAGATCTCCGAGTTGCTCCCGCGTGACCAGCGCCGGCTCCAGCGCCGCCTCGAGGGGACCAGGCGCATCCGCGACGACGACGCCCGCTCGGCGGTGCTGGCCGAGATCGCGGCCGAGACCGAGCAGGCCCGGTTGCGCCTGGAGAGCCGGCTCGCGTCGGTGCCGGCGGTCACCTATCCGCAGGCGCTGCCGGTCAGTGCCCGCAAGGACGACATCGCCACCGCGATCCGTGACCACCAGGTGGTCGTGGTCGCCGGTGAGACCGGTTCCGGCAAGACCACCCAGATCCCCAAGATCTGCCTGGAGCTGGGCCGGGGTGTCCGCGGGCAGATCGGGCACACCCAGCCCCGGCGGATCGCGGCCCGGACCGTCGCCGAGCGGATCGCCGAGGAGCTCGACCGGCCGCTCGGTTCGACCGTCGGTTACAAGGTGCGGTTCACCGACCAGGTGAGCGATGACACCATGATCAAGGTGATGACCGACGGCATCCTGCTCGCCGAGATCCAGAACGACCGGATGCTGTACCGGTACGACACGCTCATCATCGACGAGGCGCACGAGCGCAGCCTCAACATCGACTTCATCCTCGGTTACCTGCGTGACCTGCTGCCCAAGCGCCCCGACCTCAAGCTGATCATCACCTCGGCGACGATCGAGACCCAGCGGTTCGCCCAGCACTTCGCCGCGGCCGGCGGCAAGCCGGCGCCGGTCATCGAGGTCTCCGGGCGGACCTACCCGGTCGAGGTCCGCTACCGGCCGTTGCTGACCACCACACTCGTCGAGGACGACGAGGTTCGCGAGGAGCCGATCGACCAGATCGACGGCATCGCGGCCGCTGTCGACGAACTTCCCCGCGACGGCGACATCCTGGTGTTCCTCTCCGGCGAGCGGGAGATCCGCGACACCGCCGACGCGCTGAACAAGAAGGATCTGCGTGGCACCGAGGTCGTCCCGCTCTACGGACGGCTCTCCTCGGCCGAGCAGCACCGGGTCTTCGAACGGCACAGCGAGCGGCGCATCGTCCTGGCCACCAACGTGGCCGAGACCTCGCTGACGGTGCCCGGCATCAGATACGTGATCGACCCCGGCACCGCCCGGATCAGCCGTTACAGCCATCGGCTCAAGGTGCAGCGGCTGCCCATCGAACCGGTCTCGCAGGCAAGCGCGAATCAGAGAAAGGGCCGATGCGGCCGTACGTCCGACGGCATCTGCATCCGCCTCTACTCGGAGGAGGACTTCGAGCAGCGGCCCGAGTTCACCGAGCCGGAGATCCTGCGCACCAACCTGGCGAGCGTCATCCTCCAGATGACCAACCTGGGACTCGGCGACCTGCAGAAGTTCCCGTTCATCGACCCGCCGGACAAGCGCAACATCACCGACGGCGTCAAGCTCCTCGAAGAGCTCGGGGCGCTCGAGGACCGCAAGCTCACCCCGATGGGGCGCCAGCTCGCCCAGCTCCCGGTCGACCCGCGGCTGGCCCGCATGGTCATCGAGGCCGACCGGCAGGAGTGCCTGGCCGAGGTCATGGTGATCGCCGGTGCGCTGTCCATCCAGGACCCGCGGGAGCGGCCCGCCGAGAAACAGCAGCAGGCCGACGAGAAACACGCCCGGTTCGTCGACAAGGAATCGGACTTCTTCAGCTACCTCAACCTGTGGCGCTATCTGCGGGAGAAACAGCAGGAGCTGTCCGGCAACCAGTTCCGCCGGCTGTGCCGCAGTGAGTTCCTGAACTATCTGCGGGTACGTGAGTGGCAGGACATCTACTCACAACTCAAGCAGGTCGCCCGTACGCTCAATCTGTCGTTGAAAGAGGATTGGGAAGCCGGAGTCGCGCCGCAACCGGTGCACACCGCCCTGCTCGCGGGTCTGCTCAGCCACATCGGCATGAAGGACCAGGAGAAACGGGAGTACGTCGGCGCGCGCGGCGCGAAGTTCGCGATCTTCCCGGGGTCCGCGCTGTTCAAGCGGCAGCCCCGCTGGGTGATGTCCGCCGAACTGGTCGAGACCAGCCGCCTGTGGGGCCGGGTGAACGCCCGGATCGAGCCGGAATGGGCCGAGAAGCTCGCTCCGCACCTGGTCAAGCACAGTTACAGCGAGCCGCACTGGGACCGCAAGATGGGCGCCGTGATGGCGTTCGAGAAGGTGACTCTCTACGGGTTGCCGATCGTGCCGCGCCGTCGCGTCGGTTACGGCAAGGTCGATCCGGTCGTGTCCCGGGAACTGTTCATCCGGCATGCGCTGGTGGAGGGCGATTGGGAGACCCACCACAAGTTCTTCGCCGAGAACAAACGGCTGCTCGAGAAGATCACCGAGATCGAGAACCGGGCACGGCGGCGTGACATCGCGGTCGATGACGAGACCGTGTACGCCCTCTACGACGCCCGGATCCCGGCCGATGTGGTGTCGTCACGCCATTTCGACGGCTGGTGGAAACGGGCCCGGGTCGAGAAGCCGGATCTGCTGACCTTCACCCGTGAGGACGTGGTCAATGCGGGCCGGGACGCCATCGATCCGAACCAGTTCCCGGACGCCTGGCTGTCCGCCGGCATCAAGTTGCCGCTCTCCTACAGTTTCGAGCCCAACTCGCCGGCCGACGGCGTCACCGTGCGGGTGCCGCTCGACCTGATCAACAAGATCGACGCCGACGACTTCGGCTGGTCGGTGCCCGGCTTCCGCAAGGAGGTCGTGATCGCGCTGATCCGGGCCCTGCCCAAGCATCTGCGCACCAGCTTCGTGCCGGTACCGGACTGGGCCGAGGCCGTCCTCGACCGGGTGCCGGTCCGGCGCGGGCCGCTGCCCGACGCCATCGGCAACGAGCTGCGGCGGCTCACCGGCACCATCGTGCCGCGCGACGCCTGGCGGCCCGAACAGGTGCCCGAGCATCTGCGGATGAACTTCCGGATCGTCAACGAGGCCGGTGACATCGTCGCCGAGGGCCGCGACCTCGACGTGCTGCGCCGCCAGCTCGCGCCCAAGGTGCAGGCCACCATCTCGAAGGCGGCCGGCAACATCGAGCGGCGCGGTATCACCGCCAACGATTTCGGGGCCATCCCGCGCCGGGTCGCCCAGGTACGCGGCGGTTACGAGGTCAACGTCTGGCCCGCGCTCGTCGACGAGGGCGACAGCGTGGCGATCCGGGTGTTCGAGGACGAGGCGACCCAGCGGGTCGCCATGGTCGCCGGGACCCGGCGGCTGCTGCTGCTCACGCTGCCACCGGCGGCGCGGTTCCTGCAGGGGCGGCTCGACAACCGGGCCAAACTCGAACTGTCCCGCGCCAACCCGTACCGCTCGATCGCTGACCTGCTCGACGACTGCGCGGGCGCCGCCGTGGACCGGCTCGTCGCCGACGCGGGCGGACCGGTGTGGTCGTCGGTCGAGTTCGCGTCACTGCGCGACACGGTCCGGCAGGATCTGGTCGACGCGGTCGCCAACCTGGTCACCCAGGTACGCGCGGTGCTGTCCACGGCGTACGACGTGGAACAGCGCCTCAAGTCGTTGCGGGACCCGGCCTGGCTGCCCGCGCTCACCGACATCCGGCAACAGCTCAAGGGCCTGGTGCACGCCGGGTTCGTCACCGAGACCGGGTGGCGTCAGCTGCACCAGATGTCCCGCTACCTGCGCGGCATCGTCCACCGGCTGGACCGTCTCGGCGGCAGCCTGGCCCGGGACCGTCAGCTGACCACGCAGATTCACGAGATCGAGTCGGAGTACCGGGAACTGCGCAACTCGGCACCCGCCAACGGACCGGCCACCGAAGGGCTGCGTGAGATCCGCTGGATGATCGAGGAGCTGCGGATCAACTACTTCGCGCAGGCACTCGGTACCGCCTACCCCGTCTCCGACAAGCGCATATTCAAGGCAATGGACGCGTTGCCGCTCTAGCCGGTTGCAGGTTGGTGCGGCCCCGGTGCCGTTCGGTCACGCCCCTGTCGTGGCCGCACGGCGCCTCTTAGGGTTCTCGGCATGACGAACGAGAACCTCGCCTTCGCCGCCCCGATCGCCGCCGCCGTTGCCGCCGCCCGCCCGGCCGGCGCCTACCTCGACGAGATGATGGCCCGGGTCGGTGTCGACGGTCTCGCCGCCGCCTTCGCCGAGCCGGCCCTGCTCGCCCGGATCGACCAGCACGCCGCCGCCGTGCGGGAGGCGCTTCTGGACGCCGGCCGGATCATCGACGCCGAGGGCCTGACCGCCTATGCCCGGTCGATCGCGGCGGGTGCCGTGCGGATCGGCCGCCCGCTCCCCGAGCCCGGCTTCGCGCCGATGACCGCCCCCGAGTGGCTGGTCGCCGGCTTCCCGCTGCTGCGACTGGTCGCCGTTTGCATGATCGCGGAGTCCGAGGGCCTCCTCTAACGGACGACATTTTCCGGACTTTATGCACCAAACCGCCCAGTACGTCATCTTTTTCTCATGAAGATCCTCAGGCTCTCGGCCCTGACCGCCATGCTCACGCTGCCCCTGCTCGGCGCCCCCGCCCACGCCGCCGCCGAGCCCACCGGCCCGGCACTGGTCGCCCGCTACAACTTCGACGGCGGCGCCAACGCCGGCAAGATCTCCGAACTGTCCGGCCGGGGCACCGCCCTCACCATTCGCGGCTCCGCCAACGGGCAGGTCGCCATCACCTCCGAAGGCGCCAACCGGTTCGCGTCCTTCCCCGGCGTCTGCGCCGCCACCGCCACCACCTGCGCCAAGGCGCTCCTCGAAGCACCCGACGACGCCGACCTCGACCCGGGTACCCGCAACTTCCGGTGGGCCGCAAGCGTACGGCTCACCACCGCCCAGCTCAGCGGCAACGCCAACGTCATGCAGAAGGGCGTGGCCAACGCCGAGAGCCAGTGGAAGATGCAGGTCACCGGCCGGACCGGCCGCGCCCAGTGCGTGATGGTCGCCCGTACCACCGGCCAGACCTTCTCCGCCATCTCGGCCCGTTCCGTCGCCGACGGCGCCTGGCACCGCATCGTCTGCGAACGAGTCGGCACCACCCTCGCGGTCTCCGTCGACGGTGTCGCCGGCGCCAAGGTCACCCTGCCGTCCACCACCTCGGTCGACAACGCGATGCCGCTGCGCGTCGGCGGACCCAACTTCGCCAAGGACAGCGACATGTACCACGGACAGCTCGACGAGGTCTTCGCCCAGCTCCTCTGACCGGTCGCCGTATCGGCCCAGGCGGCGCGTCGGTCTGGTTCCGGTCGGTCCGGTCGCCGTATCGGCTCGGCCGCCGCGCCGGTCTGGTTCCCGTCGGTCCGGTCCGCGCGTCGGCTCGGCCGCCGTATCGGCCCGGCCGGAGCGCGGGCAATCCGGCGTCATCGCCGCGCAGCCCCAGCCGTGGCCGGCAGCGGCTGTTCGAAGAAATGCCCGGCGTCGCAGGCGGCGCCGGGCATTCTCGTTGCGGATCGCGGCGCCGGGGCGTTTCCATGTGTTCCCGACGCGACATGACCACGGCATTCCTCTGTGGCCGCTGAACTGGCGTGTAGATACCACGCCGTTGCCGGCCAGGCGATTGTCCGGCCGGTGGGACCGGACCGGCTCCAGTCCGGTGCCACTACCTGTCAGCTGCGGCGGAACGCGTAGGAACGGCCGCCGGAAGCCCGGTCGGCACGGCCCGCGCGGTCGCGGCCGGAACGTTCCCGGGCCGCTTGACGGGCGTCGCGGGCGCCGTGGTGTGCGCCGGTCGTACCGGTCTGCCGGTCGTCCGAACCGCCGGTCGTGGTGCCGGGACGCAACGCCGCGGCGATGTCGCGCTGGGCGATCTCGTCGAGGTTCAGGTGCACGGAAAACGGTTTGGCAGGCATAAGGATTACCTCCTTGCGGCTCCCGGCTACGGGAGCGGGGCACGTCGCGCCACGGAGGCGCAACGGTGTGATCAGCGTTCAGCGACGGCCGGGCCGCGATGCCGGAGCTCGCGACGCGGAAGTCCGGTGTCCGGCTGGAGAACCGCTGCACCGGAACCACGGAAAGTGCGGCCGGAAGGCCCGGACGGGGTGCGAAGCACCGGCCCGGACGTGCCGGAACCCAGAACGGAGAGACGTGCGGACCATCCCACTCCGGCCGGGCGCGGCGAGCGGAGAACAACGCGGCCCGCAGCCACAGCGCGTGAACGCGGCGGGCGGCAGGCAGCGGTCGGGAAGGCATCACAGCATGGCGGCAACGGTAATCCGGGCACTCTTCTGGGCGCCACCCATTTATTGCACGACTCCCGCCGACGGTCGGCACCCGTCCATTCCGGCCCTACGCCGCGACAGGCGTCACCAGCCGTTCTCCTGATGACCTTGTGAGGATGTGGTGGTGGCGCTCGACTTCCGCCATCCCAGGCCCGTCGACTGCCCAGGGCGCGGCAGCTCTCCAAAGGCATGCCACCCGCCCCGGACAGCATTCCTCCCATGCACGTGGTGAGCTGCGGCTCGCCGATGGGCGTGGGTCACCACGCTGCGGGCGGCCCGTCCCGCGTGGTGAGCTGCGGCTTGCCGGGGCTGTGGTGGTCGCGGCGGCGCAAACTCTCGAATCCCGCGTGGCGGGGTACAAGGGCGGCTGATGGGTGCCGGTTGGCCGGTGGCGCTTCATGCCGGGCGGGTGGTGAGTGCCGGTGGATGCCGAGTGGCGTGCGTCCGGAAGCTGCGTACGTCGCAGGGCAAAAGAGCAATCAGTCGGGTGGAAGGGCGGCGAGCGCCGCGTCGATCATGGACGTCGCGGCCGGGAAGTCGACCAGCTGGTCGCGGATCAGGCCGATGCCGACGCTCAGGGCGGTCGGCGGGACGCCGCGGGAGGTGAGTACCCCCGCCGTCCACTCGGTGAAGTCGGTGAAGATAGCTTGCTCACCGATGTAGAGGGCGGCCGCCAGGAAGTCGGTGATGTGGCCCATGTCCTCGGTGGTGGCCTCGAGCTGGCTGTCGTCGTAGTCGCGGGCCGGGGGGTACGCCGTCGTGAGGCGGCCCATCGCCGTCGTGATCAACTGAGGACGGGATCGGACCAGGTGGGTGTACTCCTCGTCGCCGAGGAAGGCCTCGCCGTCGGGCATCGGGAAGTCGGTCACGTTGCGGGGCGGCCAGTCGCCGGCCAGCAGGGCCACGGCCTCCTCGCCGGTGCGGGCCCAGGCGTGGGCGCCGAGACGTTCGGCCCAGCGGCCGCCGGGGCCGAAACCTCGGCCGCCGGCGATCACCGGTACGCCGGCCGACCGGCAGGCGGTGATGGCGGCGTGGGCGCGGGGGAGCCGGGTCGGGATCATGCAGCTCAGGGCCACCGCGTCGGGGCCGGTCTGGTGCAGATGGGTGATCAGGTGCCGGCCGGGGACGCTGGCGCCGAGGAAGTCGACGCGCCAGCCGTCGAGGCGCAGCAGCTCGGCGAGCATGCGGGCGGGCAGGCCGTGCCATTCGCCGTCGACGCAGGCCAGCGCGATCCGGCCGCGGTCGGGAGGCGTGGTGGTGCGGGCGGCGACGGCGGCGAGCGCGCGTTCGCCCACGGCGGTGGCGGCGTGTTCGCGGGCCACCGACCACTCGTTGGCGGCCCACAGGTCGCCGACGCGGGCCTGGGTGCCGCCGATCAGGTCGACGATGATCCGCTGCGCCGGGACGCCGTCGTCCAGCAGGTCGTTGACCAGGTCGGTGGCGCCCGGCTCGTCGCCGTCGGAGACCAGGCCGAGGTACCGGTCGGCGAGCTCACCGCCGATCGGCGGTGTGATGGTGCCGGCGGGCGAGGTCATGAGCGGTTCCGGGGACGGCGGTCGCCGCGGCGGGCGGCGATGACGTAGGGCGACTGGGCCGGTGCGCCGCCGCCGCGCAGGCTGAGCGGGGTACGGGACGGAGCGCGGACCGCCAGCATGGCGATGTCGTCGGAAGCGCCGCCGCGCACCCAGTCGGAGACGAGCTGGCGGATCCGTTCGACGGTGGCGGCGCCGGGCATGCCGCGGCACTCGGAAAGCGCCTGCCGGAGACGGCTCTCACCGAACTGTTCGGTGCCGGTGGTGCCGCCGCGGGCCTCGGTGAGGCCGTCGCTGTAGAGCAGGCACAGCTCGCCGGGGTTGAGTTCGACGGTGGCGGGCCGGACGACGACGCGTGGCAGGACACCGATCAGGGTGCCGCTGGTGGGCACCTCCTCGACCTCGCCGTCGTGCCGCAGGACCAGGGGCGCCGGGTGGCCGCCGCTGGCGAGTTCCAGCCGGACCCGGCCGTGGTCGACGCGGTGCACCGAACCGATGACCATGGTGACGAACCGGGGCTGCCGGGACGACTGGAGCAGCACCTCGTTGAGCACCGTGAGCATTGTCGCGGGCTCGGTGTGCACCAGGCGCAGCGCGCGCAGCGTCTGGCGGACCTTGCCGGTCAGCACCGCGGCCTCCGGGCCGGTGCCGCAGACGTCGCCGAGGGCGATCACCGTGTCGGTGCTGGACCCCGCCGGACCGAACACGTCGTAGAAGTCGCCGCCGATCCGCAGTGCCTCACGGGCGGCCTGGTAGGAGCCGGTCAGCTCGAAACCGTCGGGCTCGGGCAGCTCCGGCGGCAGCAGGTCGGCCTGCAGGACCGCCGTGGTGTCGACCTGCTCGCGGTAGAGGACGGCGGCGGAGACGGCCGCACCGGCGCGGGCCGCGAAGATCCGGGCCAGGACCTCGTCCTCGGTGGTGAAGACGGCGTCCGGGCCGCAGCGGGCCAGGATCAGTGCCCCGGCCGGCTCGGCGTTGCCGGGCAGCGGGATCACCAGGAGTGCCCCGAGCGGGCCGAACCCGGCCGGCACCAGCCAGCCGGGCACCTGTGCCGGGTCGAGCCAGCGGCTGGGGATGGGCGGGAAGCCGGCGAGCGCCTCGATCAGGCCCGGCACCTCACCGAGCTTGGGCTCGTGCAGCGTGCCCTCCTCGACCGGCAGGCCCGGCAGCAGGCGGGTCCACGTGCTCTGCCGGCGTTCCATGGGCAGGACGACCATCGCGGCGTCGGCCAGGTGCGTCGCGGCCAGCTCGACCATGGTCCGGACGCAGCGCCGCAGGTGCAGGGAAGCGGAGAGCCGGCGGCCGGCCTCGGCGAGGAAGGCGGTCCGGGAGCGCTCGACCTCCAGGGCGGTGGTCCGGGCGAGTTGCTCGGTGTGGTCGCGGAGGAACCAGGCGTGGTGCCCGTCGTCCAGGTCGCGGCGCATCCCGTACAGCTGGCGGCCCTCGTGCTCGGCCTGGAAGGAGTCGGCGCCGTGGTGCGGCAGGAGCGCGGGGACGGGGTGGCCGGGGCGTGCGGCGGGCAGCAGGCGGCGGGCTGCCGCGTTCGCTGTCACCACGGTCCGGCCGGCCGTCGAGCACAAAACCACGGCCTCGGGGGTCGCCTCGAAGGCGGCCTGCAACAGAGCCGGCGCAGGCGACAGCGACTCGCCGATCGCGGGCGTCCGCGCTGTCATCGTCTGCTCCCCGTTTCTCCCCCGCCGGACCTTTCAGAATCGACACCAGCCTACTTGCTCACGATTCAATCGGTCAGATCAACCACGATCGGGGCGTGGTCGGAAGGACCTTTGCCCTTGCGGGCCTCGCGATCCACGTACGCGTCGGTGACCCGCCCGGCGACGTCGGCGCTGCCGTACACCAGATCGATCCGCATGCCCTTGTTCTGATGGAACATCCCGGCACGGTAGTCCCAGTACGTGAACGGATGGTCACCCTTGAGCGGCCGGGCCGGGACGTCGGTCAGGCCGATGTCGCGGATCGCGGCGAGGGCGGCCCGTTCCGGCGGGGTCACGTGGGTGGACCCGGCGAAGACGGCGATGTCCCACACGTCGTCGTCGGTGGGAGCCACGTTGTAGTCGCCGGCGACCACGAGCGGACCGGCCTGCAGATCCGGGATCAGGGCCTCGCGCAGCGCGGCGAGCCACTGCAGCTTGTAGGCGTAGTGCGGGTCGTCGGGGGTGCGGCCGTTCGGCACGTACACCGACATGAACCGGATGCCGCCGCACCGGGCGCTGACGGCGCGCGCCTCCGGGCCGGGGTAGCCGGGTGCGCCGGTGAAGCCGCGGCGCACGTCGTCGAGGCCGATCCGGGAGAGCACGGCGACACCGTTCCAGCGGCCCTGGCCGTACGCGGCCGTCTCGTACCCCAGTTCGGCGACCTCGGCGGCCGGGAAGCCGTCGTCGGCGACCTTGGTCTCCTGCAGGCAGACGACGTCGGGGGCGGTTCCGGCGAGCCAGTCGAGCAGACGGGGCAGGCGGGCCTTGACCGAGTTGACGTTCCAGGTGGCGAAGCGCATACCCGATTTCTACCGGTGAATCGCCGAAGTCGCCCTCACAGCCGCGGGGTCTTTGGAAGGTTTGTCGTCGAGAGGGGGCGACGACGTGCGCGTGGAGATCATGGACGAACTGCCGGCCGAGATGATGGAGGAGGCCTGGGAGTTCTACAAGGATTGCTTCAGTGACCTGCGGATCCTCGCGGTCAACCGGCACCTCATGTACCGGCACGAGTTCGAGGAGGTGATGGGCGACAAGCGAATCGACAAGCACGTGGCGATGGACGAGAACGGCATCGCCGGGATGGGCACGATCACGAACAACCTGGAGTCGGTTCCGCTGATCTCGGCGGACTACTTCAAATACCACTGGCCCGAGTTGTACGAGCAGCGCCGCCTGTTCTACTGCCTGTTCGCGGGCTCCGCGCTGGGTAACCGTGGCCAGGGCGTCTTCGTGGCCCTGCAGCGGGCCATGTACGCGCCCATCGAGGCGGTGGACGGCAAGGTGTTCTTCGACATCTGCGGGTTCAACGAGGAGCGCAACCAGCTGCCGCGGATGATCGCGATGATCCTGAGCCGGGCCTCGTCGGCCGGCCGGGCGCAGCCGACCCGGCTGGACGCCCAGTCGTTCTGGATGTACGAGTTCCCGAAGGACGACATGCCGTTCCGGCGTGCCGAGCGGCGCGGGCTGCCGAACCGGCTCTCGGGCGACCAGCCGGAACGCCGCTCCGCCAAGGTCTGACGATCTCAGTCGGGCCGGCGATGCCGGCCCGACGGGTTCGACACGATCGCCGGGATCTCCGGGCCGCGCAGCACCACGTCCCGCCAGCGTTCGGCGAACTCGGGTGCCGGCACCGCCGCTCCCCACAGCCAGCCCTGCGCGTTGACGACGCCGACCGCGTACAGCGCCTCGCGCTGCAACGGCGTCTCCACCCCCTCGGCGATCACCGACAGGCCGAGAGCGTGACTCATCGCCACCACGGCACGGACGATCTCGTCGTCCTCGTGGTTGACCCCGAGACCGGTGACGAACGAACGGTCGATCTTGACACCGGTGACCGGGAAGCGGCGCAGGTAGCCGAGAGCGGAGAAGCCGGTGCCGAAGTCGTCGACGAGCAGCTTCACACCCAGTTCGCGCAGTTCGAAGAGGACCCGTGAGGTGACGCTGGAACCGTCCACCATCACCGACTCGGTCATCTCCAGGGCCACGCACTGCGCCGGTACCCCGTAGCGGACCATCTCGCCGGAGACGATCAGCGGCAGTTCCGGGTCGGAGAGCTGGCGCGGCGACACATTGATCGACAGGTAGAAGTCGTCGCCGACGGTGCCCTCGGAGCGCCAGACGCCGAGCTGGCGCAGCGCCTCCTTGCGGACCCAGGTGCCGATCGCGGTGATCAGGCCGGCGTCCTCGGCGATCGGGATGAACGTCATCGGCGGGATCGGCCCGCGTTCCGGGTGCAGCCAGCGCACCAGCGCCTCGGCGCCGACCGGGATCCCGCTCTCAAGGCGGACGATCGGCTGGTACGCCACGTGCAGCTGCTCGCCGGCGAGCGCCTGCCGCAGCGCGACCTCCAGCTCGATGCGTTCGCGTACCTGGGCGTGCATGCTGGTGTCGAAGATGGTGGAGCGGCCCGGCCCCTCGCCCTTGGCGCGGTACATGGCGGTGTCGGCGTCCCGCATCAGCGCCTCAGCCGTGACCGTGGCGTTGTCCGGGTCGGCCTCGGCGTGCGAGATGCCGATCGACGCGCTGATCACCACCTCGTGGTCGCGGACCGTGTACGGCCGGGAGAAACAGCCCCGGATGTCGTCGACGAGGCGCAGCGCGCCGCCCTTCTCACCGATGAAGGCGAGCAGGAACTCGTCACCGCCGACCCGGGCGACCGGGATGCTGCCGGGTACCGCGCTGCGCAGCCGCCGGCCGACCTCGATCACCAGCTGGTCGCCGGTGTCGTGGCCCCACGAGTCGTTGACCCATTTGAAGCCGTCCAGATCGAGCATGTAGACCCACACCCGGTCGTGTCCCTCGGGATCGGCCACGGTGACCAGGCGGGCGATCTCCGACGTCATCGACTGCCGGTTGGGCAGCCCGGTCAGTGGGTCGTGGGTGGCCTGGTGCTCGGAACGCAGCTGGGCCGCGACCTGGGCGCGGACCGCGGAGATCGCCCGGATCAGCAGCAGCGCGACCGACAGCCCGGCGGCGACCGCGATCAGGGACCGCCCGGTGACCGACCGGGAGACCGGGGTGAGCAGCAGTACGTACGGTACGGCCAGCGCGGGCAGCAGCAGCGACATGCGCGGCCAGGACCAGGCCTGGACGGGTGGTTTGGCGGCCCGGCCCATGTCCACCACGGACGGGTGCAGCGCGGCCACCCCGAGAGCGGTGTAGGCCAGCATGAACGGCACGTTGAGCAGCGGCGATCCGTAGATCCTGCCGCTGACCCCCTCGATCGCGTAGGCCAGGTCGCCGACGAAGATCCCGATCATCATGGTGAGCAGCGCCACCAGGCTGACCGGCCAGTGCTTGGCGGTGAAGGTGAGGTTCACCGTGAGCAGCGCCAGCATGACGTCGAACAGCGGGTAGGTGCCCTGGATGATCGAGAGCACCGGGTCCCGGCCGGCGATCGCGGCGGCCGGCAGGGCCAGCAGCAGGGTGCTGGCGACCCCGGCGGACAGGCAGACCGTCAGCCCGTCGAGTGCGGCGTGCCGGTCCAGGCTGCGCCGGCGCTGCAGCAGGATGAGCACGAAGGCGCCGAGCAGCAGGTATCCGCTGAAGGAGGCGGCGTCGGCCAGCAGCGGCCACGGCATCGCCATGTCGGTCACCGTGGGCCGGATCAGCACACCGATCATGAACACCAGCGCGGCGGCGGCCATCGAGCGCCAGGCCGCCGGCGGTTCGGCGGCCCAGCGGCGCGGACCGACGAAGCAGGCCGCCACCACTGTGACGGCCAGCGCCGCGAACGCCGCGCTGCCGAGTGTCGACGACGGGAAGGCGATGTAGACGACCGTGGCGAGGATGCCGGCGGCGGCCATGGCCTGCCAGAGCCGGCGGGCGATTCCCGGCGGAAGTACCGATCGCACCGGGCATTCCTCCCGTACAGCCCGAAGACCTATGTATGCGTCAACGGTAGCAATACGGGCACCCCGTCACCGGGCTTCACGAAACCTGCCGGGGGGCTCGCTCCGTGCACGAACACGGCCGGGCAGGCCGCCCGGTGCAGCACTTCACCGGCGGTCGTGCCGAGCCGCCGGGTCGCGGTGGCGCCGCGCGGCCCGAGCACGATCATCCCGGCCTTGCCGGACGCGCGGACCAGGGTGGCATCCGGCGGGCCGGTCAACAGAAGCCGGCGTACGGCGGTCGCCCACGGTGCCCGTGCGAGCACCTCGTCGAGCACCCGCTCCCCGTCCTCCTCCCGTTCCGGCGCCGCCACGTGCACCACGTGCACGGGCCCTCCGCGCCGGTCCGCAGCCTCCGCCGCGAACCGTAGTACCAGCACCGAGCAGGGTGATCCGTCCACGGCGGCCAGCACCGGGCCGGACGGTGTCCGCGGGGTGCGGGTCACCGCCACCGGGCACCAGGCCCGGGCCACCACCTCGACGAGCGGACCACCCACCACGACCAGGACGGCGCCGCGGCTCAGGCGCAGAAGGACCCGCGCAGGCGGGCCATCCACGAGTTGACCCCGCGCGTCGACGCCGGGTGTGGAACGCTGGGCGATGGAGACCGCCTCGTCGACCACGTGCGAGGCGACCCGCCGGGCCGGACCCCAGCCGGCGTCGCCGGGGCCGGCGAAAGCGTGCACGACCTGCAACACCCGCCCGCGGGAGGCCGCCTCCCGCGCGGCTAGGCGGACCGCGGCCGCGTCGGTCACCGGATCGCCGACTCCCACTACGACGGGTCCGTCACTCGGGATCTTCATGGGCCCTCCGTAACGAAGTCGCAATATACCGACCATTGTCTATGGCGCAACGACCCATACGTACTGGTGACCAATGCCTCAACCGGTGGCCACCTGATGACCCATTCAGGTTGAGGGTTTACGGTGAACGGCAAAATCTTTGGGACATCTGCCGGTGAAGTGAGGGAAATACATGACGGATGTCAAGCTCGACCACCCCGGTGGTCAATTGTCGATGGCGGTCACGAAGGCCGTCGACGGGCCGGGCGGCATCGACGTCAGTGCTCTGCTGAAGGAGACCGGTTACGTAACCCTCGACCAGGGGTTCGTGAACACCGCGTCGACCAAGTCGGCGATCACTTACATCGACGGTGACCAGGGCATTCTACGCTACCGGGGTTACCCGATCGAGCAGCTGGCGGAGAAGAGCACCTTCCTGGAGGTCTCCTATCTGCTGATGAACGGCGAGCTGCCGACCGCGGCTCAGCTGCAGGACTTCGCGGACAAGATCCGCGTGCACACCCTGCTGCAGGAGGAGATGCGGACTTTCTTCTCCTGCTTCCCGCGTGACGCGCACCCCATGTCGGTGCTGTCGTCCGCGGTGACCGCGCTGTCGACCTTCTACCAGGACGCGCTCGACCCGCTCGACGAGGAGCAGGTCGACATCTCCGCGATCCGCCTGATGGCGAAACTTCCGACTATCGCGGCGTACATCTACAAGCGGTCCATCGGCCACCCGCTGCCGTACCCGGACAACTCGCTCGACTACGTCGAGAACTTCCTGCGCCTCACCTTCGGCCTGCCCACGGTCAACTACAACGTCGACCCCAAGGTCGCCAAGATCCTGGACATGCTGTTCATCCTGCACGCCGACCACGAGCAGAACTGCTCGACCTCGTCGGTGCGCCTGGTGGGCTCGGCGCAGGCCAACCTGTTCGCGTCGGTCTCGGCCGGCATCAACGCCCTTTCCGGCCCGCTGCACGGCGGCGCCAACGCGGCCGTGCTCGAGATGCTCGAGCAGATCCGCAAGGACGGCGGAGACGTCAACTCGTTCGTCACCCGGGTGAAGAACAAGGAAAAAGGCGTCAAGCTGATGGGCTTCGGCCACCGGGTCTACAAGAATTACGACCCGCGCGCCGCCATCGTGAAGAAGGCCGCCCAGGAGATGCTCTCCACCCTGGACAAGCCGGATCCGCTGCTGGAGATCGCCTTCAAGCTCGAGGAGATCGCGCTCTCCGACGAGTACTTCATCTCCCGCAAGCTGTACCCGAACGTCGACTTCTACACCGGCCTGATCTACAAGGCCATGGGCTTCCCGACCAACGCGTTCACCGTGCTCTTCGCGATCGGCCGGCTCCCCGGATGGATCGCGCAGTGGCGCGAGATGATGCTCGACCCGGCCAACAAGATCGGCCGCCCGCGGCAGATCTACACCGGCTCGCCGGTCCGCGACTTCGTGCCGCTCGACCAGCGCTGACCCGGATCCACCTCAGCAGCGCCCCGCCGGACTCCCGGCGGGGCGCTGCTGTGTGTGCGCCGCGGGGAGGGCTTGGCCGGTGGCCCCGGCGGGCATGAAAGGCTCCCACGGCAGGGAAGTGCGGCAGGAGGAGACGTATGGACGTCGTGATCGGCATCGACACCGGGACCACCTCGACCAAGGGAATCGCCGCGGGGCCGGATGGTGAGATCCGCGCTCTGACGAGTGTCCACTACCCGCTCGCCGTGCCCGCTCCGGGCCGCGCCGAGCTCGACCCGGTCCAGCTCGCCGACGCGGCGCGGAAGGCATTGATCGACGTGGCCGCGGCCTGCCGTGAGCGCGGCGACCGGGTGATCGCGATCAGTCTCAGCTCGTTCCTGCACGCGCTCGTCCCGATGGACGGCGACGGCAAGCCGGCCGGGCCGGTCGTCACCTGGGCCGACAACCGGGCCGCCGCGCAGTGCGAACGCATCGTCGCCGAGGGCCGGGCCAGAGAGCTCCAGGCCCGCACCGGCACCCCGGTCCACCCGATGTCGCCGCTGCCCAAGCTTGCCTGGTGGGCCGAGACCGACCCCGGCACGCTGCGTGGCGCCGCGCGCTGGGGCGGGGTCAAGGAGCTGATCGTCGCGGCGCTCACCGGCGGGCCGTTCCAGGTCGACCTGTCGATCGCCTCCGGCACCGGCCTCTACGACATCCACGCCCGGCGGTGGGACGACGAGGCCGTCGAGATCGCCGGGGTACGCCACTCGCAACTGGCCGAGGTGGTGCCGACGACCACGTCCCTGCGGCTCAGCACCGAGATCACCGCCGCCGCCGGCCTGGACGCCGGCACCCCGCTGATCATCGGCGCCGCCGACGGGCCGCTGGCCAACCTCGGGGTCGGCGCCACCCCGGCCGGCATCGGGGCGGTGTCGCTCGGCACCAGCGGCGCCTTGCGTACCGTCGTCGGCGTTCCCACCGCCGACGCCGCCGGCCGGCTCTTCTGCTACGCCCTCACCGAGGACCGCTGGGTGATCGGCGGAGCCGTCAACAACGCCGGCTCGGTGGTCCGCTGGGCCGGGCAGACCCTGATGCCCGGCGGCGACGGCGAGGACGCCGACGAGCGGGACGCGGCCCTGCTGGAGGAGGCGTCCCGGGTCGTCGCCGGCAGCGAGGGCCTG
Organism: Actinoplanes sp. NPDC023801; assembly: GCF_040639655.1. Taxonomy (NCBI): domain Bacteria; kingdom Bacillati; phylum Actinomycetota; class Actinomycetes; order Micromonosporales; family Micromonosporaceae; genus Actinoplanes; species Actinoplanes sp. NPDC023801. The sequence goes on along the minus strand of NZ_JBFAAI010000017.1, from coordinate 194,531 downwards.
CTCTGCCTGCCGTACCTGCTCGGCGAGCGGGCCCCGTGGTGGCGGCCCGGCCTGCGCGGCGCCTACCTCGGGCTGCGCCGCGAGCACGGCCGCCCGCACCTCGTCCGGGCCGCCGTCGAGGGTGTCTGCCAGCAACTGGCGCTGGTCCGCGACTCGTTCGACGCCGAGGGCCACCCGCTCACCGAGATCCGGGCCACCGGCGGGGCGGCCGCCTCCAAACTGTGGGTCGACGTGCTCGCCGCCGCCCTGGACCTGCCGGTCACGGTGGCCGACGTGCCCGAGGGCACCGCGCTGGGCGCCTGCCTGCTCGGCCGGCACGCCCTCGGTGAACTGCCCGACCTCGACCAGGCCGCCGCGCTGGTGCATACCGGCCGGCCGGTCCGCCCCGACCCGGACGACGCCGAGTTCTACCGCCGGCTGCGGCCGCTCGTGGAGAAGTCCGCCCTGGCCGTCCTGGACGTCGTCGCCGAACTCGACCGCCTCGCCCCGGAACCTCTCCCCAGCACCGAGAAGGCCGTCCGCTCCTGATCAACCCTGGCTGGACGCCACCGTTGTCTCATCGACGCCGAGACAACGGTGGCGTCCAGCCGGTTGCTCGTCCCGGCGGGACGGTGGTGACCGAACCCGCCCAGCCGGTTGCTCGCCCCGGCGGGACGGCCGTGACGGACCCCGCGTTGACGGGTGCCCGGCCGGTCGGGAAGAGTGACCGGCGAGCGGTAGCGGAGGAACCCGGTGCGAATCCGGGACGGTCCCGCCACTGTGACCGGTGGCTCGTCGACAGGGCTTTCCGGGAGCCAGGAACTCCGGCCGCTCGTGACAACCGACGCGCGGGCGTGGACACCCGCACCGAAGGGATCCTGGTGACGACTCCGTACCCGTTCTCGGCTGTGGTCGGCCTCGACGACCTACGTCTCGCCCTGCTGCTGACCGCGGTGTCCCCGGCCGTCGGCGGGGTTCTCGTCCGGGGCGAGAAAGGCACCGCCAAGAGCACCGTGGTCCGCGCCCTGGCCAGCCTGTTGCCGCAGGTTACGGTCGTGCACGGCTGCCGGTTCGCCTGTGACCCGGCCGCGCCCGACCCCGCTTGTCCCGACGGCCCGCACACACCGGGCGGGCCGTCGGACGACCGGCCCGCGAGCCTCGTGGAACTGCCCGTCGGCGCCACCGAGGACCGCGTCGTCGGCACCCTCGACCTGCAGCGGGCCCTCAGCGACGGCGTGAAGGCGTACGAGCCGGGACTGCTGGCCGCCGCACACCGGGGCGTCCTCTACGTCGACGAGGTCAACCTCCTTCCCGACCACCTCGTGGACCTGCTTCTCGACGCCGCCGCGATGGGCCGCGCCCACGTCGAGCGGGACGGCGTCTCGGTCAAGCACGCCGCCCGGTTCCTGCTGGTCGGCACCATGAACCCGGAGGAGGGCGAGCCCCGCCCGCAACTCGTCGACCGGTTCGGCCTGGTCGTCACGGTCGCCGCGCCCCGCGACGCCCGCCAGCGCGCCGAGGTGGTCCGGCGCCGGCTCGCCTACGAGGCCGACCCGGCCGGTTTCGCCGCCCGCTACGAGCAGCAGGAACGTGACTACGCGGCGCGCATCGCCGCGGCCCGCGCCGTTCTGCCGTCGGTGGATCTGCCGGACGCCGAACTCGATCGGATCGCCCGCGTCTGCCTCGCCTACGGTGTCGACGGCATGCGTGCCGACATCGTGGTGGCCCGCTGCGCGGTGACGCTTGCGGCCTGGCACGGCCGCGACCGGGTCACCGCCGACGACGTCCGCGACGCGGCCCGGCTGGCCCTTCCGCACCGGCGCCGTACCGACCCGCTCGACCCGCCCGGCACCGACGAACAGAAACTCGACGATGCCCTGGCCGAGGCCGAACGCCAGGCCGAGGAGGAGGACGCCGCGCCACCGGAGACGCCGGGCGTCCCGGGCTCCACGGACCCCTCCGGCGACGACGGTCCCGACGACGACGGCCCGGGCGGCGGAGGCGGTTCTCCCGGCCCGCAGAACCCCTCCGGCGGTACGGGCGGGAGCACCCACCCGCCGAGCGAGTCCGACATGCCCGCCGGCCCCGGCCGGGAACCCTCGCCGGGACCTGATCCGTCGGCGTCCACCGACGACCCCGCCACCGGCCGGTCACCGTCCGGGGCGGTGGCCGCCGCCGGAACCGCGTACCGTCCGCGCACGCTGCGGATCGCGGCCCGTGGCGAGGGCGGTCACGCCGGCCGGCGCTCCCCGGCCTTCGCCCGGCGCGGCCGCGTCGTGGGTGCCCGGCTGCCGCAGGGCAAGATCTCCGGCGCTCCGCACCTGTTCGCCACCCTCCGAGCCGCCCTGGACCGAGCCGCCCTGGACCGACCCGCCCTCGACGGTGCCGGTGCTTCTGAGGGCGGCGCGGCCGGCGCCGCCGGTGCGGTACGGGGGATCCGGGTGGAGCCGCGGGACCTGCGCGAGTCGGTGCACGTCGGGCGGGAGGCGAACCTCGTGCTCTTCGTCGTGGACGCCTCCGGTTCGATGGCCGCACGCAAGCGGATGACACTGGTCAAGACGGCCGTGCTGTCCTTGCTGCGAGACGCCTACCAGCGGCGGGACCGGATCGGGATGATCACCTTCCGGGGCAGCGACGCCGAGGTGGTGCTGCCCCCGACATCAAGCCACGAGGTGGGCGTGCAGCGACTGGCAGCCCTGCGGACCGGCGGCCGCACGCCGCTCGCCGCCGGACTGCGGGCCGCCGTCGCCACGATCGCCACCGAACGCCGGCGCGACCCGCGTCGCCGTCCGCTGCTGGTGATCGTCACCGACGGCCGCGTCACCAGCGGGCCCGACCCGCTACGGCTGGCATCGGCGCTGGCCGGTGTGTCCACCGTGGTCGTTGACTGCGAGTCCGGGCCGATCCGGCTGGGCCTGGCCCGCCGGCTCGCCGCCGCGCTGTCGGCAGACGTCATGCCCCTGGAACAGCTGGACGCCACGAGTGTTCGCCGCGGTCCGTCGTCGCCCCCGCCGGGGCCCGGCCACGCCCCGGATCGCGCCTACCGGCGCGCTGCGTGATCCGTACAGCCGCGGGACGTCCCCGAGGCGTAGCTCAGCAAGTCTTCGCCGACCCAAAAGCCGGCCGGCGGTCCGGACACGCGCTCGCGCCCCCGAAACCCGTTCGGGGGTACGGCTCCCGGTCGAGACGCGAGGCGGGACCGGCTGGCCGTACCGGCGAATCGCGGCAGTCAGCGATGCGTAACGAGTGGTGGTTCGAGGAGGGGTTGTGCCGCAGGGAAAAGTCACCAGCGTGCCCGATGACGGGCTGACGACGCGGCAGCGCCGGCGGCAGGCGGTGTTCGCGGTGCACACCGGGCCGGGCAAGGGCAAGTCGACGGCGGCGTTCGGGATGGCGTTGCGGGCATGGAGTGCCGGCTGGCCGATCGGGGTGTTCCAGTTCGTCAAGTCGGAGAAGTGGAAGGTCGGTGAGGAGGCCGCTCTCAAGGCGCTCGGGGAGGCCGGGAAAGCTCCGGTGACCTGGCACAAGATGGGTGAGGGCTGGTCCTGGATCCAGCGGGCCGGCACCGAGCGCGACCATGCCGTGGAGGCCGCCGAGGGGTGGGCGCAGATCAAGCGGGACCTGGCTGCCGAGACCTACCGGTTCTACGTTCTGGACGAGTTCACCTATCCGATGAAGTGGGGCTGGGTGGACGTCGCCGACGTGATCGAGACGCTCGCGAACCGGCCCGGTACGCAGCATGTGGTGATCACCGGGCGGGACGCGCATCCGGATCTGATCGCGGCGGCCGACCTGGTGACCGAGATGACGAAGGTGAAGCACCCGATGGACGCGGGTCGTAAAGGGCAGCAGGGCATCGAGTGGTGAACCGGGTGGTGATCGCGGCTCCGGCCAGCGGGCACGGCAAGACGACCGTGGCCACCGGGCTGCTGGCGGCGTTCGCGCGGCGCGGCCTCCGGGTGGCGCCGTTCAAGGTGGGGCCGGACTACATCGATCCGGGCTATCACGCGCTCGCCGCCGGGCGGCCGGGACGCAACCTGGACCCGGTCATGGTGGGGGAGAACCTGGTCGCCCCACTGTTCGCGCATGGTTCGGCGGGTGCCGACCTGGCGATCGTCGAGGGCGTGATGGGCCTGTACGACGGGCGGACCGGCGCCGGTGAGGCCGGGTCCACGGCACAGGTCGCGGCGCTCCTCGACGCTCCGGTGATCATGGTGATCGACGCGGCGGCGCAGGGCCGGTCGATCGCCGCGCTGGTGCACGGCTTCCGCAGTTTCGGCAACGCCCGGATCGCCGGGGTGATCCTCAACCGGGTCGGGTCGGACCGGCACGAGCAGATCCTGCGCGACGCCTGCGAGGAGGTCGGCACACCGGTGCTCGGTGCGTTGCGGCGCGCCGACGCGGTCGCGGCGCCGTCCCGGCATCTCGGGCTGATCCCGGCGGCTGAACGCCACGCCGAGGCGCTGGCCTCGGTGGACGCCATGGCGACGCTGATCGCGGCGTCGGTCGACCTGGACGCGGTCGCCGCGGTGGCGCGTTCGGTCCCGCCGCTGGCGGCCACCGCGTGGACACCCCTCATCGAGGACCCGGTGCCGGGCGGTCCGGTCGTCGCGGTCGCCGGTGGTCCGGCTTTCTCCTTCTCGTACGCCGAGACGACCGAACTTCTGACCGGGGCGGGAGCGACGGTCGTCCCGTTCGACCCGCTGCACGATCCGGCACTGCCCGCGGGGGCACGGGCACTGGTGGTCGGCGGTGGCTTCCCCGAGGTGTACGCGTCCGCGCTGTCCGGGAACGCCGAGCTGCTGGCCGATGTCCGGAACTTCGGTGGTGTCATCGCGGCGGAGTGTGCGGGCCTGCTGTGGCTGTGCCGGACCCTGGACGGCGAACCGATGTGCGGGGTGCTCGACGCCGACGCGGCCATGACACCGTCGCTGACCCTCGGCTACCGGGACGCGGTGGCACTGTCGGACAGTCCGCTCGCCCCGGCCGGTACCCGGGTCACCGGGCACGAGTTCCACCGGACCGCCGTACACCCGAGGTCCGGCTTGCTGCTGTCCCCGGCCGGCGGTGCCGCCTGGGCGTGGCGCGGTGCCGACCCGGAGGGGTTCGCCGGCTCCCGGCTGCACGCGTCCTACCTGCATCTGCACTGGGCCGGCACGCCGGCGCTGGCCCGTAACCTGGTCGCCGCCGCGGTCCGGTGATCGTTCTCGGGCTGGGCGCGCGCAGCGGTGCCGCGGTGACCGCCCCGGTGCTCGCCGCTCTGGCCGGGGCGGGCCTCACCCCCGCCGAGGTCGGCGTGCTCGCCACCCTGGACCGGCGGGCCGCGGAGAACCGGGTGCGGGCGCTGGCCGGGGAGTACGGGTGGCGGCTGGCCGGATATCCGGCGGACGTCCTGGCCGCTCAGCCCGTGCCGAATCCGGGGCGCGCGGCTGCGGCGGCGGTCGGCAGCCCGAGTGTCGCCGAGGCGGCCGCCCTGCTGGCGGCCGGTCCCGGCGCGGTTCTGCTGCTGCCGAAACAGGCCCGGGACGGGGTGACCGTGGCGATCGCCGCATCCCGGACCCCCGAGGCGTCCCGGAATCCCTGAGCCTCCGGGATCCCCGAGCGTCCCGGGAACATCGAGCGTCCCGGGAACATCGAGCGTCCCGGGAACTGAGCCGTGATCAGCCCTTGCCGGCGGCCGGCCATTCGTGCACCGGGATGTTGTCGTGCATCAGCGGCACGTAGCGGCGCACCATCTCGTGCAGGGCCGCCTGCCGGTCGTGCCCCTGGGCCTCCAGCGCGTGCAGCGTCTCCACCTGCCAGGCCGCGCCGTTGCGATGCCGCAGGCAACGCTGCTCGATGATGCCGAGCAGCCGATCGCGCTGGGCCGGCGAGACACCCCACAGGTCGAGGCCGTCCGCCGCCTGCGGCAGCAGACGCCGCAGCACCAGCTCGGTGACCGGCAGGGTGCCGTGACCCGGCCAGAACACGGTCGCGTCGATGCCGTGCCGGGCACAGTTGTGGAAGTTCTCCTCGGCGGCCCGGAAGCTCATCTGCGTCCAGAGCGGCCGGTCGGCCTCGGCGAGGGTCCGCACCAGGCCGTAGTAGAACGCGGCGTTGGCGATCGTGTCGGCGACCGTCGGCCCGGCCGGCATCACCCGGTTCTCCACCCGCAGGTGCGGGCGGCCGTTGACGACCGCGTAGATCGGCCGGTTCCAGCGGTAGACCGTGCCGTTGTGCAGCCGCAACTCGCTCAGCTCGGGGATCTCACCGCGTTCCAGGATCTCGGCCGGATCGTGGATGTCACAGATCGGCAGGAGGGCCGGGAAGTAGCGGACGTTCTCCTCGAACAGGTCGAAGACACTGGTGATCCAGCGTTCGCCGAACCACACGCGTGGGCGTACACCCTGTGCTCTTATCTCCTCCGACCTGGTGTCGGTGGCCTGTTCGAACAGCGGGATCCGGGTCTCACGCCAGAGCTCGCGGCCGAACAGCAGCGGCGAGTTCGCCCCCAGCGCCACCTGGATGCCGGCGGTGATCTGCGAGGCGTTCCAGTACGCCGCGAACTGGGCCGGGCTCACCTGCAGATGGAACTGGGTGCTGGTGCACGCCGCCTCCGGAGCGATGGTGTCCGTGGTGACCGCCAGCCGGTCCACCCCGTCGATGCGGATGTCCAGGTCCTCGCCGCGGGCCGCGAAGATCTGCTCGTTGAGCAGCTGGTACCGCGGGTTCACGGTGAGCGCCTCGCCGGTGAGGTGCTCGCGCCGCAGCGTCGGCAGGATGCCGATCGTCACCATGTGCGCGCCCGCCGCCCGGGCCCGTCGCTCCGCCTGGTTCAGGCTGGACCGCAGGCCCCGCTCCAGTTCGGCGAAGTCGTCACCGGCCAGCCGCCGTGGTGGCAGGTTGATCTCGATGTTGAACTGGCCCAGCTCCGTCTGGAAGTCCGGGTCGGCGATCGCACCGAGCACCTCGGCGTTGCGCATCGCCGGGTCGCCGTGGTCGTCGATCAGGTTGAGCTCGATCTCCATGCCGGTCAGAGGCCGCTCGAACTCGAAGCGTGCCTCGCGCAGCATCGTCGCGAACACGTCGAGACTGCGGCGGATCTTCTGCCGGTAGCGGGTTCGGTCCTCGCGGGTGAAATTGGTCTGGTCGACTTTCTCGCCCACCGCGCACCACCTTTCGAGCCGTCTTAGAGACGCCAGGAGACAGCGCGGCGCCGTAGCCGCCATCCCCCTCCCTCATGATGACGGTTGTCGATGGCGGAGCGCCCGGTGCCGACCGTCCATTCTCGCCAGATGTTCAAACGATCTTCCATGGGCGCTGTTCCTACCCGGTCGGCCGGAATTTCATCCCAGCCAGAAGGCCATCACCGCGCCGAAGATGGTGATCCCGACCGCGGCCTGGACCAGCATCGCCGGGCCCAGGTGCGACCACTGCGTCGGGATGCGCGGGGTCAGCGGCTGCATCGTCGTCAGGTTCACCACCTGCGTCAGCCGTACCGGCAGGGTCGGATCGGCTTGTGGCTCGGTGCGCACCTGGACCAGGTCGCCGCGGTGCAACGCCGACTGCGGCAACTGCCCGTGCATCTCGATCTCGTAGATCTGCCCGAGGTCGTCGCGCAGCCGGACCGGCGTCACCAGGAACTCCGGGCCCTTGCGCAGCTCCTTCAGGGTGCGCCGGGCCGGTTTCATCCGCATCAGCGAACCGATCAGCTGAGCGATCCCGGCGAGCAGGAAGACGGCGAGGGCGACCGGCCGGCCGATGCGCACCTCGCGGGTGTAGGACGTCTGGAAGCCGACGAAGCGGCCGGTGATGATGGGGCTCACGTGCCGGAGGATCCGCTCGCGGTGCAGTTCGGTGTCGTCCATGGGGGGTCACCTCCTGGAAGTACATCAATGCTACGGAGCGAACGCGCCTCAATACCGTGAGTGAATTTCCTCTCACTGCATACCGCTCGGCCTCCCCCTCCGTCCCGCTTTCCGGCATCCGGCACCCGGATCTGCACTGATCTGGGGAAATCCGCCCTCCGAGGACCCCCGAAGGGGTGAACTGGAGCGGAGCCGAGCCAACCGGCGGGACCGTCGTGTCGTCCCGGCTGGTGGACAGGCGGGGGATGGGGGCGACAAGGCGATGGCATCGACTTACGTCAAACCGGAGAGTGTGCTGGCGCGAACCGCGACCAGAATGGTCGAGGCACACGGCGGTGGGCTCGGGCCGCACGACGGGATGACCGAGTGTCCGGCCTGCGGTGAGCCGCTGCCCTGCCGTACCGCCCAGGCCGCCGGTGAGGTCCTTGCCGCCGCCGGTCTAGCCGAAGCTTCCGGCCTCGTCGCCGCCACCCGTCCCGCCTGGGCCCCGTCCGGCCCGCCCGGCACACCGTTCCCGTCGGCGTCCGGCCTCATGCCGTCCGCCGTCCCGTCACCACCGCCCTGGGCGGTCGAGGAGTCCCCGTCACATGGCCGAACTGACAATCCTGCTGGTTCTGATCCTTCCGCTGTCCCTGGTCCCTCTGCTCCCGATCTGGCCGGCGACCCACTGGGCAGTACGGCGACCGGCGCGCCCGCCCGCGGAACAGCCCCGATGCCACCGGCGGGCGGCCCGTCCGCTCCGGCTTCCGGCAGTGGTTTCGCTCCCTCGCCGCCGAGCCGGCCCGATGCGGGCCTCGCCGGCGGGAGCTGGCCGCCGCCCACCGGGCAGAGGCGGATGTGGCCACCGGCCGAACCGTCCGCTCCCGAACCGTCTGCCCCGGGCTGGGCCGTCGAGGAGACCGGTGCATGGTCCACCGCCGGCGGTGCGGGAACGTCCCCGGACTCCCGGCCGCCCTGGCTGACCCACGGGTCCGGCGTGCCCGGCGAGGGGCCATCCGGCATCACGGCACCCGGACACTCCGGATCGGGGACGACCGACGTCTCCGGGCTTCCGGGTACGGGTGAGCCCGGATCCGGGTTCTCCGGAGCGGGCGGCTCCGGCACCTCGCCGGGTGGCGCGGCGTCCGGAATCTCGCCGGGTGGCGCGGCGTCCGGGATCTCGGTGCCGGGCGGCTTTACCGGCGGGGTGGTTACGCCCGGCGCGGGATGGGCCGGTCCTGATCTCTCCGCCACCGGTCTGCCGGGCGTGACCGGCGGCAGCGATCCCACGGCCGGTCAACCCGGTGCCCCGGCCCAGGGCGGCGACTCACCGTTCCCGATGGCCGGTGAGAACGTCTCCGGCCGGCCCGTACCGGCGGGGGGTGCCGCGGTTTCCGGTGCGTTCCCCGCCGGGACGCCGGGGGAGGGTGCGATCGGCCGGGCCGGTGTTCCCGGGCCCGGCGAGAGCGGCGGGTTCAGGGGTTCCGCACCGGAGAGCGGCAGCCTTCCGGGCGCGGGCGCAGGTTCGGGTTCCGGCACCGGGCCGGGGCCCTCCTGGACGGACGGCGGCGTGCCCCGTCATGGTGACGCCGGTTCCGCGGCGGGCGCGTCCATACCGGGCGCCGTGTTCCCGGCCACCGCGGTTCCCGGTCTGCCCTCACCGGGCAGCCTGCCCGGTTCGGCCCCAGCGGGCTCATCCGGCAGCCTGCCCGGTTCTGCCCCATCCGGCGGCCTGCCCGGATCCGCCTCGCCGGCCGGCTGGACGCCCGGTCCGGCCCCGACCGGTGGTGGTTCGTCCGTTCCGTCCGCCCCTGGTACCGGCCGGCCCGGCTCGCCCTCGCCTGCTGACGGCTCCGGGATCGCCAACGGCGACCTGCCCGGATTCGCGGCGGCCGGCGGTGGCGTGCCCGGATTCGCGGGGGCCGGCGGTGGCGTACCCGGACTCGCGGGTGCGGGCATGTCCGGCCCAGGAACCGGCGGTGCGGCTCCGGCCGGAGGGGGTACCGGTTCGCCGGGTTCTGCCTGGGCGGAGAGCGACATTCCCGGTGGGAGCATGCCCGCACAGGCCTCCGGCGGTGAGACGGCGGCCGGCGGGATGTCCGTTCCCGGGTACGCCGGTGCCGGCCCGGCGACGGGTGGCATGCCAGGCCCGGTGCCCGGCGAGGGCAGCACTGCGGGCGGCGGTGTGCCGGGACCTGCCTTCACCGGTGTTCCCGGTGGACTGCCGGGATCCCCACCGGTCACTGGCTGGTCCGGCGAGGCGACGTCCGGTCCGACGCCGTCCGTGAGTGAGCTGTACGGAGGAGCCGTTCCGGATGCTCAGCTGCCCAGCGGCCCCATGCCGCGCGGGTTCGGGCCGGGTGGTCCCGTGCCTGGCGGTCCTGTGGCTGGCGGTCCCGTGCCTGGCGGGTTCGGGCCCGGTGGTCCTGTGCCCGGCGGATCGGCGCCGGGCGGATTCGTGCCGGGTGGTCCTGTACCGGGCGGATTCGTGCCGGGTGGCCCCGTGCCCGGCGGGTCTGTGCCGGGCGGTGTCACACAGGCTCCCGAGACGCCACTCGGGCGTGCTCCGGACGGGCCGATGCCCGGCGGTCCGGAGGCGACCGGTCTGATGCCGGCCGTGCCGGCGATGCCCGGCCCCGCGGGCCCGGTGGGAGGCGGACCGGCAACACCGCCGTTCGGTGGCGCCATGCCGCCGGCGAGCGTCCCGATGACCGACGACCTGGACGAGCTGATGCGGCGCCCGCCGCTCTACAGCCAGCAGAACAGCCCGCTCGACGCGCCCCGGTTCAACCGCTCGGCTCGCCCGGCTCCGGCGATGCCACCGATGCCCGGCGGGTTCGGTGGTCCCGCACCGAGCGGCGCGCCGGGCAACCCGGCGGACCAGGCCGGCACCCTGCCACCACCGGCGATGCCGCCCGGCTATCAGGAGAGCCAGTCCCTGCCGCCGCTGCAGCCCGCTGACCCGGGCGGGCAGAACGCGCCGATGCCGCACCCGGGCTCGGGCATGCCGACCACAGCCACCGGTTCGGGCCAGTCCGGCGCTCCTGTGCCGCCCGGCGGTATGGGTCAGCCGGGCGCTCCTGTGCCCCCGGCCGGTGCCGGTCAGAACAATCCACCGGCGCAGCCCGCGGCCGGTGCGCGCTCGCCGTTGCAGGCTCCCGACATGGGCCAGCACAACGCCGCGGCGCCGTCCGCCGGGGCGTCGCGTCCCCAGGGCGCGGCCCGTTCGCCGTTGCAGGCGCCGGACATGGGTCAGCACAATGCGCCGCGTCCGTTGCAGGCGCCGGACATGGGGCAGCAGAATGCGCCGGTGCCGTCCGCGGAGGGGTTGGCTGCGCAGCGTCCCGCTGGTCGTTCGCCGTTGCAGGCGCCGGACATGGGTCAGCACAATGCGCCGCGTCCGTTGCAGGCGCCGGACATGGGTCAGCACAATGCGCCGCGTCCGTTGCAGGCGCCGGACATGGGGCAGCAGAATGCGCCGGTGCCGTCCGCGGAGGGGTTGGCTGCGCAGCGTCCCGCTGGTCGTTCGCCGTTGCAGGCGCCGGACATGGGTCAGCACAACGCGCCGCGTCCGTTGCAGGCTCCGGACATGGGCCAGCACAACGCCCCGTCGGCCGCCGCCCCGGCGACCCTGGCCGGTGGCTCGGAATCGGCATCCGGCCTGCCCGAAGGTGCCCCGGCCGACGACGAGAACGTGCCGTCCGGGCTGCCGTCCCGCGCCGGTGTCAACCTGAGCCGCCCCGAACCCGCCGCCTTGCCCGAAGGACTGGAGGATCCGTCGAGCGCGCCCAGTGGCCTTCCCGGCCGCAGCCCGAGGCAGTAGTCCGCCATGAATTCCACACATCCGGCCGGCGACCCAGGATGCGGGTGGCCGTACCGCCGGACCTCCGGCCCCACGAACTGCCCTCCCGTCGCAGGGCACCGCGCGGGACTCGGGAGAACGCGCTGGTGGGCGGGGACCGTGTCGCGCTTTGGATTGACTGTCGGCCGGTCCGGCGTACAGGCCGAGGGGGATGGGGTGATCCTGGGGGTCCGCGGTCGTGACGGCGCGAGCGGTGGTTTGCGAAATTCATTCGGCGGCGGGGGATTGAAGGTGTTTGGACGTGGCCCGAACGGGCATCAGCCGCTGTTGACGGGTGGACGCCGGGGTCTTCGGTGCTGCCCGGGTTCCGTTTCCGAAAGGGGTGACCATGCCCTCGCGAGGCCAGGTCGGGGAACCGGCCGAGAACACTCTCGAGGATCTGGACGCGGCAGCGCTCGAGTATGCGGAGCGACGTGCCGGTGCGTCGCGGGCCGAACTCGACGCGGCGCGGGAGGATCTGGTGCGTTACTGCCTTCCGTTCGCCGGGCGGCTGGCCCGCCGTTATCGGGGACGCGGCGAGTACCTGGAGGATCTGGAGCAGGTGGCCCGGCTGGGCCTGGTGAAGGCTGTCGACCGGTACGACCCGGAGCGCGGGTCGTTCACGGCGTACGCGGTCATCACGATCTCCGGTGAACTGAAGCGCCACTTCCGGGACCGCACCTGGGGCGTGCACGTGCCGCGCCGGGTGCAGGACCTGAGCCTCGAGGTGGGTCACGCCTCGATGCTGCTGACGAGCGCGCTCGCCCGTACCCCGACCGTCGGTGAGCTGGCCGAGCGGCTCGGGGTGACCGAGGCCGCGGTGCTGGAGGCGCTGGAGTCGGCCGCCGGTTACTCGCCGGCCTCGCTGAACGCGCCGGTCGCCGAGGACGGGGCGATGGAGTTCGGTGACCTGCTCGGTGGCGTCGACGGCGACCTGGAGTCGGTGACCGACAAACTGACGGTGACGGATCTGCTGATGCGCATGCCGGCGCGGGAACGGCGGATGCTGGCGCTGCGCTTCTACGGCAACCGCACCCAGGCGGAGATCGCCGAGGAGCTCGGAATCTCGCAGATGCACGTGTCGCGGTTGCTGAGCCGGGCGTTGACCTGGCTTCGCGAGGCGATGCTCAGCGACAACCCCCCGCACTGGGAGGGCGAGACGCGGGGTGGCCGCCCCGGTATGCAGGTGTCGGTCGGCCGGGACGGTGACACGCTGCTCGTGCGGGTGCGTGGCGAGGTGGACCGGGACACGGCCGATCGGCTGCGGATCGGGCTGCGGCACGCGATGAAGGGTCACGGTGTGTCGGCGGTACTGGTGGATCTGAGCGCGGTGCCCCTCGTCGATGCCGGTGGCGTGTCCGTGTTGCTGGAGGCCGCTGAGGCCGCGGCGGCGGCGCGGATGGAATTCGGCGTGACGGACGCTCAGCCGTACGTCGCCAGGATTTTGGCAGTGTCGGGCCTGGCCGGAGTGCTGCGCCGCGCCTGACCGCCGATCCGGACACCGGTGATCTGAACCGTCAGGTGCGGCGCAGAGCCGCCCAGACGACCTTGCCGTCCTGCGAGGGCAGATAGCCCCACCGGTACGCGAGTTCGGTGACCAGCAGCAACCCGCGTCCCCGGCTGGCTTCCAGGCTTGCCGGGCCGGCGGCGACCGGTGGATCGTGTGATCCGTCGCGGACAGCGACGTTGAGGTATCGCGGCCGCAACGACAGCCGCAACGTCATCATGGTGCCGGCGTGGTCGACGACGTTGGCGACGAGTTCGGTGACGACCAGGCTGGCCGGGGCTATCAGCTCGGGGAGGTCCCAGCGCAGGCAGGCATCGGTGGTGACGTCGCGGGCATGTCGGCTGGAGCCACTGACGGGCAGTAGTTCCTCGCTGATCGAGGGCATGATCAACCGCCTGTCGTGCAGATGCGCCAGTGCGGCGTCCCGGCCGTCGAAGACAGGCAGCCGCTGAAAGGCCTGTCCGGACAGGTGCTCGCGGGTGTCCGCGGTGGGCGAGCAGAACAGGACCGGAGTCCCGGGCCAGCGGGCGGCCTGCCGCATTACCGCCGGGAAGATCGCCAGGGCCAGCGGCTGTTGCACCCGCATCGCGGACAGGTCGACAAGCAACGAGTCCGGCTGTTCGGCGAGACACTTCAGCAGACGGTCACGGACCTGGGTGCTGTTCGCGAGGCCCAGCTCACCCGACAGCGCGACCATCAGGTTCGCCCCGTTGCTGTTCACCTCGTACCGGATCGACATGGCTTCGCCCTTCCGACCTGTCGAGGGGTTCCCCGGTGGCTGCCGGGTAAACGTCAGGCCGTCTCCATCACGATGATGGCCCCGTCGCCCCCGGGTACGCCACCGTCCCGGCCGCGCAGCGGGGCGCAGGCCACCCGTACCGTAATGGATCGCCCTCGCCGGTTGACCGCCTCGAGCCGGACCTCGCCCGACTCGCCGTCGCTGCCGAGCGCGCCGCGCAGCAACGGCCGGATCCGGTCGATGGGCAGCCCGATGTCCAGGCTGAGGAAGTGCTCGCCGATGAGCTCGGCGGAACGCCGTCCCCACAGGTCCTCGGCGTGCCCGTTCCACATGCGGATCCGCAGGTCCGGGTCGACGACCGCCACGCCGGCCTGAAGGCTGGTCAGCACCGTCTCGAGGAAGGCGTTGGCCTCGTCGAGCCGGCTCGTGCTGATCCGCAGCTGGTCGTTGATGCTCTGCAGCTCGTCGTTGGTGGACTGGAGCTCTTCGTTCATAATCTCCAGTTCCTCGTTGGTGGACTGGAGTTCCTCGTTGGTGGCCTCCAGTTCCTCGACGGTCGACTGGAGTTCTTCGTTGGTGGTCTCGAGTTCCTCGTTGGTGGACTGGAGTTCCTCGTACGCCGCCTCGAGTTGCTGGTTGGCGTGTTCGAGGTCGTCCTGCAGGCGGCGCGCCGCGGTCACGTCGTGGAAGACCAGGTTGACGCCGAGGAGGCTGCCGTCGCCACCGCTGAGCGGGCTGATCTGCACCACCAGGTGGGTCACGTCGGGGCCACGGTGCAACTCCAGGTCGGTGACGCGGAGGGTGCGCCGCTCCCGCTGCGCCTGCTCGATGTAGCGGCGCAGCTCGACCGGCCGGTAGGAGAGGTCGAGGTCGCGGAACGGCCGGCCGATGTCGCGTGCGGAAACGCCGAACATCTTGTCCAGCTGCCGGTTGGAGAGCGCGACCAGGCCGTCCGGGGTCAGCGTCAACTGGGCGAGCGGGCTGGCCGCGAAGGCCTCGTTGCGCAGTTCGTCGAGGCCGGTGACACCGGTGGTGCCGGGCGACGACGGGTCGGCGAAGACCTCACCGGGCGGCGCGTACAGCAGGGGCACCCGCCGGAAGACGCGCCGTTTCAGGTCGACGGGGGTGAACAGGTTGCTGTGGCTGAGCAGCATCTCGGCCTTGCCGAGGAACAGCACGCCGGAGTTCGCAAGCGCGAAATGGAACCGGCCGAGGATCTTCGCCTGGGTCTCGGCGTTGAAATACATCAGGGTGTTGCGGCAGGTGAGGAGGTCGATCCGGGAGATCGGGGCGTCCTGCACCAGGTCGTTGCGGCCGAAGATCACCGAGCGTCGCAGGTCCTTGCGGAACGTATAACGGCCGCCCGACTGCTCGAAGTACCGTTCCACCAGCTCGGGCGGCAGCTCCAGGATCTGGCGTTCCGCGTAGGAACCCTGCCGGGCCTCGTTGAGCTGCTCCTCGTCCACGTCCGTCGCGTAGATCTGCACGCGGTCCTTGAACCGGTCGACACCGAGCAATTCGGCCAGCACCATGGCCAGCGTGTACGCCTCTTCACCCGATGCGCAGCCGGCCGACCAGATCCGGATCGTCGAGCCGGCGGGCTTGCTCGCCAGCATCGGTTCCAGGACCTCGGACCGCAGGTACTCCCAGGCGTCGGCATCGCGGAAGAACGCCGTCACGTTGATCAGGATGTTGTTGAAGAGCGCGGTGAACTCGTCCGGGTGCACCTGCAGGTGATCCAGGTAGTCCAGGTACGTGGCGGCGTGCACCTGGCTCATCCGCCGATTGAACCGCCGCATCAGGCTCGAGCGCTTGTAGCCGGTGAAGTCGAAGCCTCGCGACTCCTTCAGGTAGACCAGCAGCGCCTCGAAATCCGGGTCGGTGGCTTGCACGATCCGGAACGCTACCCCACCTCAGTCGTCGGCTGCGGCAGCGGCACCGGCCCGGCGAGCAGCTCCTGGAGGGTGGCGGTCGCGAGTTCGGCGTCCTCGGCCCGTGCCAGGTAGTGGTCCCGTCCACCGGCGTCCATCCGGCGGCTCAGGTCGGCTTTCTCCCGCAACGCGCAACGCCATCCAGAGTGCCCCTCGAGCATTTCGGCCTGCTCGGCCAGCAGGGTCTCCGGCGACCACGCGTGGCCGACCCGGCAGCGGAACCGCGGGCTCGGCCGGCCCTCGAGCTGGAACAGGCTTCCGCCGCACGCGGGACAGCCGAATCCGACCGGCGGGGCCAGGTGGTCGGAGCTCAGCGGGCGGAAGTCGGACATCGCCACCTCGGCATCGAGCAGGCCGTCCGGCGCTGGTCGGGGCCCGGCGGCAAAGGTCCCTTGGCGATCTTGTCCAGCAGCGGGCCGATCTTGGCGGCCGGCTCCACATGGTCGGCCTGGACCGCGTCCAGGGCGGCCCGCGGCATCCACGGGTGCAGTGCTTCGCCGGGCTCCTGCACGACGGTCGTCCCGCCGCGCGCCGCGATCGAGGCCAGGCCGGCCGCGCCGTCGTCGCGGGAACCGGACAGGACCACCCCGACGGCCCGCCGCCCGGCGGCGCGGGCCACCGAACGGAACAGGGGGTCGACGGCCGGGCGGTGCCCGTTCTCGGCCGGGCCCCGGCTCAGCCGCAGATGGCCGTCGAGCAGGAGCAGGTGATGATCGGCGGGGGCGACATAGATCCGCCCGGGCATCACCGGCTCGCCGTCGGCCGCGGTGGTGGCGGGCAGCGGGCCGTTACGCGACAGGATGCCGGACAACGCGCTCGGCGCGGACCGGGGCACGTGCAACACGACCAGAAGGGCGCCCGGGTACGCCGGGGGCAGTCCCGCGACCAGCGCACGCAGCGCCTCGACCCCGCCGGCGGACGCTCCGACGGCGACGAGATCCCGGTGCTGTGCCGGTGCGGCCTGGGTCACACGGCGGCTCCGGTCGTGAGCTGAGACCACACCACCTTACCGTCGGCAACCGGAAGCACACCCCACGTGTCGGTGAGGTCGCGGACCAGGCGCAGACCGCGCCCGCCGGCGTCGTTGACGGACGGATCCATTGCGCGGGGGATGACCCGGCTGCGGTCCCGGACCGCCATGATCAGGCGTCCGTCGCGCAGGCCCAGAGTGAACTCCATCGTCGTGTGCGCGTGCCGGACCACGTTCGCCACCAGTTCGGTGGCGACCAGCGTGGCGGTGGCCGTCACGTCGGTGTGCTGCCACGTGGTGCAGGCCTGGCTGACCAGATGGCGCACCTGCCGGCAGGCCTCCGGGACCGGCCGCAGGCGCACCCGTATCGACGGGGTGCCGGGCTGGGCCTCCGCCTCGGCGATCGCCGTGTCACAGTCCTCGGCGATCTCCAGGCGGCCGCAGTCGCGGTCGGCGGCCAGCGCGTCGCGGGTAGCCGGGTCGGCGCCACACACCACGATCGGCACCGCCGGGAAATCCTCGGTCTGACAGACCACGGCGCCCAGCCCGTCCAGGGCCCCCGGATCCCTGACGTCGAGCCGGGTGACGTCGAGGAGCACCTTCGCCGGCTGCACCGACAGACTCCGGCGTACGGCGGCACCGAGAGCACCACCGGTGAAACGGTCCAGAGTGCCGCTGACCCGCAGCACTCCCACCGGAAGGTCACGCTCCGGCCGGCAGACGAGCTGGCTGGGCATCGGCGTCCCCTCCCGCTGTCTGCGCACGACGCCCGGCCGGGCGTCAGGCACTCCAGGTGCCCGTCGCCCGGCCGGGGCAAACGTCAGCGCGGCTGTTCATCGCCACGTCAGCGCAGCTGCTCATAGAGAGCGAGATAGGAAGCGGCCATGACGGCCGGGGTGAACCGGCTCTCGGCCGCCGCCCGGCAGGCTCCCGGATCGATGGCGCCGGCCTTGTGGACCAGCTCGCCGAGGGCTTCCTCGTCGGTGGTGAGCAGGCCGGTCACGCCGTCGTCGATCAGTTCGGGCAGGCAGCCGCGGGCGATGCCGACCACCGGCGTACCGAGCGCCAGCGACTCGACCACGGCGGTGCCGCCCGGTTCCTCCCAGCGCAGCGGGAAGAACGCGGCGCGGGCCCCGGCCACCAGCAGGTCCCGGTCGCGGCCGGTCACCGTGCCGACCCAGCGCACCCGTGTCCCGTCCACGTGCGGGGAGACCTTCTCCCGCCAGAAACGCACGTCGGGGTTGCCGTCGGCGGTCCGGTCACCCTCCGCGGCGGCGAGCTCCGCGGGGTTGCGGTACGGCCCGACGGGCCCCGCCAGCACGAGGTCGAACCCGGCCTCGTGGGCGAGCCGGGCCGCCAGGTCCTGTCCCTTGCCCGGGTTGATCCGGCCCAGGACCACGGCGTACGACCCGCGGCTGATCTCCGGCACGGGACGGTCGGCCAGCGGCGTGGCCAGATGGACGTGCCCGATCGAGTGCCGGCGCAGCGCCTCCGGGGCACGGGCCAGCTGCGACGCGGACACGCCGTTGACCCGGACCCGTCCGCCGCCGTCGAAGTTGCCGTACAGCTCGGGATGCTTGTGCAGGTCCCAGTGCAGGGTGTGGAGCACCGGCGGAGCGCCGTCGCCGAGGGCCGCGGCGGTGACCAGCCCGGCCGCCTCGACATGGTCGTGCAGCACGTCGAACCCGCCCGCGGCGACCGCCCGGGCCACCGCGTGCTGGTGCGCCTGGACGATCCCGACCGCCTGGTTGTAGGGCCGCTGGATGTGCCCGAACTGACCGCGTTCGAAGACCGACACCCGGCCGTCGACCTCGATGGTGCTCTCGCCGACGCTGGCGAGCACCACCTCGACGCCGAGGGCACGGAGCTCCGGCACGAGGGTGGCGATGACGTTCTCGATCCCGCCGTACCCGGCCGGCGGCACCGCCAGCCACGGCCCGGCGTTCATCAGGACCTTCATGCGGCGACCGCGCTGCGGAGCGAGGCCAGCGGCGGCCGCTCGGTCACGCCGGTGTCGGTGACGGCGATCTGCCGGTCCAGGTTCGGCAACGCGTCCTGTCCGCCCCGGCGGAACTGGGTGAGCAGCGTGGACGGCGGCAGCGGCTCGGTCACCAGGCCGCGCCGGTACATCCGCGACCAGGCCGTCACCATGATCTGCGCGGCCATCCGGCCGAGGGCCTCGCTGTTCTGGTGCCGGTGCTTACGCTCGCCGAGATCGACCTGGGCGAGCGCGTCCAGGCCGACCAGGTCCACCAGGTCGATCAGCATGCCGACCTCGACGCCGTACCCGGAGACGAACGGCACCCGTTCCAGGGTGCGGCGGCGTCCCGCGTACTCACCGGCGAGCGGCTGCACGAATCCGGCCAGCTCCGGGAAGAACAGGTTGATCAGTGGCCGGGCGGCGAGTTCGGTGACCCGCCCGCCGCCGTCGGCCTCCACGCTCACCGGCCCGTTCAGTGGCCGGTGGTAGAAGCCCTTGACGAACTCGACCGACTGGTCGGTGAGCAGCGGGCCGATCAGTCCGGTCACGAAGTGCGACGAGAACTCGTGCAGGTCGCCGTCGACGAAGGCGACGACGTCACCGTTGCTGGCGGCGAGCCCCGCCCACAGCGCGTCGCCCTTGCCCTCCATCCGGGGCAGTCCGCGGGTCATCTGGTCCTGACTGACCACCCGGGCCCCGGCCTGGTGGGCCACCGTCGCGGTGGCGTCGGTGGAGCGCGAGTCCACCACCACGATCTCGTCCACCAGCGGCACGCGTTCAAGCAGGTCACGGCGGATCGTGGCGACGATCGCACCGATGGTGGCCTCCTCGTTGCGGGCCGGGATGACGACGCTGACCCGGTTACGGTTCTTCGCCCTCAGCAGTGCCTCGGGTGTCCATCGACCGGCATGGCCGGTCCGGTAGGTCGTCCATGCCTCGACGACGGGTGAGGTGGTCGTGTGCGATTGCCACATCGGCTGTCCCCCAGTTGCGCGATCTTGTCGGCTCCGCCTCCTTTCCCGAACTTCACCGTGATCAATCCATCTGGGGCGTGACGAATCCCTCTTTCGTCGATGTTTGGCATTCGGCCGGCTGGTAACAGATGCGGCCGACGAGGGACAGGGGAGCACATGAACACCACCAGAATCGGCCTGATCGGCGCGGGCGGCGTCGCGGCTCGGCACGCGCGGGTGCTGTCGGGACTGCCGGAAGTACAGGTCAGCGGTGTCACCGATGTCGTGCCCGAGGCCGCGGAGCGTCTCGCCGGGCAGCACGGGGCACGGACCTACGACACCGTCGGCGACCTGCTCGCCGACGGGCCGGACGCGGTCTACGTCTGCGTGCCGCCGTTCGCACACGGTGACGCTGAACGGGCCGTCCTCGCGGCCGGGCTGCCGATGTTCGTGGAGAAGCCGATCGCGATCAACCACGGCATCGCCACCGAGATCGCCGCTCTCGTCGACGCCGGCAAGGCGCTCACCGCGGTCGGCCACCACTGGCGCTACCTGCCCGTGGTGGAGAAGGCCCGGCAGGTGCTGGACGGCCGGCCGATCCGGCTGATCACGGGTTCCTGGCTGGACAAGGTTCCCCCGGTGGCCTGGTGGCCGATCGGCGGGCGATCCGGCGGACCGGTCGTCGAGCAGGCCGCGCACGTCCTCGACCTGGCCCGGCACCTGGCCGGTGAGGTCGACGAGGTGTTCGCCTACGGCAACGGCACGCCACCGCCGGTCGACGGCGCGGACGTGGACGGCGCCACCACCGCGGTGCTGCGGTTCGCGAGCGGCGCGGTCGGCAACCTGGCGGCCACCTGCGTGCTCGGCTGGAAGCAGCGCGCCGGGCTGGAGGTCTACGCCGACGGGCTGGCCCTCGCCCTGACCGAGACCGAGCTGGTGATCCGCGACGGCGAGCGTACCGAAACGGTCACCTGCGACCCGGCCGACGGCCACGTCGCGGTGGACCAGGCGTTCGTCCGTGCCGTCCGGGGCGAGGGCGACGACATCCGCGTGCCCTACGCCGAGGCACTCCGTACCCACGAACTTGCTCTTGCCGTCGCCCAGTCCGCGGCCGAGGGCCGCGTCGTGACCCCGGGGGTGGCCCGTGCCTGACCGCAACCTGATCGTCACCGCACCCGGCCAGGTGCAGATCACCGACGTACCCGGCGACGACGTGCCGGACGGCGGCTTCCACGCCCGGACCCTGTTCAGCGGAGTCTCCGCCGGCACCGAACTGACCTTTCTGAAGGGCACCAACCCGGCCCTGCACGCCGGTTTCGACCCGGCTCTCGGACTGTTCGGCGCCCCGCCGGACCAGGCGTACCCGGTGACCCGGCTCGGCTACATGGAGGTGGCCCGGGTCGAGCACAGCCGCACCCCGGCCGTCCCGGACGGCACGATCGTGGCGATGACCTACGGGCACCGCACCGGATATGCCGCCGACCCGCTGCGCGACCGGGTGGTGCCGCTGCCCGCCGGTCTCGACCCGGTGCTCGGCATCTACGCCGCGCACATGGGACCGATCTGCGCCAACGGACTGCTGCACGCGGCGGCCGACCGGTTCGGCCCGGCGGTGCGCTCGCTCGCCGACGGCGTCTCCGGCTGCCGGGTGGCGGTCGTCGGCGCGGGCGTGGTCGGCCTTCTCACCGCCCTGTTCGCCCGCGCGCACGGGGCCGCCTCGGTGGTCGTGGTCGATCCCACCGCGGCGCGCCGCGAGGTGGCGGAGGCGCTGGGCCTGGAGACCCTCGACCCGGAGGCCGGCGACGCCGCGGTCACCCTCAAGACCCGCTGGCGGCACGCCGACGGCGACCGCGGTGCCGACGTGGTGTTCCAGTGCCGCGGGCAGGCCGCCGCCCTGCATCTCGCGCTGCGGCTGCTGCGCCCGCAGGGCACCGTGATCGACCTGGCCTTCTATCCCGGCGGTGCGGACGAGGTCCGCCTCGGCGAGGAGTTCCACCACAACGGCCTCGCGGTGCGCTGCGCACAGATCGGCCGGGTCCCGCGCGGACTGGCGCACGCCTGGGACCGGGAGCGGCTCTCCGCCGCCACCCTGGATCTGCTCCGCACCGACGGCGACGCGATCCGGAAACACCTGGTCACCGCGATGGTGCCGTTCGATGAGGCGCCGGCGCTGCTCACCGATCTCGCCGAGCGCCGCCGGAGTGAGTTGCAGGCGGTCATCACCTTCTGACGGTACGGCGGGAGTCCGTCGCCTGAGATCGGGCAAAATGCAGTACCGTTGCGCGCCATGGGTGTGTCGCAGCGGCTGAAGAGCCGGTTCCGCAAGTTTCTCCAGCGTCCGGGCACGACGGTTGACCTCGGCCCGCTCTCGAAGCGGCTCGCCGCCATCGAGGCGCGCGAGGAGGCGCTGCAGGAGAAGGACGACGCGGCGCTGACCGAAGCCGCGCGCGAGGCCACCGACTACGTCGAGATCTGTGCCATCGGGCGGGAGGCCGCCCGCCGGGCGATCAGCCAGCGGCCGTACGACGTCCAGCTGCTCGGTGCCATGGCCCTGCTCGACAAGCGGGTCGCCGAGATGGCCACCGGTGAGGGCAAGACCCTCACCGCGGCCGTCGCGGCGTACGGCCACACCCGCCTCGGCAACGGCCCGGTGCACGTTCTCACCGTCAACGACTATCTGGCCAGGCGTGACGCCGAGTGGATGGGCCCGATCTACACGCTGCTCGGCCTCACGGTGGCCTCGGTGACCGAGTCGATGACGCAGGAGGAGCGCCGTGAGGCGTACGCCGCCGACGTCACCTACGTCTCGGTGAGCGAGGCCGGTTTCGACTACCTGCGCGACCAGCTGGTCACCGACGTGGCCGACCGGGTGCAGCGCGACCTCGCCACCTGCATCGTGGACGAGGCCGACTCGATCCTGATCGACGAGGCCCGGGTCCCGATGGTGCTGGCCGGCAGCACCTCGGCCGAGAGCGACCCGGTGCACGAGGCCGCGTCCCTGGTGCGGGAGCTGCGCAGGGGCAAGGACTACGAGGTCGCCGAGGACGGCCGCTCGGTGGCCTTCACCGAGGACGGCCTGAAGAACGTCGAGGAGAAGCTCGGCGGCGTCGACCTGTATGCCGACGACCAGGTCGAGCAGCTGTCCGCGGTGAACGTGGCGCTGCACGCGCACGCGCTGCTGCGCCGCGACGTCGACTACATCGTCCGCAACGGCGGCGTCGAGCTGATCGACGAGATGCGTGGCCGGGTCGCCCAGCGCCGCCGCTGGCCGGACGGCCTGCAGGCGGCCGTGGAGGCCAAGGAGGGCCTGTCCGCCACCGCCGAGGGCGAGGTGCTGGACACCATCACCGTGCAGGCGTTCATCGCGCTCTACAAGACGGTCTGCGGCATGACGGCGACCGCCGTGCACGTCGGCGAGCAGCTGCGGGAGTACTTCAAGCTCGAGGTGGCGGTGATCCCGCCGAACACGCCGAACATCCGTGAGGACGACGTCGACCGGATCTACTCGGCGCACGACATGCGCGACGAGGCGCTGGTCGAGGAGATCAAGATCGCGCACGAGTCGGGCCGCCCGGTGCTGATCGGCACCCTGGACGTGAAGGCGTCCGAGCGGCTGGCTCAGCAGCTCGCCGACGCCGGTGTCCCGTGCAACGTGCTGAACGCGAAGAACGACGCCGAGGAGGCCGCGATCATCGCGGAGGCCGGCGCGCTCGGGGCGGTCACCGTCTCCACCCAGATGGCCGGCCGTGGCGTCGACATCCGTCTGGGCGGCAGCGACGAGAAGGACCGCGACGCGGTCGTCGAGCTGGGTGGCCTCTACGTGATCGGCTCCGGCCGGCACGACAGCCGCCGGGTCGACGACCAGCTCCGTGGCCGGGCCGGCCGGCAGGGCGACCCGGGCCGCTCGGTCTTCTTCGTCAGCCTCGAGGACGAGCTGGTCTTCCGGCACGCCGGTGACATCCTCCCGGCGTCGCCGCGGATGGACATCGACGGCGTCGTGCACGACTCCCAGGTGGAATACGCCGTGGAGCACGCCCAGCGGGTCGCCGAGGGTGTCAACCACGAGATCCACAAGAACACCTGGCGCTACAGCGTGGTGACCGAGCAGCAGCGCCTGCTGCTGGCCGAGCGCCGCGAGCGGCTGCTGACCTCCGAGGTCGCGGCGATCATGCTGCTCGAGAAGTCGCCGGAGAAGGCGAAGGAGACCGACGAGGACGTGCTGTCCGAGGCGGCCCGGGCGATCGCGCTGTTCCACCTGGACCGGCTGTGGGCCGAGCACCTGGCGTACCTGTCCGAGGTCCGTGAGGGGGTGCACCTGCGCGCGCTGGGCAAGCTGGACCCGCTCGACGAGTTCCACCGTGCGGCCGTGCCGGCCTTCCAGGAGCTGCTCACCCAGGTCGAGGCACGGACCATCGAGACGTTCGAGGAGGTCGACCTGGCCGACGGCTGGGAGCCGGACCGGGCCGAGATCGTACGCCCCAGCGCCACCTGGACCTACCTGGTGCACGACAACCCGTTCGGTTCCGAGCTGGACCGGCTCATTGCCGCGGTCGGCCGGCGACTGACGTCCGGCGGCTGAGGTCACACATTATTTCGATTCAATCCGGGGGTGTCGCCTTGACGGCGGCATCCCCGGTTGTCTTACATCCCCATGACGTTCGGCAATGCTTAATGAGGCTGACAGAGAGCGTTCCCGGAATGAATTAGCGAGCCGCGCGACAATATGGAACGTCTTTCCCACAGTGTGGTTGGCGACTTGACCCGCTCACCGGCGGCCGGGAAATATCGTTCGGGCATTTACGCAGAGTGAATAATCATATTCGCTTGCCGCAGCAAATTCTGGGAGATGAATCAATGCCGGTCAGCGCATTGTCGCCGCGTGCCGATCGTCGTTCCGCCGGACCGGGCCGGGGTGCCGCCCGCCGCGCCGCCGAGCCCGCGCTGACCGTGACGCTCGCGATTCCGCTCACCGGGGACGTGGTGTCTCCACAGGCGCACCGGCTCCTCGCCGCGGTCCGGGAGCTGGTCGAGCTGAGCAAGGGGACGGTGACGGTCGAACAGGCCCCAGCGCTCGCCGGCAACGAGCCGGAAACGCCCGTGGAGGCCGCTGAGGACGCCTGTGAGGGCCCGGAGGTGCGTCTGCTGACCTCATCGCGTCAGGCGCTTCTGGACGGCGCGGCGCTGCCGCTGACGCGGTTGGAGTTCGACCTCCTGCAGTACCTCGCCGAGCGCCCGCGCCGGGTGTTCACCCGCGCACAGCTGCTCGCCGCGGTCTGGGGTTACGAGCGGGCCGGGGAGCGCACCGTGGACGTCCACGTGCGCCGCCTGCGGCTCAAGCTCGGCAATCACCTGCCGCTGATCACGACCGTCTACGGGGTCGGTTACCGGCTGGCCGACGACGCGCGGATCAGCATCCTGCCGCACGACTGACCCTTTCCGGCGTGGCGACGGCCCGCCTGCCGGGCCGACGGGTTCACCACAAGGGGCGTGGGCCGGCGAGTTCATCATGGTGAGTCCCGTCCGCCGGGGGTGGGCCGGCGAGTTCACCGCGAGGCCCGTCTGCCGGGCGTGGGCCGGCGGGCGGGAGGCGTCGGCCCGATGCCGGGCCGGCAAGGGTTCAATTGATCCATGCAGGTCCGTCCCGTCTCCTTTCCTCTTCTCGTCGACGATCTCGCCGAACGGCTGGCGAGTCGGGAATCCGACAGCCACCTCCGGGTGGCCGTCGACGGCGCCGACGCGGCCGATCCGGGTCGCCTGGCGGATGCGCTGGTGGATCCGCTACGGGTCCGCGGCCGGCCCGCCGTCCGGGTGGACACCAGGCATTTCCTCCGTCCCGCCTCGTTGCGGCTGGAGTTCGGGCGCACCAATCCGGACTCTTTCTACACCGGCTGGTTCGACGAGGCGGGCCTGATCCGCGAGGTTCTGTCCCCGTCCGGCCCGGACGGGTCGGGCCGCATCCTGGAGCGGCTGTGGGACGCGGACGTGGACCGGGCCGCCCGGGTGCCGTACCGCCAACTGCCGCCGGGCACGATTGTGCTGGTCAGCGGCCCGCTGCTGCTCGGATCGGGGTGTCCGTTCGACTTCTCGGTCCACCTTGAGCTGTCGGCGGCCGCGCTCGCCCGGAGAACCCCGCCCGATCTCGCATGGACACTTCCGGCGTACCACCGCTACACCGCCGAGGTGGCCCCGGAAACCTTCGCTGACGTGGTCGTTCGTGTGGACGATCCACGGCGTCCGGCGCTCGTGGTGTCCACCTGGTGACGTCCGGCACAAGACCCGCGTGCCGAGTCCGTGGCGGATTCGAACACCGACAGTTATGCTCCGGTTACTTTTTTGCGGGGGTCCCGTTTGGGATCTCCGGCGGTGGGTATCGTCCGGCTCCACATGCCGAGCCGGACCGGGACGAGGGTGACCCGGGATGGCCACCGGTCGGGGCAGAGTGAAGGGCAGGGGGACTGCATGCTCGTCAACGGAGCGGTTGTTGCGGGTAAGGGCGCGAGCACGGCCAGGGGGCGCTCGACCGAGGAGATCGAGCAGATCCGGGTGCTCCTGCGGAGCCGGTTCGAGGATCTCGACCGCGAGTACGAGGAGGCCGTCGCTCAGAACACCCGGCTGCGGCTGGTGGAGATCGGCGACGCCGCCGGCGACGACCAGGCCGACAGCGGATCGAAGACGGCCGAGCGGGACGCCGCGACCTCGCTGCTGAGGACGCTGCTGGACCGGCGCACCCAGGCGGAACACGCGCTGCACCGGCTCGACGAGGGAACGTATGGCAACTGCGAGGGTTGCTCCAACCCGATCCCGGTGGAGCGTCTCGAGGTGTTCCCGTCGGCGACCACTTGTGTGAACTGCAAGCAGGTGCGTGAGCGCCGGGCCAGCTGACACGGTCCGGGCCCGTCGGACGGGCGGGCCCGGTAATCGCAATTCGCTCCGCGGTGTATTGCCGGCAGAAAACTTGCTTTACTGAAGAATTGTCGGGCCGGACTGCTAATCAGCGCGGCCGAATCCGCGGGACCGGTCCGGCGTTCATGCCACGACGGCCGGCTTCCGCCGCCATCACACCGGCGTCGATGACCGCGGCACCGCCGGGGTCATTGTTGAAGAACACGAACATTTCCGGTACGCCTATGCGATCGAGCCACGACCGCAACGCGGCGGTTCCGTAACGCGGCCACGGGTTTGCGGCTCCCTCGTGCAGTCGCAGGTATCCGAAATCGGCGGTCTGCCACAACGGGGTCACCGGCCGCCCGCACCGATCCGCCCAGCAGAGTGCCGCCCCGTACCGCCGCAGCAATTCCTCGCATTCCGGCGTGAACCAGCTGCTGTGCCGAGGTTCGACCACCACCCGCACCCCGGCCGGGAACTCGTGCAGGGTCGCGTCCAGCGCCGGCAGATCGGCACGCATCGTCGGCGGCAGCTGCAGCAGCACCGGCCCCAGCTTGTCACCGAGCGCCTCGGCACGGCCCATGAACCGCGCCACCGGCTCGGCCGGCTCCCGCAGCCGCCGGATGTGGGTCAGGTACCGGCTCATCTTCACGGCGAAGACGAACCCGTCGGGCGTCCGTTGCCGCCATCCGGCGAACGTGTCCCGCTCCGGCAGCCGGTAGAACGCGTTGTTGATCTCCACGGTGCCGAACCGGGCGGCATAGTGCTCCAGCCACGCCCGCTGCGGCAGCCCCGCCGGATACAGGTAGCCGGTGTCGTCGGCGCCGCGCTCCGGACGCCAGTCCCGGTACTGCCAACCCGATGTGCCGATTCTCAGCATTCCGTCGCCATACCCGGGTACAACCGTCTCATGACCGACACACCAGAGAACGCCCGCGAGGACGAACCGGACAGCACGTCCGGTGGCGACTACGAGTACGACGAGGCGCACGGTGGCGGCGACGCGGCCCCCGACGTGCCGGCCGCGGTCGAGGAGGAGGCCCAGCGGCACCGCGACCTCAACCCCCGCTGAGGCCGGGCCCGGTCAGGTCGGCTGAGCCGCCAGCACCGCGGTGAACAGCAGCCCGGCCGTCACCAGGCCGGTTCCGAGGACGGTCACCACCGCCGACGTGTCCAGCGGCGCGTCCCGGCGGTCGGCGATGAGTTTCGCCGCGACCACCGCCAGCACCGGGCACAGCAGCAGCACCAGCAACGCGACCACCGGGGCGGCCTGCTGCCAGTCGCCGCCGGCCGCCGTGCCGGTGCGCCGCACCATCAGATTGCCGATGACGCCGAGCAGACCCCCGGCCAGACCCAGCAACCCGAAGAGGATCTTCGTCCCGAGGGTGATCGGGCGGGCCGGGGGCGTGTACCGGACCCGGTTCTCCACCTCTTTCAGGAAGTCCTCGGCGTCCCGGTCCTGATCGTCGTCGCCGCGCTGCCGCGGGATGCTGGCCGGTGGCAGGGTGCGCCCGAACCGCTCGGCCACCGGCCCGACCCGGTGCACGAAGTCCGACCACAGACCGGCCGCCCGGGCGTCCACCCGCTCCAGGTCGCGCTGCGCGGCCCGGACCGCGTGCTGGGCCGCGTCCATCTCGGCGGCGGCCTCCTGAACCGCGGCGTCGGCGGCGGCGGCGCGGTCGGCGTACCACCGCCGGGCCTCGGCCCGCAGGCCGGTCGCCTTCTCGTCGAGACTGGTCAGCCGCCGCAGGACGGTACGGTAGTCGGCGCGCTCGAAGTCGGCCGGCTGCAGATCGCTCATGAGGTTCCGTAAGGGATGATGACCTCGGCGCCGCGGTGCACCGAACGGTCGAAATGCAGGGCTCGCCACGGCCGCGGGTACCAGTTCGGCGCACCCTGACCGGGGTAGTACGGCGACAGCTCACTGCCGTGCACATCCAGGGCGACCCACGCGCCGATCGCATCGGTCCGCGACGCGTGCCCGCCGAGCGTGTCCCGCAGCAGCCCGGCCCCGCGCCACCAGCCGAGCACGTGCAACCGCCGCTCCGGTCCCTGGCGCAGTACCGTCTGCAGCTGTTCGGCGGCCTCCTTGCCGCCGGGCAGAGCGTCGGCCGCGTAGATCAGGATGAAGTGCGGCCGGTCCGCCGGCCACGCCGCGGTCGCCTCCGCGGCCGCGTCCTCCAGGAGCCAGTCCACATTCTCCGCGTCGTACCAGCCGCATTCCGGGATGCGGGCGTGCAGCGCCTCCGCCGCGGTCTGCGCGTCCTGGTCCAGGCAGACCACCGAGAAACGGGCCCCGTCCGGGGCGAACTGCGCGGCCAGCGACCGCCCCGCCGTCGCCAGGATCGCGCACGCCTCGTCCACCCGGGTGCCGAGCACCGCCAGGTTGCGGCCCGGAGCCCGGCGCAGCACGGTCCGCGCCGACCGCGCCGCCACGTCGATGGTCTCGCCGAGCAGGGCGATCGGCGCCGCGGTCGACGCGCCGGCTTGCAGCAGCCGGTAGTCGGGGCTGTCGGCGAGCTTGGGAATCACGTCACCGTCGAACAGCCGCGGCGGGCCCAGCTCCGGCGGGCGGCGCCGCCACAGCCGGTGCTGCAGCGCGCTCCACCGCTCCCGGTCGCCGGCGGCCGGCACCCGGACCACCCGGTTCGCCTCGGTGGCACCGGAGTCGGCGTTGACGACCGCGTGATAGCGGGGCAGCGAATCGGCCGCCGCGTTGGTCTCGGCCAGCACCCGCCGCGCCCGGGGCAGGGCGATCCGCAGGCTGAACTGGGCGACCAGCGCCGGACGGCCCCACAGTGCCTCGATGCCGGAGACGTCCTGGCTGGCCAGGATCAGGTGGATGCCCTGCGAGCGGCCCCGGCGGGCGAGGTCCTCGAGCAGGTCGACGGCCTCGGCCGAAACCGCGTCCCGGCCGGAGAGCAGGACCTGGAACTCGTCGACCACGGCCACGATCCGTGGCCACGAGGAGTCCGGGTCCTCGGCCCGCAGCTCGGCCAGATTGGTCACCTCGTGCTGCTTCGCCGCGTCGGCCCGCCGCTTCAGCTCGGCGCTGAGGAACCGCAGCAGGGCCAGACCGAATTCACGGTCCGTGTTCACGTTCACCCCGACCAGCCGGACGTGCGGCAGCCAGCTCGGGTCCCGCCGGCCCGGCGCGAACCGGGCGAACGACACGCCCTCCTTGAAGTCGAGCAGGTAGAACGCCAGCTCGTCGGGGGAGTAGCGGGCGGCGAGCGCACCCATCCAGGCGTAGATGAGGTTCGTCTTGCCGGTTCCGGACGGCCCGGCGATCAACGCATGCGGCGGATAGTCGCTCAGCGTCACCAGAACGCGCGGTCCCTGCGGGCTGTCCCCGAGCGGCGCGGTCAGCTCGGTCGCCGAACTCTCCCGCCACTCCGCACCGGCCTCCGGAAGGAGGCTGTCCAGCGCCACCGGCGCCGGCCCGGCGGCCACCGCCTCGGCGATCTGCCGGCAGGTCACGGTCACCAGGGTCGGCGTCGGACCGGGATCCAGCCGTACGGGCAGAGCACCCGCACTGTCCACACGGGCGTCGTCACCCGGCGCCGCCACCACGAACTCGATGCCCGGTCCCGGCTCCACCGCGTGTCCCCGGATCACCAGATGCACCCCGCAGGCCGCACCGCTGCGCAGCAGCCGGTCCAGTTGCGAGCGCTCGTGCCGGGACAGGTCGCCGCCGCCCAGCAGCACCGCCACCCGCCACGGCTCCGGCCGCCGCTTCGTGGCCGCGTGCAGTTCCCGCAACGACGTGTACTCACCGGCCAGGACCGTCTCGTTGATCCGCCGGACGTGCCCGACCAGCTCGTCGAGCAGCTTGTCCAGCCCGCCCGGGCCGACGAAGGTGAGCACGCCCGCGGTGGCCAGCGGGGCGAACCCGGCCAGGCCGCCGCCGAGGTGCTCCGGGTCGTACCCGATGATCCGCACCTGCCCGGGAGTGCTCGTACCGAGCGCCCGCAGCAGCAACCCCGCCACCACGTCGTCGCCGAGACGCTGGTCGCCCTCGACCACGATGTGCCCGTGATCGAGCAGCCGTACCAGCGCCGGAGTGATCGGCGGTGAGTCGCCGGCGACCGGCCCGGGAACGCTCTCCGGCGGCTCACTGTCCGGCCCGGCCCACGCCTCGGTGACCTCTCCCGGTGCACCTGCCCAGGCGCCGCCGGTCCACCGATCGCCGTTGTCGGCGGGCCGCCCTCCGGTCGCCGGCCGCTCGTTGCGCACCGGCGGCGGCAGCGGCGCCTCCGGCAGCATCAGCCGGCCGACGCGCAACTCGGCGGCCCGTTCCAGTGGCGTCGGCTCCCAGCTGTGCCACGGCTCGCCGGCCGCACCGGGTGCCGCCCGGTCGGCCGCGGCCGCCGCCGCACCGGCCAGCGACGCCAGTTCCGTGTCGTGCCAGGAGTCGATCTCGCTGATCCGCTCGTCCCGTGCCGCCGCCAGCTTCCGCCGCCGGGCCGTCGCGGCCGCGACGATCCGCCGGTAGCGTGCCTCGGCCGCCTCCCGCGCCTCATGTGCCCGCTCGAGAGCCGCCTGCGCGGCACCGAGTGCCTGGGACAGGCCGGCCCGGACCTCGATCACCCGGTTCTTGGTGGATTCAGCCACGACCCGCATCCGATCTCTCGAGCCGGGTCACCGGCTGCCCTCCGGCGTGTCCGGCGCCGGGCGCACGGGTTCCGGCGCGTCCGGGTCCAGCGACGAGGCGTCGCGGCCGAGCCGGGCCAGGAACACCCCGGTCAGCACGCTCGCGGTGACCGCGCTGTCCGCCGGATGCGGCGCCGGCTGGTCACCGTGCCGCTGCCGCCGCTGGTCCAGCGGGACCCGGCAGATCCGGTCCAGGAGCGTCTCCAGCGCGCCCGGCGGGGTGCCCGGAAGCAGGGCCCGCACCCGGTTCTCCGCGGCCGTCCGCAGCCGCGGCACGTCCTCCGGCCGTGGGTCGTGCCCGAGCAGGTCACCGGCCAGCCGGTGCAGCACCTGCGGGGTGACCGCCGACAGCCCCAGCCCGGTCGACGCGTTGACCGCGTGCAACTCCCGGCCGAGGCGGCCCCGGTCCCCGGACCGCACCCCCGCGGCGATCCGGCGCAGCAGCTCGGAGGCGTCGGCCGGCTTGCCCATCTCCGGCCCGTCCTTCCCGGCGGGTGCCGCCTCACCGGTCAGTTTCGCCACCCGCTGCTGCCACCACGGGCCGAGACTCTCCACCGGCTCATCCGGCTCCGTCTCACCGGCCGCCGGTTTCTGCTCCCGGTCCTCCTCGCGGCGCAGCGCGGTCCGCCACTCCTGGCCCGGCGCGGCACCGGGCGTCCCGGAGAGGCCGAGCACGCCGAGGTACGTCTCGACGGCGTCCTGCACGGCACGCAGCGCCGCCGCCGCGGTCTCCGCGTGCTCGGTGGCGTGGCCCAGACGCTGCACACCCAGGTCCTTGCTGGACTCCTCCTGCACCCACCGGAGCAACTCGGTGGCACTGCGGATCTTGTCCATCGCGGCCGCGACGAGCCCGGTGGGAAGTTCGTCGGAGGTCGCCCGGAGCTGGGCGCCGAGTTCCTGCAGCAGCGACATCGCCGTCAGAGGTTCGCCGTGTAGGTATGTGCCTGCTCAACTGCCGCCAACGTGGCGCTCATCGAATCCTCGAGCTGCTGGTCCGCCTGGGACAGCGAGGCGTGCGCGGCACCCACCGCGTCGTTGGCGCTGCCGTCGAGAGCGGCGGCCAGGCTCTGCTGAGCCTCACCGATCTTCTCCCGCGCCGCCTGTATCGCCTGCTGCCCCTCGGTGACCTGCTGAAGCGCGGCCTCCACGGCAGCTCTGAGTTCGGCGACACTGGCCACCCGGGTAGCCTCCTGAACAGGGTGTACGTCTTGCGGCTCCAGCCTAGCGTCCGGTTCCCGCCCGGCCGTCCTCGCATGCCCCGTTTTATCAGAGCCTGCCAGGGACGGCACGCCGCCGCTTTTCTGGAACCGGCCGAAGATCGCGCAGGTCGGATCGTATCCGAAGACGTTCCACAGTGGATCAAGGCCCCCCGGGGCGCCCGTCCGGCATCACCGTCCCGGGCTCCGACACGCCCTCCCCCGAGGGTCAGCCGGCCGGGTCACCAGAACCCCACCCTGGCTGTACGGCACCGCTGTCTCAAGCGGGCCGAGTCAGCGGTGCTGCACAGCCAGGCCTCGACCAGGCCTCGACCCGTCAGCCGGACTGGGCGGTCAGCGGGGGACCGCGGACGGGCCGCGGACCTCGGCGCCGAGGGCGGTGACACGGTCGCGCAGCCCGCGGTCCGCGGTGACGACGATGGTGCGGCGGCCGGCGGGCGTACCGCGTACCAGATCAACGATCTTGTCATCGCCGGAGCCGGACGCGCGTTCGACGTCCACCCCGGGCGGGCCCTGCGGAATGTCCCGGGCCTTCCCCTCGACCACCAGGATCACCTCCACCGGCGCCGGCACGTCGGGCAGGCCGGTGGCGGGGACCGTCGCCAGGCTGTCGCGGAGCCGCCCGGCCGCACCCGCCCGGTCGCGCCACCACCCGTCCGGGACCGAGCCGACCACGTTGGCGCCGTCGACGATCACCAACGGGATCCCGGAATCCGCGGGCAGCGGGGCCGACGGCGGGGAAGGCTGCGGGAAAGGCGAGGGCGACGGTGCCGGGGAGGGCGGTGGAGCGGAGTGCGGATCCTGCGGCGCGGCCATGAAGTTGAGTGTAGTCGTGTCAACTTTTTCGGCGATCCGGGAATCAGCGGGACGGTCCGGGCGCTGTAGTCCCTGGTCGGGACAGGAATCGCAACCGGATCCGGTCCTGGCCGGACACACGCGGACGGCGCGTTTGCCGCCCGGGCGGCCGGGTAGGCCCTGCGGGGCGACCGGCCCGAGGTACCAGGAGAAGAGAGACTGATGAGCATCGGACCGTTCGGGCCTGCCGGGCCCGGCCAGTGGGACGACCTGTTCGCGCGCTTCTTCGGTGCGGCCGAGCCGCGCCGCCAGGCGCAGCGTTTCGACATCGCGCGTTACATGAGCAACGACGCCCGGCAGGTGCTTGCCGACGCGGCACGCCGGGCAGCCGAGCTGGCCGCCGCCGATCGGCCGCTCGCCGACCTCGACACCGATCATCTTTTGTGGGCGTTGCTGCAGCAGGATCCCATGAAGGACACCGTGCGCCGGGCCGGCGCCGACCCGGACCGGCTGCTCAGTGAGCTGGGCCGGCCGGCCGAGCGGCCCGGCGCGCTGCCGGAGAGCATCTCGCTGACGCCGGCGGCGAAGCGGGCGCTCCTGGACAGCCTGCAGATCTCGCGGGCGGTGGGCGCCTCGTACATCGGGCCGGAACACATCCTGATGGCGCTCGGCATGAACACCGACTCGGCGGCGGGCCGTCTGCTCGCCGGGCGGATCGTGGATCCGCGGAACATCCCGCACCACAGTGAGCTGCCGAAGCCGAACAACCCGGGCCAGAGCGGCCAGCGCTCGACCGGCGCCCCGACGCCGACGCTCGAGCAGTTCGGGGTCGACCTGACCGAGTCGGCCCGGCGTGGCGAGATCGACCCGGTGATCGGCCGGGCGGACGAGATCGAGCAGGCCGTGGAGATCCTGTCCCGGCGTACCAAGAACAACCCGGTGCTGATCGGCGAGGCCGGTGTCGGCAAGACCGCGGTGGTGGAGGGCCTGGCACAGCGGATCGTCGACGGCGAGGTGCCGCTGACGCTGCAGGACAAGCGGGTCATCCAGCTGGACCTCGCCGGGCTGGTCGCGGGCACCAGGTACCGCGGTGACTTCGAGGAACGCCTGAAGAAGGTGATCGAGGAGATCAAGGCGTCCGGGGACGGGCTGATCGTCTTCCTCGACGAGATCCACACGCTGGTCGGTGCGGGCGGCGGTGGCGAGGGCGGCGGCATGGACGCCGGGAACATGCTCAAGCCGGCGCTGGCCCGGGGACAGCTGCGGGTGATCGGCGCGACCACCCTCGACGAGTACCGCAAGCACATCGAGAAGGACGCCGCCCTGGCCCGGCGCTTCCAGCCGGTCGTGGTGGGCGAGCCCAGTGTCGAGGACACCGTGGCGATCCTGCGCGGCCTCCGGGACAACTACGAGGCCCACCATCAGGTACGGATAACCGACGCGGCCCTGGACGCGGCGGCGATCCTGTCCGACCGCTACATCACCGACCGGTTCCTGCCGGACAAGGCGATCGACCTGATCGACCAGGCCGGGGCGCGGGTCCGGTTGCGCACCAAGACACCGGACGCCGGCCGCCGGGAGCGGGAACGGCGTCTGGAGCAGCTGACCCGGGACCGGGACCAGGCGGTCGCGGCCGAGCACTACGAGCAGGCGTCACAGCTGCGGGACGAGATCAACGCGCTGAAGGCGCAGCTGGCCGGACCGAACGCGGGTGCCGACGGGGTGCCGCAGGTGTCGCCGGAGGAGATCGCCGAGGTGGTGTCGCGGGCCACCGGTATCCCGGTCGCCCAGCTGACCGAGGCGGAGCGGGACCGTCTGCTGCGTCTCGAACAGCACCTGCACGGGCACGTGATCGGCCAGGACGACGCGGTGAACGCGGTGGCCGAGGCGGTGCGCCGTTCGCGGGCCGGGCTCGGCGACCCGGACCGGCCGGTCGGCAGCTTCCTGTTCCTCGGGCCGACCGGGGTGGGCAAGACGGAGCTGGCCCGGTCGCTGGCGGAGGCGCTGTTCGGTGAGCAGGACCGCCTGATCCGGCTGGACATGAGCGAGTTCCAGGAGCGGCACACCGTGTCGCGGCTGGTCGGTGCGCCGCCCGGATACGTCGGCTACGACGAGGCCGGGCAGCTGACCGAGGCGGTGCGGCGCCGACCGTACAGCGTGGTGCTCCTGGACGAGATCGAGAAGGCCCACCCGGACGTCTTCAACATGCTGTTGCAGGTACTCGACGACGGGCGGCTCACCGACAGTCAGGGCCGGACGGTCAGTTTCAAGAACACCGTGCTGATCATGACGAGCAACCTGGGTTCGGATCTGATCACCGGCTCGAAGCGCAGTGTCGGCTTCGGGGCCGAGGGCACCGGCCGGTCGGCCGAGGACGAGCTGCGCGACCGGCTGGACCGCCGGCTCAAGGAGCAGTTGCGGCCGGAGTTCATCAACCGGATCGACGAGATCGTCGTCTTCCGGCAGCTGGAGAGCGACCAGCTGCACCGGATCACCGAGATGATGCTCGGTGAGACCAGGCAGCGGCTGCAGGCGCAGGACGTACGGATGGAGATCACGCCGGAGGCGGTGGACTGGCTGTCCGAGCGCGGGTTCCAGCCCGAGTTCGGGGCCCGCCCGCTGCGCCGCACGATCCAGCGCGAGCTGGACAACCGGCTGTCGAAGATGCTGATCGCCGCTGATCTGGCGCCGGGCCGTACGGTCCGGGTGGACGCCCGTGACGGTGAGCTGGTCTTCGATGTGGACCTGACCGCCGCGGCCCGCTGAGCCGGCCGGGAAGGGGTGCCCCGCCCGGGGCGCCCCTTCTCCGTGAGGTCAGGCCGCGGCGAGGTGGTTGCTGCTGCCGCCCATGGTCTGGCTCTGCATCCACTGGGTGTAGTGCTCGTTGCGCGCCAGGATCTCCTGGTACGCCTCGGTCGCGTGATCCATCAGCTTGGACGCGCTGCGCGACGCCGGGGACTCCGGGTGCCAGCCGAGGACCAGCCGCCAGCGCAGGGGGGCGCCACGCAACGGCCGGCTGGTCAGTCCCGCCGGTGGGCGGAACGTCGGCTGGCACAGACCGATGGCCAGGCCCAGTTCGACCATGTCGACACAGTTGCGCACGTCGGACTCCAGGACCCGGCGCGGGGCGAATCCGGACCGCGCACAGGCCGCCGCGAAACAGTCGCCGAAGCAGCCGTCACCGGCACCGGCCACCCACTGCTCGTCGGCCAGCTCCGCCAGGTCGACCGACAGGTTCTTGGCCTGTGGGTGGTCGTCCGGCATCAGCACGCAGACCGCGTCCATTCCGATGGTCTGCCAGACCAGGCCGTACTCCGCCGACGGCAGGGCGTCCCCGCAGACACCGACCTGGGCGAAGTCCAGCTTGCCGGCGAGCACCATGCCGGCCAGCTCGGAGATGTAGTACGACGCGTGGGTGGAGATCTGTGCCTCCGGCTGGGCAGCCGACAGGCGGTGCACCAGATGGGCGACGACGGGACCGCCGACCGCACCGATCCGGTACCTGCTCAAGATGTCGTGATCGCCGCCGGCGGCAAGCCGGGCCGCTTCGTCCTGCAGGCCCTTCATCGCGGGCAGCAGCACTCTGGCGCGGGACAGCACCAGCTCTCCCAGGGCGGTGGGGCGCGCGCCCCGGCGGTCACGGTCGAACAGCGGGCCACCCAGTGTTCGCTCGATCCGCTGGAGTTGTGCGGTGAGCGCAGGCTGGGCAAGGCCGAGTTGTGACGCGGCCTTGGTCACGCTGCCGGTCTCCGCGATGGCGCA
Organism: Actinoplanes sp. NPDC023801; assembly: GCF_040639655.1. Lineage (NCBI taxonomy): Bacteria > Bacillati > Actinomycetota > Actinomycetes > Micromonosporales > Micromonosporaceae > Actinoplanes > Actinoplanes sp. NPDC023801. The sequence continues at coordinate 157,492 of NZ_JBFAAI010000017.1, read as the reverse complement.
GACCACCTTCAGATGCCGCAGCTCGAGGTTCATAGCGTGACGTTAGGACTAGAAAGGGATCGAACGCTAGTCCACAAGCCGTGGAATGATCGGCAACCTGTGACAAACGTATGAACGAACAGGACACACGCCGCTTACCGGCTGCAGTCATAGTTTAATTACAGATCGCTCACATATGTGGCGCGAGAGGTGATCACGTCACGAACCTTGTCGGCCACGCCGACGAGCGGATCCACCACCTTGTTCCAGGGCGGCGTCGACGGTGTGGACGGGTGCGGCCGGGTCGGCGCGGCCTCCTCGGCGGTCTCGAAACGGTTGCCCAGCCGGACCAGGTCCTCGGCCGGCACCATCTGCTCCAGGAGCGGCAGCAGTTCCCCGGCATCGGCGGCCACGTGCCGGCGCACCGCCTCGGCGAGCCCCTCATGGCCGTCGCCGGTGCGTTCCAGATCGCGCAGCTGTTCCATGATCGTCTGATCCTCGGCCAGTTCCCGGTCCGCGATCTGCTCGCCGCCCGGAACCGCGGCACGGACCGCCGGGTAGAGGTACTGCTCCTCGGCGGCCAGGTGCCGCGACAGCGTCGCGACCAGCACGGACTTGATGTCCGGGTCGTCCGGGCTCGCGTTGAGGCGCTCGGTCAGGCCGATGAGCTCGCGGTGCTGCGCGGCGACGACATCGACGATGCTGCGCCCGGGGATCTCGCCGCCGGTCGGCGGCAGCGGGGGAAGGTTAACGTCAGACACGGCCCGCTGGTACCCGCCGGGCCTCTGCGCGCAAACCCCCGTGACAACCTCCTGGTAAGAAGGGCGGATGACAACGACCGCCGAGGGCGAGGTCGTCGGCCTGTGCCGCGACCTCCTCCGCATCGACACCACCAACACCGGCGACCCGCGCACCACCGTGGGAGAGCGGGCCGCCGCCGAATACGTCGCGGAGAAGCTGGCCGAGGTCGGCGTCGAGTCGGAGTTGCTCGAGTCGGCGCCGCAACGGGCCAACCTGATCGCCCGCATCCCCGGCGCCGACCCCTCGCGCGGCGCGCTGCTCGTGCACGGCCACCTCGACGTGGTCCCGGCCGACGCCAGCGAATGGTCGGTGCACCCGTTCGCCGGCGAGGAGAAGGACGGCTACCTGTGGGGCCGCGGCGCGGTCGACATGAAGGACTTCGACGCCATGGTCCTCGCCGTCGTCCGCGAGTGGCGGCGCACCGGCTACGTCCCGCCGCGTGACATCGTGCTGGCCTACACGGCCGACGAGGAAGCCGGCATGGAGTACGGCTCCCAATGGCTCGCGCAGAACCACGCGGACGCGTTCGAGGGGTGCACGGAGGCGATCGGTGAGGTCGGCGGGTACTCGTACACCGTCAACGACGATCTTCGCCTCTATCTCGTGCAGACCGCCGAGAAAGGCCTCGACTGGCTGCGCCTGCACGCCACCGGCCGTCCCGGCCACGGCTCCTTCATCCACGACGACAACGCGGTCACCACACTGGCCGAGGCCGTCGCCCGGGTCGGCCGGCACCGCTTCCCGACCGTACTCACCCCGACCGTGCGCTCCTTCCTGGAACAGGTCAGCGACGCCATCGGGATCGAACTCGACCCGGACGAACCGGAACTCGCGGTGTCCAAGCTCGGCCCGATCGCCAACCTCATCGGTGCCACCCTGCGCAACACCGCCAACCCGACCCGTCTCGAGGCCGGTTACAAGGACAACGTCATCCCCGGCAAGGCGTCGGCCACCATCGACTGCCGCACCCTGCCCGGACACGCCGACGCGTTCCTGCGCGAGCTGCGTGACGTGATCGGCCCCGACCTGGAGATCGAGCACGTCCACCAGCAGCCGGCCGTGGAGACCTCGTTCGACGGGGCGCTGGTCGACGCCATGGGTGCCGCGCTGCGCGCCGAGGACCCGGGAGCGCGGACCGTGCCGTACCTGATGTCCGGCGGCACCGACGCCAAAGCCTTCTCCACCCTCGGCATCCGGTGCTTCGGCTTCGCTCCGCTGCGGCTTCCGCCGGACCTCAACTTCAGTGCGCTGTTCCACGGCATCGACGAGCGAGTTCCGGTGGAGGGACTAAAGTTCGGCGTGCGTGTGCTCGACCGCTTGCTCCGAAACAGCTGAGATCGGAAGGACCCCCAATCCCATGACTGACCAGAACGCCGAACTCGACGTCGCCCTCGACCGGGTGATCGAGGCGGCGCGGGCGCACCTCGCGGCCGTCAAGGCGGCCGCCGGTCGCATCGACGACGACGACGTCTGGCAGGCGTACGTCGACCTCAACAACGCCTCCTTCGCGTACGACGAGCAGCTGCTCGACGCTTTCGGCGAGGTGACGCCCTGGGACGTCGAAGCGATCGACCCGGACGAGGCGGACCGGCGGTTCGGCCAGATCACCGAGCCGGGCGCGGCGGGCGCCGACCCGTACCCGCAGATCCTCTCGGTCCGTCAGCGCCGCGACTACCGGGTGCCCAGCGTCTCGGCGCTGCTGCGGGTCGCCGAGACCGCCCGGCGCAGCGCGGTGCCCGAGGACGAGGACGCCGGTCCGGTCGAGTCGGTCGGTGAGGCCGTGCTGGAGCTGCTGCAGGCCGGCGACGGATCGCTCTCGTCGCTGGACGTGCCCGAGCTGGAGCCGCTCGACGGTCTGCTCACGGTCACCGAGGTCGGCGAGCCCCTCGACCTGGAGGCCTTCGACGACGCCGACGGGTCCGGCCCGTTCGCCCCGCTGGAGACCGACGTGCTGGTCGGCCGGCTCGACGAGCACCCGTTCCTGCCCGACGAGGACGACCACGAGGGCCACGGCCACGAGGGTCACGACCACGCCGGCCACAGACACTGAGTCTGATTGCTGGGCTTGATTGCTTCGCCTCCGGCTCGCTGCATCGCGCCCCTTGAAGCTGACGTCGAGGGCGCCGAAAACGACGACGCTTCGCTTGCCGTTTTCGGAGCCCTCGACGTCAGCGGGCGCGATGCCCGGGGGGCACGGTTACGGCTGCGGCGACGCTTCGCTTGCCGTTTCTGGAGCCCTCGACGTCAGGGGCGCTATGGGCGGGGCACGGTTACCGCTGCGATGGCGGTTGCCTGCCGCTTCCGCGTTGCCGCTCAGTAACTGAGGCCGGGCTGCGGGCTGGGCTGGCGACGGCGGCGGAGCATCACTTTCCGGGAGCCGTCGGCGAAGAGCTGAACCCTGGCCAGCTCCCAGCCGGAGAACTCGGCCTGAATGGCGAGCTGCGCCGCCGCGGTCAGGCGATCGACGTTCGAAGGCAACCGCAGCGGCGCGTATTCGTAGTCCATGCGATCTAATATGCGCCCGTTCCGGACCCGGTGAAAAGACCCGGAACGTCGTCGTTGCCGTGTCCTTCGCAACGCGTGCATGGAGGCCTGCGCCGCAGGTGGTAGGCGTACGTCGCGGCGCCGAGGGCCACACTCCACAGCGGCCACAGCAGTACGGGCACGACGGCTCCGTCGAACATGCTGACACTGTGCTCGCCGGTCACCACCCAGACCGAGGCCGAGGCGACCAGCAGGGCCACGATCGTCGCCGGTACGGTGGCCAGCCGGATCGGGACCGGCTTCCCGGCGAGCCCGACCATCCAGCGCGGGAAACGCTCACCCCAGCGCTGCGTGAGCCCGAGCGTCAGAATCGCCCCGGCCAGCGCGAACGCGCCCAGCCCGGCGGGTGCGACGGCAGCGCCGCCGGCACGCATCGCACTCAGCTCCCCGGCGTCGATGCCCAGCGGGATGCCGGCCGCCCAGGCGAGGCGGGACACGGCGTACACAGCGGGGCAGGCGGCGGCGATCCACACCGCGATCCGGCCCCACCGGGCGGCGGCCCGCGGTGAGGTCCAGCCCGCCTCGCCGTCGTCGCGGCGGCCGCAGTCCTCGCAGGCACCGGCTGCGCGCCGCTGCCAGGTCAGCACCGCGCGGACGATCAGCACCCCGCCGGTCAGGGCGAGCGCCTGGTTCCCGAGCGTCCAGGTGAGGACGTCGCCGTAGTCGACCGGCGGCCAGCCGAACGGCAGGCCGGCGATCAGCATCGGCAGGTAGCCGGCGAACGCCAGCAGGCGCACGTCCGGGACCAGGAGCAGCAGTGCGCCGGCGGTCAGCCAGAGGTAGCCGGACAGCGCGTACCGCAGCGGGCCGCGGGACGTGCCTCCGGCAGTGGCCAGCAGGGCGACGGCCGCGGTCAGCAGCACCGCTGCGAACAGCGGGGCGCCGACGTCCGGGCCGAGGCCGCGCAGGGCGCTGGTGTCGGGCGCCGGGTCGTTGCCGCCGAACGGGTAGCCGTGGCCGGTGACCGTCCAGAACAGGGCGAGGGTTCCGTAGGCGGCGGCCCATCCGGCCGCCAGTCGCGTTCTCGTGTCGCTCATGTCGTCGACACTCGTCGCCGCGGGATCCCGGCGGATCCCCGCCGGGAGGGGACCGTCTCCCCCTAGAGAGGGACGAAGCCCGAGCGGTACGCGACGACGACCGCCTGCGTCCGGTCGCGGACCCCCAGTTTGGCCAGGACGCTGCCGACGTGGCTCTTCACCGTCTCCACGCCGAGGATCAGCCGGACGGCGATCTCCGCGTTCGACAGGCCCTCGGCCATCAGGGTGAGCACCTCGGCCTCCCGTGCGGTCAGCTGGGAGCCGACCGGGCCGTCGGGTGGCCCGTAGGCGGCGGCGAGCCGTCGCACCGCGGCCGGGAACAGCAGCGAGTCGCCCCGCGCGACGACCCGTACCGCCTCGGTGATCTGTTCCGGACGTGCCCGCTTGAGCAGGAACCCGGCGGCACCGGCCTGCAGCGCCTGGTAGACGTACTCGTCGTTGGCGAAGGTCGTCACCACGAGCACCTTCGGCGGGTCGTCGAACCGGTCGAGCAGCAGCCGGGTCGCCTGGATGCCGTCCATCCGGGGCATCCGCACGTCCATCAGCACCACGTCCGGGCGCAGGCGCAGCGCGGCGGGCAGCACCTCGGAGCCGTCGCCGGCCTCGCCGGCCACGGTCAGGTCCGCCTCGGCCGTCAGGATGGCCCGCAGCCCGGCCCGGACCAGGACGTCGTCGTCGGCGATCAGAACGCTGATCACCGCGGTCCCGCCGGGAGCCGGGCGGTCATCCGCCAGAGGTTGCCGTCGGGTCCGGCGCCGACCCGGCCGCCGAGCAGCCGGGCCCGCTCGCGCATGCCCTCGATGCCGTGCCCGCCGCCCTCTCGCGCCGGTCCGCCACCCCGCCGGTTGACCACTTCGATCACCAGTTCCTCCTCCTGCCGGACCCGCAGGGTCACCGGCCCGTCGCCGTGCCGGGCCGCGTTGGTCAGCGACTCCTGGATGATGCGGAACGCCTCACGGGACACCACCGGCGACACGTCCACCGCCCCGATCTCGGCCGTCACCTGCGCGGTCAGCAGGCGGTCGAGGTCGGCGAGGGTCGGCGCGGGCGACCGGTCGGCCACGTCGTCGCGAAGGATGCCCAGCACGGCGTCCAGTTCCTCGGCCGCGGACCGGCCGGTCTCCTCGATCGCGGCCAGCGCGCTCCGGGCGAAATCCGGGTCGGCCCCGAACACCGCCCGCGCCGCCCCGGCCTGCAGGGTCATCGCGGTCAGCGCGTGCCCGACCGAGTCGTGCAGCTCGCGAGCGAGCCGGTTGCGTTCGGCGAGCCGCAGCTCGCGGGCGTGCAGTTCGGCGAGACGCTCGGCCTGTGACGGGCCGAGCAGCACCGGGGCCATGGTGGCGGCCAGCCGGCCGAGCCCGGCGGTTCCGGCGACCGTCACGAGCAGCAGCCCCACCCCGGCGAGCGTCCACCACCAGCGCCCGGCCGGTGTGAGCGGGCCGAGCGCGCCCGCGGTCAGCCCGAGCCGTTCGGTGAACGCGAGCAGCGCCAGCGGGACCGCGATCAGCAGCGCCACGCCGACGAGCCCGCCGCTGGCCAGATGCAGGGCGAACCAGAGGGCGGACCGCAGCCGGGTCTCCAGCGCGGGCGGCCGCGACCGGTCGTGTCCGGGCAGGTCGACGCCGAGCAGTGCGCGCGCCGCAGCGATCTCCAGCTCCCGGGTACCACCGAGGAACGGCGGCACCGTCGCGATCACCACCGCGACCACGGCGATGGCCAGGACACCGGCGCGGCTTCCGGTCTCCTCCACGATCAACTGCGTGAAAACTCCGGCCCCGAGGGCGTACGGCAGAAGCAGCACCCCACCCAGCAGGAGAAAGACGGCCCGCAGCACGCCGCTCAACCGAAGTAGGTGTTGGGGTGGCCGACGCCTTCGCGTTCCGGGTAGCCCACCTCGATCGCCGACACGTCGTCGAGCGCGAACGCGATCTCGGCGGGCAGGGTGAGCTCCTCACTGCGCAGCGAGCCCTGCAACTGCCCGGAGGTGCGGGCGCCGAGGATCACCGAGGAGATACCGGGCCGGTCGCGGATCCAGGCCAGCGCCACCTCGAGCGGCGACACCCCGAGGCCGGCGGCGGCGGTCACCACCGCCTCGACGATGCTGGAGCTGCGCGGCTCCAGATAGGTCTGCACGAACGGCGCCATGTGCTCGGACGCGGCCCGCGAGTCCAGCGGCCGGCCGTTGCGGTATTTGCCGGTCAGCACCCCGCGGCCCAGCGGCGACCAGGCCAGCACCCCGAAGCCGAGGGCCGCGGCGGCCGGCAGGATCTCCCGCTCGATGCCACGTTCCAGCAGCGAGTACTCCATCTGCGCGGCGACGATCGGGGCCCGTCCCGGGTAGGCGGCCTGCCAGGTGGCGGCCCGTGCGGTCTGCCAGGCGGAGAAGTTCGACACCCCGATGTAACGGACCCGGCCGCTGGACACCGCCTGGTCGAGGGCGGCCAGCGTCTCCTCGAACGGGGTCTGCGCGTCGTAGCCGTGCACCTGCCACAGGTCGACGTAGTCGGTGCCGAGCCGCCGCAGCGACGCGTCGAGCGAGCGCAGCAGGTTGCCGCGGGAGCCGTCGCGTGGACGGTAACGGTGCGGGGTGAGACCGGACTTGGTGCCGATGATGATCTCGTCGCGCGGGATCAGGTGGTCCAGCAGGGAACCGATCACCGACTCGGCGTCACCGTCGCCGTACACGTCGGCGGTGTCGATCAGTGTCCCGCCCGCCTCGAGGAAGATCTTCAGCTGATCCGCCGCGTCGTCGGGGTCGGTGTCCCGTCCCCAGGACATGGTGCCGAGCGCGAGCCGCGAAACCGCTAGCCCGCTTCGGCCGAGCGGTCGCTGATGCATGAGTGAACCTTATTCAGACTCCCTGCTCAGCGAAATGCTCAGGCCTCAGCCGGGTGGGTCGGTTACCGGACCGAAACCCGGCCGGCACGGATCAGTAGGCTTGCCGCTGACACCCATGATCTGCGGGAGGCATGCTCGTGCGGCTCGGACTCAGTCTCGGCTATCAGACGGCGTGGAGCACACCCGCCGACCACCTGGCGATGGCCCGCGAGGCGGACCGCCTCGGCTACTCCGTGCTGTGGACGGCCGAGGCGTACGGCTCGGACACGGTCAGCATGCTCGGCTGGATGGCCGGGCAGACCGAGCGGATCGACCTGGGCGCCGCGGTCATGCAGATCCCGGCGCGGACGCCGGCGATGACGGCGATGACCGCCGCCACTCTCGACACTCTGTCCGGCGGCCGGTTCCGGCTGGGCCTCGGCGTCTCCGGGCCCCAGGTCTCCGAGGGCTGGCACGGTGTGCGGTTCGCCAAACCCCTCGGCCGTACGCGTGAGTACGTCGACGTGGTGCGGCTGGCCCTGGCCCGGCAGCCGGTGTCGTACCAGGGCCGGCACTACGAGCTGCCGCTGCCCGGCGGCGCCGGCAAGGCCCTCAAGCTGGGCTTCCACCCGTTGCGCTCGGACATCCCGATCTACCTGGCGGCCGTCGGCCCGAAGAACCTGGAACTCGCCGGTGAGATCGCCGACGGCTGGCTGGCCGTCTTCTTGGCCCCGGACGCGGCCGGTGACCAGCTGGCTCACATCGGGGCCGGCCGCGCGAAGGCGGGCAAGGACCTGACCGGGTTCGACGTGGTGGCCTCGGTGCCGGTGGTGATCGGTGACGACCTCGACGCGTGTGCCGACGTGATCCGGCCGTACGCCGCGCTCTACGTGGGCGGCATGGGCAGCCGTGAACAGAACTTCTACAACGGCCTGGCCGTCCGGATGGGCTACGCCGACGAGGCGAGGGTCGTGCAGGACCTCTACCTGAGCCGGCAGCCACGCGAGGCGGCCGCAGCGGTGCCTCGCGACTTCATCGAGCGGACCTCCATCATCGGTACGCGTCAGCAGGTGGTCCGGCGCATCCGGGAGTACGCAACGGCCGGTGTCGGCACGCTGTCGATCAGCCCGTACGTCGGCGATCTGCAGAGCGGCCTCGACACGCTGCGGATCGTGGCCGAGGCGTTCGAAGAGTCCGGCGTGGCGAACTAGTGGCCACCGTATTGTTGCTCCGGCACGGCCGGACCACGGCGAACGCGTCCGGCGGCCTGGCCGGACGGCAGCCGGTCGAACTCGACGACACCGGTCGCGCGCAGGCCGGCCGGGCCGGTGCGCGCCTGCGGGAACTCCCGCTGGCCGCGGTGGTCAGCAGCCCGCTCATCCGTTGCCGGCAGACGCTGGAGATCGCCCTGCCCGACGCCGAACCGGCGCTGGAGGACGGTCTGATCGAATGCGGCTACGGCGACTGGGAGGGCCGTCCGCTCAAGGAACTGGCCAAGGAACCGCTCTGGCCGGTCGTCCAGCACCATCCCAGTGCCGTGGTCTTCCCGAACGGCGAGGCGATGGCCGCGATGTCAGCCCGCGCGGTCGCCGCGGTACGCCGCTGGGACGAGAAGGTGACCGCCGAGCACGGCCCGGAGGCGATCTGGGTCGCCTGCAGCCACGGGGATGTGATCAAGGCCATCGTCGCGGACGCGCTCGGTCTGCACCTGGACCAGTTCCAGCGGATCGTGGCCGACCCTGCATCGATCACCGTGATCCGGTACACGCCGGGCCGGCCGTTCCTGGTGCGCGTGAACGAGACCGGTGAACTGGGGTCGCTCGTACCACCGAAATCGGACGGCCGGGAGAAGGCCGCGGACAGTGACGCGGCGGTGGGCGGCGGCGCCGGAGCCGGCGTCTGACGACGCTCCGTGTCTGCCGCATCGCCGCAGCGTGTACCCCTTTGCGCCCTCGGCGAACCCGGTCCCTTGGCCCGCGCGGTTGTCCGCTTGGATGGCTAGGGTTGTCGGCATGACCCACCAAGTGCATGCCTTCGAGCCGCCGGAGCGGTTCGTCGCCGGAACGGTGGGCGAGCCGGGTGACCGCACTTTCTACCTCCAGGCCCGCGGTGGTGGCCGGGTGATCAGCGTCGCGCTGGAGAAGGTCCAGGTGTCGCTGCTCGCCGAGAAACTCGAGGAGCTCCTGCTCGAGGCAAGCAAGCGGTTCGGTGTCTCGATGCCGGAGGAGCCGCTCCTGGCGGTGCACGACAACGAGCCACTCGACTCCCCGGTCGACGAGGAGTTCCGCGTCGGGACCCTGGGTCTGGCCTTCGACGTCGACACCAGCACCGTCGTGATCGAGGCGATCGAGGCCGGTGAGCCGGAGCCCGATCTGATCGGCGATCCCCTCGAGGAGGACGACGACGAGGACGAGCCCGACGACGACGAGGACGACGAGCCCGACGACGACCTCGATCGTCTGCGCGTCCGGCTGACCCCCGAGGCGACCCGCGCGTTCATCGACCGGGCCCGTCGTGTGGTGGCCGCCGGCCGCCCGCCGTGCCCGCTCTGCGGCCAGCCGCTCGACCCGGCCGGCCACCTCTGCCCCCGGCACAACGGTTACCACCGGTGACGGCGGAGCCCACCTCCGTGCTGGCTGAAGCCGACGCTCTCGCGCTGCTCGAACGCGGCCGCATCGAGATCGAGGGTCGCCTCGCCGCCGCCTCCAACACCACTCTCCGTGCCGAGATCACGCTGGACGGGCTGACCCGCCGCTGCGTCTACAAACCGGTGCGGGGCGAGCGTCCGCTGTGGGACTTCCCCGACGGCACCCTGGCCGGCCGGGAGGTCTCCGCGTACCTGGTGTCCCGGGCCACCGGCTGGGACCTGGTGCCGCCGACCATCCTGCGCGACGGGCCGCTCGGCCCGGGCGCACTGCAACTCTGGATCGACGAGCCGGACGAAACCGACGCGCTGATCGGTTTCGTCCCGGCCTACGACGTCCCCGACGGCTGGTTCCCGGTGGCCGCGGCCCGCGACGACGACGGCGACGCCTACGCGCTGGCGCACGCCGACGACCCGCGGCTGGCCCGCCTGGCCGTCTTCGACGCGGTCATCAACAACGCCGACCGCAAGGGCGGTCACGTGCTGTACCCGGCCGGCGGCGGCGTGCACGGCGTCGACCACGGGGTCAGCTTCCACGTGGAGAACAAACTGCGCACGGTCCTCTGGGGCTGGACCGGCAGGCCACTGCCCGGCGAGGCGTGCGAGGTCCTCAGTCACCTGAGCGAGCAGCTGACCGGCCGTCTGGGCGCCGCCCTCGAGGAACACCTGACCCTCTCCGAGGTGCAGCACGTCGGCCTCCGGGTCAAACGCCTCCTGCGCGCCGCACGCTTCCCACAGCCCCCGCAGGACTGGCCGGCCATTCCCTGGCCGCCGATCTGACACCCCGCACCCGCGCTGCGCCCGCCCGCGCTCGCGCCCCGCACCTGGAAAGCCGCCCTTCTTCTCCCCGCGCCCCGCAGTTCTGAGGCGGCGAGCCGGAACCTTGAGGTTTACCTCACGCACCGGGGTCAGTGGTCGGGGTGCTGGTTAGGCTCCGAACATGGATGCTTGGACCGGTCACGACGTTCCCACCCTGCCGGACACGCCGGGGCGTGGCCCGCTGCGGCTCTACGACACGGCGCGTGCGTCGGTGCAGCCCAGCACGCCGAACGGCAGTGCCTCGCTGTATGTATGCGGCATCACGCCGTACGACGCCACCCACCTCGGTCATGCCGCCACGATGATCACTTTCGACCTGGTGAACCGGGTGTGGCGCGATCAGGGCCTCGACGTCCGGTACGTACAGAACGTGACCGACATCGACGACCCGCTGCTGGAGCGCGCCCAGCGGGACGGCGAGGACTGGATCGTCCTGGCGATGCGCGAGACGGCCCTGTTCCGGGAGGACATGGAGGCGTTGCGGATCATCCCGCCGGCCCACTACGTCGGCGCGGTGGAGTCCATCCCGTCGATCGTCACCCACGTGCACGACCTGGTCGCGAAGGGCGCCGCCTACCAGCTCGAGGACGGCACCGGCGACGTGTACTTCTCCCTGGAGTCGGCACCGCGTTTCGGCTACGAGTCACATCTGTCCCGTCAGGAGATGCTCGTCCTGTCGGCCGAGCGCGGCGGTGACCCGGACCGCGCGGGCAAACGCGACCCGCTCGACCCGCTGCTGTGGCGCGGCGCCCGCGACGGCGAGCCGGTGTGGGACGGCGGCGACCTGGGCCCCGGGCGCCCCGGCTGGCACATCGAGTGCGCCACCATCGCGCTCAACCTGCTCGGCGACACGATCAGCGTGCAGGGCGGCGGCAGCGACCTGCTCTACCCGCATCACGAGTGTTCGGCCGCGCACGCCGAGGTCCTGACCGGCGCCGAACCGTTCGCCGCCCACTACGTGCACGCCGGGATGATCGGCCTGGACGGCGAGAAGATGTCCAAGTCCCGCGGCAACCTGGTCTTCGTGTCGCGGCTGCGTGGCGACGGCGTGGACCCGATGGCGGTGCGGCTCGGCCTGCTGTCCGGGCACTACCGCACCGACCGCGACTGGACCGATGACGTGCTGAAAGCCGGTCAGCAGCGGCTGGCGCGCTGGCGTGAGGCCGCCACCGCCGCCTCGGGCCCGTCCGGCGCCGGTCTGCTCGGCGCGGTCCGCGAGGCGTTCACCAACGACCTCGACACGCCGGGCGCCCTTGCGGTGGTGGACGCATGGGTCGAGGCGGTCCTGTCCGGTGCGGGTGACGACTCCGAGGCACCCGAACTGATGGTCCGTACGGTAAATGCCCTGCTAGGAGTGCGTTTGTAAGAGCATTTGAAGATCCCCCACCCGCTATTAGGGGTGGGGGATTCTGCTTTTGCGGTGCAACGCCCCGCGAGACCTTAGCCGGTTTACTCGGATTTCGGTTGCTAAACCACGAAATGATGAAAGATGGCGTTTTATTCGGGCAAATGCGCGCGAAACGGTGTTGCGTCGTCCAGAATTTTCCCCAAGCAACCAACCGCTTGAAAGGAAAAAACATGCGTCGCACGGCTCTGTACCTCGGCGGTCTCTTCCTGGCCACCGGCGCCACGCTCGCGATGGCGGCCCCCGCCCAGGCCGCCGACGGCAAGTGCAAGAAGGACTACGTCGTTGGCAACTACTACGGCTACGGCAACGACTACGGCTACGGCTACGCGTCTCCGGTCGCGGTCGTCCCGGTCGGTGGCTACGGCTACGGCGGTGGCTACGGCGGCGGCTACGGTGGCGGCAACTACGAGGTCAACTCGTACAAGGCCGTCAACCAGAACGGTCTCGTCAACGTCGGCCTGATCGACAGCCCGATCGGCATCTTCTGAGACGAGTCGTACGGGCGGGCCTGAAAACGGTCTGACCATGAACGACTGATGCCCGAGGCGCCTTCCGGCGCCCCGGGCCTCAGTCGTTTCCAGTCCGGGCCACCGTGTATGTCCCCCTTCCACACCAGCCTCCGATCTGACCGAGACACCCCCGTCCGGCCATCCCACCGACACGTCCCCGTCCGGCAGGTCCAGCAGCCTGTTGCCGGGGATCTTTTGTTCCCGGCGACTCCCCTCGTTCACCGGACCACCACTTGTCATGCCGGAACGTCCGTTCATCACCGGATCCGCCCCGACGGCCTCGCCGTTTCCGCCGCGTCACCTTGCTGCGCCGTTTCCGGCCGCGCCGAAATCGCCTTCCTGCGCAGGACTCGCCGCGCCGACCTGCCGCCTTCCGCAGGAACAACCCACCGCCCCGCTCCTGCCGCGCCGCACTTTCCGCGCTGACCTGCCGCGCCGCAGGTGCCGGGCTGACCTGCCGCGCCGCGCTGTGCCGCCCTGCGGCGTCATACCGAGTCGCTGCGCCGCGCCGACTTGCTGCGCCGCGTGCCGAAACAAACTCCGCCGGACCGGCCGCGTCGCGCCGGGCCCGCCCGGCCGGGCTTGGCCCGCCGCGCTGGGCCGCTCCCGCCATGCTCAACCTGGACCCACAGCTTCCCGCCGTGTCGCAATGGCGGGCTGAGCAGGACTTGCTACGCAGACGAGTGTGCTGCGCAGGACCTGCCATGCCGACCGGCCGTGCCCACGCTGGACCTGCAGCGCATGTCCCACCTGCGGCGCGCCGCTTTCTCGCCGTGCCGATCTGCTGCGCCGCGCGCCTTGCCGGCATGTCCTCACTCGCAGGCTTTCGTCTCCAGCCAGGCCGGACATCTTCCTCCAGCTTAGCCGGACACCTCTATTGCGGCGGCTCGTCCACGGTGGCGGAGAAACTGCGCCGTCCCGGCGGACCACCTTCATGTTTGTCTGCCGTTGTGCCGCCCGGATACGTGCGCACCGGGTCGGCCTTGTACCGATCTTTTCGCTGCACCGCACGTCAAGCTCTGCCGTCCTGTTCGCATGGCGCTCCGGTATTCGCCCTGGTGGACATGGCATTCGCCGGTGGTCATGGTGTTCGCCGGTGGTCATGGCCCGTGCGTGGTCGACATGTGGCGCGTGCGTGGTGGGCATGGCGTGCCGCCCTGGTGCGGAAATCCTCCTTGCCGAACCCGGCCGGTGTTGCCGGACCAACGGCGGCGCACCCGGCGGGACGTGCACAGCCGTCGTGTCGCGCGTGTCGACCGGTCCTGTCAGGTCGTCCGCCGAGGGTCCGGCAGGTCGTCCTCATAGCGTGATCCGGATTCCTCTGGCGGGCCCGCCCGTGTGGCACCGGCTCGATTCTTCTCGCCCGCCGGAGAGTGCGGCCGGCACATCGACAAAGATTGCGACAAGCGAAGTTCGCCGACGTAATGGAGGTGACCTGGGTGCGCAGGCGAACCCGAAGCGTTTGCGGAATCCGCCCGCTTACCCGGTTCGCACCGGGCGAAACCACAACGCGTGGCTATTTCCCCTGGTAGTGGGCGGTCTCTTCTTTATTGGCGCGCGGGCTCAGAGCAGTTCGGCGTCGTGAACCAGCAGGGCTATTTGCACGCGATTGTTCAGATCGAGTTTGCTCAGCAGACGCGACACGTGGCCTTTGGCGGTCGGGAGGCTCATCCCGAGTCCACCGGCGATCTCGGCGTTCGAATGTCCGTGACCGACGAGTACCGCGACCTCGCGTTCCCGGTCGGTGAGGTCGGCCAGGCGGTCGCGGGCGCGGGCCCGCCGGGTGCCCGCCTCCGGGTCGGCCACATGGTCGATCAGCCGCCGGATCACGGTGGGGGAGAGGGTCGCCGCGCCGGACGCGACCGAACGTACCGCCGCCAGGATCTCCCGGGGCGGAGTGTCCTTGAGGAGGAAGCCGCTGGCGCCGCCGCGCAGTGCTTCCAGGACGTACTCGTCGGCGTCGAACGTGGTCAGCACGATCACCTGCGGCGCGCCCTCCCGGCTGCGGATCCGGCGGGTGGCGACGAGACCGTCGACGCGCGGCATGCGGATGTCCATCAGGATGATGTCCGGCCAATGCGCGTCGGCTGCGGTCACCGCTTCCGCCCCGTCGCCGGCCTCGGCGACCACCTCGATGTCCGGTGAGCCGCCCACCAAAATCCTCAAGCCTGCCCTGACCAGCGGATCGTCATCAACGATCGCCAGCCGGATCGGCCGTTCGCCGGTCACCGTCATCTCCATCGCCTCCGGCTTTCCGGGGCCGGCGGCACGTCACCGGCAGTCTGGTGAGCCCCGCCGTCGTCCGGCCCCGGTCCACCCCGGTTCGGGCCGGCCGGAACCGTGATGCGGGCCTGGCGGGCCGGGGTCAGGACGGCCACGGCAGCTCGGCCTCGAGGCGGAACTCGCCCCGCTCGGCGCGGTGGGTGACGCGGCCACCGGCCTGGGCCACCCGTTCGCCGATGCCGAGCAGGCCCCGGCCGCCGCTGTGGGGGCCGCCTGCGGAGCCCGTACCGGAGAAGGGATTGACGACGGTGATGCGCAATGCCCGGCCGGCGCCGCCGGCCAGGACCACCGCGGCGGCCGGCGCTGATCCGTGTCTGCGGGCGTTGGTCAGTCCTTCCTGGACGATCCGGTACGCCGTGCGACCGAGCTGTGCCGGCAGGCCGTCGGAGGGCACGCCGTTGTCGTAGTCGACCGTCATGCCGGCCTCCCGTGCGCTGCTGATCAGGCCGGACATGTCGGCGAGTCCGGGCTGCGGCGGCTCGGGCCGCCCGCTCGGTACACCGATCACCGAGCGTAGTTCCTCCAGGGCCTCGTGGGCGCTGCCGCGGATTGCCCCGGCGGCGATCGACAACTCCTCCGGTGAGACGCCGGCTCGCACCTCGAGGGCGCCCGCATGCAGGCTGATCAGGGACATCCGGTGGGCCAGGACGTCGTGCGTCTCGCGGGCGATGCGGGCCCGCTCGGTGAGCCTGGCCTGTTCCTCGCGGAGATGCTGTTCGGCCTCCAGCCTGGCCGCGTGCTCACGCAGCGAGGTCGTCAGGCGGCGGTACGCCTGCACGAAGAGCCCCCAGCCCATGGCTGCGGCGGTGACCACCGAGCGCACCAGCAGGTCCATCCAGATCCCGTAGCCGGGCCGGTCGTGCAGCAGGAAGTAGAGGACACCGGTGCCGACGTTGATCAGGCCGAGCACCAGCAGCAGCGGTGGCCGCCGGCGGATCGCCACGGTGAACAGCGCCACGATGATCGGACCGGTCGAGGCCACCGAGACCGCGCCGAACGGCAGCACCGCGACAGCGACCGCCAGTGGGTGCCGGCGCCGGACGGTCAGGGCCGCGGCGCACAGCAGGCCCAGTGCCAGATCGGCCTGCCACGGCAGTGCCGCGCCCGCCCGGGTGGCGTCGCCGAGCAGCATCATCACCGTGCCGTAGAACAGGGCGAGGACAATGGCGACGGTGTCAGCGGCCCGGTTCCGGGCCGTGTTCCGGCCGGAACCGGGGTCGGGCACCAGAAGCGCGAAGAACATGCCGCAACCCTAGGTTCTGACCGAAGGCTTCCGGGACCTACCAAAGTATGTTCCTGATCGGTTCCATCGGCCGCTGTGGACGAACCGGCCGGCCACGGATGCTGCCGGGCATGACCTCATTCATCGGCGCTTTCCTGCTCGCGGCCGCCTGGGGCGTGACGGCCGGTCTCTGGACCCCACGCGGACCGCTCACCGGGGTGGAGGCGCTCGCGTCCATCGTGATCAGCGCCGGCGTCGGCGTTCTGGCCGGCCGGTTGACGCGGTCCCGGTGGGCGATCCTGACAACCCCGATCGGGTACGCCGTAGCGCTCGAACTGACCAGGCTGAGTGTGTCCGGCCCTTCCGTGGACCTGCCGCAACCGACGCTGCTCGGCATCCTCGTCCTGGTCACCGGCCGTGGCCTGCACGGCCTGCTGGCCCTGTTGCCCATGATGGCCGGCGCCGCCTACGGCCACCGCCGCCCGGCCCGCACCCGGTTCCGGCGGGTCGCCGGCCGGGTCGCCGCGGGTCTCGCCACCGCCGTGACCGTCGCCGTCGCCGTCGCGGTGGCGATTCCGGCCCGGACGCCGGCGATTGCGGGCGGTGTCGCCGAACTGGCCCGGGTCGGCGACCTGGGCGTAATGATCCGTGGCGGGTCGGCGGGGCTGCCGGTGCTGCTCTATGTGCCGGGCCCGCCGGGCGGCTCGGAGACCGGGACGATGCGCCGCCGGGTATCCGGCCTGGAGCGACATTTCGTGGTGGCGACCCTGGACCGGCGCGGCGGGGGAGCGTCGGCCGGCGGTCTCGGGCGCGACGCGGCGGTCACCGTGGACACCGAGGTCGCCGACATCCTCGCCGTCACCGATCACCTGCGGGCACGTTTCGGGCAGGATCGGATCTTTCTGCTCGGGCACTCCGGCGGCTCGATCCCGGCGGTTCTGGCCGCCCACCGCCGCCCTGAGCTGTACCGCGCCTACGTCGGCACCGGGCAGGCCGTCGATCTGCGGGCCTCCGACCAGCTGTTCTACGCCGATGTGATGGCCTGGGCGCGGGCCGGCGGCCGCGACGACGTGGTGTCGCAGCTGACGCGGCAGGGGCCACCACCGTGGCCGGACGCCTACGACTACGAGACCTTCCAGCTGTACGGCACCCAGGCGTACGGACTGCCGGAGCCACCGGTCGACCTGGGCGTCCCGGAGCACACCTTCCTGCAGAACGCCCACTTCATGACCACGATGCTGGACACCTGGGACGCTCTCTACCCCCGCATGCAGGACGTCGACCTGCACCGGGACGTGCCGGACCTGACGATCCCGGCCTACTTCGTGCAGGGCGGCCGGGAGATGCGCGGCCTGGCCGTGGAGTTCGCGTCCTGGTATGAGGCACTGCGGTCGCCGGACAAGCGGCTGGTCACCTTCCCGGAGGCGGGTCACCGGCCGATGGCGGAGCAACCGGACCGGTTCGTCGCCACGCTCGCGGGCCTGCCGCGGGGTTAGCGGGAAGCTTCAGGCCAGCGTCAGCCCCGGGTCCGGGTCGGGATCCGGGGCGGGTGCCGGGATCCGGTACTCCTCGGTCAGCGTGGTCATCGGTCCGGGCCAGGTCGCCTGCGCCACCTCGATCGGCTTGCGGGTCTCGTCGAAGGCGACATGTAGCAGGTGGAGCACCGGGGTGTCCGGCCGGATCTGCAGGATCTCGGCCTCCTCACGGCTCGGCTGCCGGGCGCTGATCGTGTCGGTCGCCGAGGTGTAGCGGCGGCCCAGCACCTCCTCGGCCTCCTGGTAGAGGGGCCGGCCGAACGCCTCCATGCGTTCCAGTGAGGTGCCGGTGGCGTCGGTGACCCGGAACCAGGAGGCGCCGAGCTCGACGGTGGCGTCGTCGGTGCGTACGACATGTCGCCGGACCAGCATCTCCGTGCCGTCACGCACCCCGAAGGCGTCGGCGACCTCGGGCGGTGCCGCTTCCCGGCCGACGCCGGTCAGCTGCTGCCGGTACCGGGCGGCCAGGTCGGCGTGGTAGCCGCGGTGCGCGCCGTACCGGCCGCGGGACAGCCGGTTCAGGCGCCGGCGGGTGCCGCGCACGTACGTACCGGAACCGGGTTTGGTGATCAGGATGCCCTCGACCCGCAGCTGGTCGACGGTGCGCTGCACGGTCTGCTTAGCGACGCCGAACATCTCCGCCATGGCGGGGATGGACGGCAGCCTCTCGCCCGGCTGCCAGTCCCCGCGCCGGATGCGTTCCCGCAGCTGGGATGCGATCTGCCGGTGCGGGAACTCGGCGGCTCCCGGATTGATGTTCATGCCCGTCTCCTTCCAGCTAGGTTCCTAGGATGCGGTACGGGATGCGTGCTCAGCGGCACGACACGCGTGAAAACCCGTGAGTGAATTCGTCTATCAGCTACAAGGCTGTCAGGCATCTGGCGGATGCGTGTGATTAGCCCCATACTGAATCCACGTTAAGGGCGATGGGGATCAATTGAAGAGGCGGCGACCAGTAGCCGCTGGTCGCCGCCGAGGCCTCTCGCTCATGGGGGAGGAGAGCCTTGTCAACCGCTATCTTCGTGCACCCCTCCTCCGTCGTGCAAGCCGAGGGGAGGGGTGAGAGTTGCCGGTCTTCTACCGAGGTCCGAGAGCCATCATCACGCACCAGGTCGTCGAGGTGTCGAAGGAGCACCGGAGACTCTACGTGGTGGCCGAGATGAGCGAGCTCCACATCGTCCGGTTCGACCCCGCGCCGGACGATGCGGGAAGGTACGTGGCTGGGGTGTCGGCCCTGGTCGCGGCGGTCATGGCGGTTCCCGTGGTGGGTCCCGCATCGCTCCTGCTGACCATCGTGGTGTCGGCGGCGCTCGGCATCGGTGCCGTGCTCTGCCTACGGCCCCGATCGGGCCGCTGGTGGCAGCTGCGAGCCGGCTACCGGGGCGACGTCATCGAGATCTTCGCATCCCGTGACGAGCGCGAGTTCTCCGAGTTCTGCCGTGGCCTGGTTCGTTCCCTGGAGTACGGGGAGTCCTGACCCGACAGTGGGAACCCTACGGTATTCTTCGGCAGGCTTGCGATGATGCAGTCTGCAACATAGCAGTCACGGGCGATTAGCGACTTTAGCGCTCAATGATTGGTTAGGGGATGGATGTCGGCTGCGCGCGACGAGTTGCCCGCTGTTGCTAGACGGCGCGTGCGATTGGCGTTGCGCGCGGCCCGCGAAGGCACCGGGCTGAGCCAGATCGAGGTGGCCAAGCAGCTTGGGTGGTCGCTCTCGAAGGTGCAGCGCATCGAGTTGGGTGAGGTCACTATCTCGCCCACCGACCTCCGCGCGGTGCTCGACGTCTACCAGGTCACCGACGCCGAGCACATCGCGCGGCTGAGCGCCGACGCCCGGACCGCCCGGCGCGAGCGTTACTGGATCTCCCAGGAGTATCGGGACCATCTTCCTCCGGGTCTGGTGCAGCTACTGCAGTTCGAGCGGGCGGCGACGACCATCCGGGAGTACCACTCGACGTTGATCCCCGCATATCTGCAGACGCCGGCCGTTGCGGAGGCGATTCTCGCCTGGTTCGGCCAGAGCCTGAGCGAGGAGCGGCGGCGGGTGCGCCGTGACGTACGTCTGGCCCGTCGGGAGCAGGTGCTCAAGCGCGAGAATCCACCGCATTTCTGTCTGTTGCTGGACGAGTCCGCGCTGTGGCGCACGGTCGGGGGCCCGGCTGCGGCGGTTGAGCAGTTCGAGGAACTCGCCGCCACGTCCCGGTGGCCGAACGTGCACATCCGGGTGTTGCCGATGGACGACGGCATGATGATGGGGACCTTCGGCTACTTCATGGCGCTGGACCTCAGCGATGATCCTTCCGACGCGGTGCTGTACCGGGAGGAGTACATGCGCGATGAGGTCATCGAGGACCCGGCGCAGGTCGAGTATCACCGTGACGCTTTCGAGCGGTTCTGGAAGCGAGCGCTCAGCGTCGAAGCCAGCCGGGCGCTCATCCTTGCCCGGGTTTACGACCTTCGGGCGAGGATTGCCAGAGATCTGAGCCAAGATCAGGGCATGGAGTCCTGATTCCCGCATGAGAGGTTCGAGATGAAACCAACCACAACGGTGTGGCAGCGTAGTAGTTATTGCTCGAACGGAGCCTGTGTTGAGGTGGCGCAGGTCGATGGCACCGTCCGGCTCCGTGATGGTAAAAATCCCAGTCAGCCCGCTCTGGTCTTCACATATGAGCAGTGGGCTGGATTCCAGCACCAGGTCATAGCTATCGGGAAGTCCTCCTGAAGCCGGCCAAACGAAGAACGGGCGTCCCGCTGGGACGCCCGTTTCGTTTCACCAGGAGCCGGCGGTCGGGCCCGCGGAGCCGCCGCGGCGGCGCAGGTACTTCTCGAACTCGCTGGCGATCTCGTCGCCGGTCAGCGGCTGGATGCCGGCGTCCCCGACCCTCTCCTCGAGCTCCCGGACGTACTCGCCGAGTTCGGCGTCCTGCTCGGCGGCGGCCCGGACCCGCTTCTCCCACTCGTCGGCCTGTTCGGCCAGGTCGGCCATGGGGACCGGCAGGTCGAGGACGTCCTCGATCCGGCTGAGCAGCGACAGGGTGGCCTTCGGGCAGGGCGGGTTGTTGGCGTAGTGCGGGACGTGCACCCAGAACGACAGTGCGTCCAGTTCAGCGCGGCCGGCCGCCTCCTGCAGCACGCCGACGATGCCGGTCGGGCCGTCGTAGCGGGTCGGCACGACCTTGTACTTCTCGGCCGTGTCACGGTCGCTGGCGGTGCCGCTGATCGGGAGGGGCCGGGTGTACGGCACATCGGCCAGCAGGGCGCCCAAAAGCACGATCCGGGAGACCTCCAGGCTGTGACAGATCTCCAGCACCGACTCGCAGAAGGTGCGCCACCGCATGCTCGGCTCGATGCCGCGGATCAGGACCACGTCACGGTCGGCGCCGGGCGGACTGGCCACGGTGAACCGGGTGGTCGGCCACTCGATCTTGCGGGTCTCGCCCTCGGCCATGGTGATGGTGGGCCGGCTGACCTGGAAGTCGTAGAAGTCCTCGGGGTCGATGCTGGTGACCTCCCGGGCCTCCCAGACCTGCTCGAGGTGTTCCACGGCCGCGGTCGAAGCGTCCGCAGCATCGTTCCACCCCTCGAAGGCGGCGATGGCCACGGGGGAGCGGAGCAGCGGAAGGCCGTCGAACTCAGTCATGGCACACAGCCTACGTGCGGGCGCGGGAACGTACCCGACGGCCGCGCCGGGCCCCTGGGGTCATCGATCATGCTCACTGTCGATACCACACACCAAGTCGTTTATATCCGGGCATAATGCAGCATATGGCCGACCATGTGGATCAGGTGCTCGGGCCCACCGACGACACCGTCAGCTTCTTCCAGGCGCGCGGCATGTTCTACGTGACCGCGTTGTGGGTCCTGGCCGCCGCCTGGCTGCCGATGCTCCTGATCACCCTGCTGGTCCGGGCTGCCGCCGGGCACCGGCCCCGGGCCGGCGACATCGTGGTCCTCGCCGAGCTCACCCTGATCGTCCCGGCGGTGGCGGCCGCCGCTCTGATGCTGCTCGTCTGGCGTCGCCTCGGCTGGCTGCACACCTCGGTGCACGGACTGGACTTCGCCGCCACCGGCCGCCGCCCGATCCATCTGCCCTGGTCGGGCATCGCCGCCGTGGCACTGCACGGCCGTGGCCCGTTCACCGAGCTGGTGATCACCCCGATCGCCGAGGACTACGCGAGTGAGCTGCCCGGTCGGGGCGGCGCGCCTCGTGTGCGCCGGCGGGGCGGGGAGTTCGCGTACATCATCGATGTGGGCCTGATGTCCCCCGGACCCGAGGTCCTTCTCGCCGAGCTGCACCGGCGTATCCCCAGCAAGGTTTGACAGGCGCCGCCGGCGTGGTTAGGTTCTTAACCTATCCGTTAATTAACCGGGGCGTTAAATAAAGACGAGGGCGTACGACAGTGGCGGATCGCCTGAGCGTGATCTTCTCGGCGCTGGCCGACCCCACACGCCGCGCCATCCTGGCCCGTCTCGCCGACGGCGAGGCCACCGTGAACGAGCTCGCCGAGCCGTTCGACATCAGCCTGCCGGCGATCTCCCGGCACCTCAAAGTGCTGGAGAACGCGGGACTGATCTCCCGCAGCCGTTCCGCGCAGTGGCGTTCCAGTCGTCTGGAGCCCGCACCGCTGCGGGAGGCGACCGCGTGGATGGAGCGCTACCGGCGCTTCTGGGACGACAACCTCGACCGCCTCGACGCCCATCTCCGACGTATTCAGGAGGACGACCAGTGACCGACCTCGTCATCACCCGCATCTTCGACGCCCCGCGTCACCTGGTGTACCAAGCCTTCATCGACCCCGACCAGCTGGCCGCGTGGTTCGGCCCGGTCGGCTGGTCGGTTCCCCGCGACACGATCGACATCGATGCCCGCCCCGGTGGCAAGCAGGTCTTCACCATGGTCAATGACGACGACCCGTCGATGTCGTCGCCGGTGAACGCCACCTTCCTCGAGGTCGTCGAGAACGAGCTGCTTGTCGGTGAGGAGGACGTCAGCCACATCCCGGACTTCGGCGCCGACAAGCTGCGGCTACGCATCGAGTTCTACGAGGAGGACGGCGGCCGCACCCGCCTGGTGGTGACGCAGAGCCCGTTCCCCGAGGTGATGGCGGACGGCGCCCGCGAGGGCTGGGGGTCCAGCTTCACCAAGCTCGACAAGATCCTGGCCTGACCGGCGGGACACCGACGGCCCCGGCCGGAGCCGGGGCCGTCCGCGTCCGCGTGGGCGGTCAGTCGTGCGCGATGGCGTTCAGGACGTTGAGACGGGCGGCCCTGATCGACGGCACGACGGCGGCGATCACACCGACGAGCGCGGCCAGCACCAGGTAGGTGGCCATCCGGTCCCAGGGCAGGACGATCTGGGTGATGCCGTCGTCCTTCAGAGCCCGGGCGACCGCGCTGCCCATCCCCGCCCCGACCGCGACGCCGAGCAGCGCGCCGAAGACCGCGATGACGACCGCCTCGACGGTGATCATGCGCATGGTCTGGGCGCGGCCCAGGCCGACGGCGCGGAGCAGGCCCAGTTCCCGGGTGCGTTCCAGGACGGACAGCGCCAGCGTGTTGATCACGCCGAGCACCGCGATCAGGATGGCCAGGCCCAGCAGGATCTGGATCATCATGATCAACTGGTCGAAGACGGCGGCTTGGTCGTCGACGAAGGTCTGCTGGTCCAGCGCGGAAACCTCCGGACTGTCCGCCACCAGCGCCTTGACCTGCGGCAGCACCGAGGACACGGTGATGCCGTCGTCGAGGCGGATGAAGCCCAGGACCGGCTGGCTGATGCCGAAGCCCTTGATCGCCTCGGCCGGCATGATGATGCTGCCGGGCAGCGCGTTCTCCGGGAAGACCACGGCGACGGTGTACGTGTGCGGGTCGCCCCGCGCCGTCTGGACCGTGACCGTGGTCCCGGTCTGCCAGCCGCGCTCGGCCGCCTCCGGAGCGCTGACCGCGATCTGGTCCGCCGTCAGTCTCGGTGCCGTCGTCCCGTAGGCCTCGGCCATCACCGACAGGTCCCGGGTGGCGGCCACATAGGTGCGGTCCTCGCCGATCGCCACCAGGTCGTTCCAGAGGCCGGCCGCCGCCCGCACGCCGGGGATCTGCGCGGCGCGATCGAGCACGGCCGGATCGTACGTCGGCGGCCGCGGCCCGCCCTGATCGCCACTGATCATGATCTGGGCCTTGAGGATCCGCGCCGCCTCCGCCTTCAGGCTGCTCTTGGCCGAATCCATGACCACGGTGACCCCGGTGACCAGGGCGATGCCGACCATCAGGGCGGCCGCCGTGATCGCCGTGCGGCGCGGGTTGCGGCCCGAGTTGAGCCGGCCCAGCCGGCCCGGCACCGACCACGAGAACAGCCGGCCCAGCAGCGACACGACCGGCCGGCTGATCAGCGGGGTGAGCAGCGCGATCCCGATGAAGGTGACCAGCACCCCGCCGAGGATCAGGTAGAGGGTGGCGTCACCGGCGTCGGCGAACAGGCCGGTGCCGAGGGCCGCCGCACCGGCCGAGGCGACCACGGCACCGGCGACGGTGATCTTCGTGAGCGGGCGGTCCGGGGTGGCGACGTCCTGCATGGCGGCGACCGGGGCGATCCGGGAGGCGCGCAGCGCGGGCAGCACCGCGGCTACCACGGTCACCAGAATCCCCACCGCGAACGAACTGATCACCGCGGACAGCGGCACGCC
This sequence comes from Actinoplanes sp. NPDC023801, assembly GCF_040639655.1. Classification (NCBI taxonomy): domain Bacteria; kingdom Bacillati; phylum Actinomycetota; class Actinomycetes; order Micromonosporales; family Micromonosporaceae; genus Actinoplanes; species Actinoplanes sp. NPDC023801. The sequence continues at coordinate 133,211 of NZ_JBFAAI010000017.1, read as the reverse complement.
CAGCGGAGCCAGGTCCATGCCACCACCCATGCTGCTGAACAGCGCGCCCAGCCCGGCGCCCGCACCGACTCCGGCGGCCAGGCCGAGGACCGAGGCGATCACGCCGACCACGACGGCCTCCACCAGCACCGAATTGATCACCTGGCGGCGGCTGGCGCCGATCGCCCGCAGCAGCGCCAGTTCGCGGGTCCGTTGCGCCACCACGATCGAGAACGTGTTGAGGATCAGGAAGATGCCGACGAACAGCGCGATACCGGCGAAGCCCAGCAGGATCTGGTTGAAGAAGCCCATACCCTCCTTGAGATCCGCGGAGTTCTGGGCGGCGAGCTGGTCGCCGGTCTTGACGTCGTACCCGGAACCGAGCACCGGGGCGAGCCGGTCACGCAGCTGCTCCGGAGTGACCCCGTCGGCGGCCGCGACGGTCACCGAGGTGAACACGTCCTTCTCGCCGAGCATCAGCTCCTGCGCGACCGGGGTGGTGAACGCGACCTCCTGCAGACCGCTGATGCTGTCCCGGCCACCGGTGTAGCCCCAGACACCGACCAGGGTGAACTCCCGTTTCGGCTGCTGGGTCAGAACCGGGACCCGGTCACCGACCCGGTACCCGGCGAGTTCGGCGGTGGTGGCGTTCATGGCGATCTCGCCGGCCGCCTCCGGTCCGCGGCCGGCACGCATCTCCATCGTCGCGTCGGCGCCGGTCCAGTTGGAGCCGATCCGGGGCGGGCCGAACGAGGTGAGCACCTTGCCGTCGGTGGCGATCACCCGCGCACCGTCCGCGTCGACGCGGCCGGTCGCCGACCGTACGCCCGGCTGGGTCTTGATCGTCTCCACGACGGACGCCGGGAAGGGCGCCGCGACGTCCTCTCCCTCCCTCTCCGAGACGTCGACCTTGGGCTTTGCAGCGACCGAGACGTCGGTCGCCGCGTAGGCGGAGGCGAAGATCGAATCGAACGAACGGTTCAGCGTGTCGGTCAGCACCAGCGCGCCGGACACGAACATCACGCCGAGGATCACCGCGAGACCGGAGAGGACCAGCCGCAGTTTCCGGGCGAGCAGGCTCTTGAGAGTGGCGCGGAACATCAGAGCATCACCGGGTCGCTCGGCGCGTCCAGCCGCTTCATGGTGTCCAGCACGGTCTCCGCGGTCGGGTCCGCCAGCTCGTCGACGATCGAACCGTCGGCCAGGAAGACCACCCGGTCGGCGTAGCTCGCCGCCACCGGGTCGTGGGTGACCATCACGATGGTCTGCCCGTGCTCGCGCACGCTGGAACGCAGGAACGCCAGCACCTCACCGCCGGACCGGGAGTCCAGATTGCCGGTCGGCTCGTCCGCGAAGATCACGTCCGGGCGGCCCATCAGGGCCCGTGCGCACGCCACCCGCTGCTGCTGGCCGCCGGAGAGCTGACTCGGCCGGTGCCCCAGACGGTCGGAGAGCCCGACCGTGGCGATCACCGTGTCCCACCACTGGGGGTCGGCCTTGCGGCCGGCGATGTCCAGCGGCAGCGTGATGTTCTCCGCCGCGCTCAGCGTCGGCAGCAGGTTGAACTGCTGGAAGATGAAACCGACCCGGTCACGCCGCAGGCGGGTCAGAGCCTTGTCGCCGAGCGTGCTGATCTCGGTGCCGCCGATGTGGACCGTGCCCTTGTCGACCGTGTCCAGGCCCGCCAGGCAGTGCATGAGCGTCGACTTGCCGCTGCCGGACGGGCCCATGATGGCCGTGAACCGGCCCCTGCCGAACTCGGCGCTGACCCCTCGCAGCGCCACGACCTGGGCCTCGCCCGAGCCGTACACCTTCCAGATCTCCCCCGCACGCGCCGCTACCGGCCCGCCGGCATTCGTCGCTGCCACCGTGTCTCCCCCTGTGGTGTCGATTTCCGTCCGGCTCAGTGTTCCGGCGTGCGGGCCCGGCGGCGTCCGTCCCCCGGCGTACACCGACGCGGAGATTTCCCTGGGGGTGGCACCCAGGGGACTCTCAGGGGACTCCCTGAGCCGGTCGATCTTGGTCGATCCGGATTACCGTGGAAACTCCCGTCCTGGAGGACCGCATGCGCGCTCGACCGGCACAGCTCCGGGCCCTTCTCGTCGCTCTCACCGCGGTCGTGCTGACCGCCGGCTGCATGCCTGTGCCGGAACAACCGCCCGGCAGCCGGCCCGCCGCCACACCCGGCGCCACCGGCACCGGCGACCTCGGTCCCGAGGGCACCGACACACCCGAGGAGTTCGAGCAGGACATGCGGGTGGCGCAACACGTCGCGGAGCTCTACTGGAGCCAGCGGCTCGGCTCAGGCTTCCAGCCGGTGCGAGAGATCCTCACGTACGAGCGCGACGGCGAACTCGACTGCGCCGGGCAACCACTGCCGCGTAACAACGCCGTCTACTGCTCGGCCGGAGACTTCATCGCCTACGACGTCAACTGGGCGTTCGCCGCGTTCCGGCAGCTCGGCGACGCGTTTGTGTACTACCTGCTCGGTCACGAGTACGCGCACGCCATTCAGGCCCGGCTCGGCATCCGCAAGGAGTTCACCATCGAACAGGAACTCCAGGCCGACTGCATGGCCGGGGCGTTCATCGGCGACAAGGTCCGCGACAAGACCCTCAGCATGGAATCCGACGACACCAAGGAACTCGCCGACGGACTGGAAGCCGTCGGCGACGACCCCGACCAGCCGTGGTTCGCCCCCGGCGCACACGGATCACCCGGCCAGCGATTCCAGTCCTTCGCCGACGGATACGAGGAGTCGCTCGAACGTTGCGGGCTCTGAGGCCACCATCACAATCGATCGGCGCCCGGCCATGACGACCGGAGAATGGTGCGGTGAATCCTGCCGCCGTGCTCTTCGACATGGACGGGACGCTGGTCGACAGCGAGCGGATCTGGGGCATCGCCCTGGCCGAACTCGCCGTACACGCCGGCGGCGTCCTCTCCGACACCGCCCGACTGGCCATGGTCGGCACCAGCATGGCCCGCAGCATGCAGATCTTCCGCGACGACCTGGGACAGCCCGACCGGCCCGAGGCACCGGACGTGGCCTGGCTGAGCAGCCGGGTCGAGGAACTGTTCGCCGGCGGCCTGGTGTGGCGGCCCGGCGCCATGGAACTGCTGCTCGCCGTACGGGCGGCCGGCATACCGACCGCGCTCGTCACGTCCACCGGCCGGCGGCTGGTCGACGTGGCCCTCAAGACCCTCGGCCCGGAGAACTTCGACGTCGTCGTCTGCGGTGACGAGGTACAGCGGCCGAAACCGGACCCCGAGCCCTACCGGACCGCCGCCGCAATGCTCGGCGTCCCGATCGGGTCATGCGTGGCGGTCGAGGACTCACCCAGCGGGGTGGCCAGCGCGTCCGCCGCCGGCGCGGTGGTGCTGGCGGTGCCGGCCGAGCTGGAGCTGGCGCCGGTCGACGGGGTGCACCTGCGGTCCACCCTGGCGGGCGTCGACATCGCCTACCTGGCCGGCCTGCTGGTCTGACGGGCCCTCCACGCCGGCCGGCTTGTTGGTGGTGTTGTCCTCCCGCTTCGTGTGCCGTGCTGGGCGCCGGGTCAGGAGCCCGGCCGGACCAGACCCGTCTCGTATGCCAGGGCGACGGCCTGGGTCCGGTCGCGCAGGCGCAGCTTGGCCAGCACGTGGCCGACGTGCGTCTTCACGGTGGTCTCGCTGACACCGAGGAGCCCGGCGATCTCACTGTTGCTGCGCCCGCGGGCGACGTGCACCAGGACCTCGCGTTCCCGGCCGGTCAGCGGGGCCAGCCGGGCGGCCGCGATGCCTGGTTGCTCGGCGGGCAGCGCCGCGGCGATCCGGTTGAGGATCCGGGCCAGCACCGGTGGGGTGATGACCGCGCCACCGGCGGCGACGGCCCGTACGGCGGCGACCAGCTCCTCGCGCGGGGTGTCCTTGCACAGGTAACCCGCGGCGCCGGCGGCGATCGCGGCGACCACCTCGTCGTCGCTGTCCCGGTCGGTCAGCAGCAGCACCGGCACCGCGAGCCGCGCCTCCGTGACCGCCCGGGCCACGCCCAGACCGCCGAGCCGGGGCAGTGCGACGTCCGAGATCAGCACATCCGGCAGCAGGCGCCGGGCGAGGTCGACCGCCTCGGTCCCGTCACCGGCCTCCCCGGCCACGACGATCTCCCGCTGCGTGACGGGTCCGTGCCCGCCTGCCGCATCGGGATCGCCGTCGCGGGGTGCGTCCGAAGCGGTGAGAACCGTCCGCAGGCCGGCCCGGTGCAGGGGAGCGGCGTCGGCGACGAGCACACGCAGCGGTCCGGTCACGGCCCGGCCACCCACCCGCCGGAACCGCCGCCCATCAGGCCGTCGCTCACCAAGCCAGCGCCCGCAAGTCCGTCGTCCACCAGTCCGTCGTCCACCGAGCCGGCGCTCACCAAGCCAGCGCCCGCCAGTCCGTCGTCCACCAGTCCGTCGCCCGCCATGCCGGCGTTCACCAAGTTGTCGCCCATCAGGCCGTGTCTCAACAGTCCGGCGGCAGTGCCGTGAGCGGCCGGCGGCGTCAGCGGATCGGCCGGGTCAGCCAAGAGGGTCGTCCCGGAGCAGGGTGCCGACACGGTCGGGTTCCTGGTCGCCGGTGACGTCGGCGGGGGGCGCGGCGACCGGGTAGGGCGGCGGGGTGCCCCCGAACTCAGGGCACAGGCTCTGGTGGCTGCACCAGCCGCACAGGCGGCTCGGTTTGGGGCGGAAGTCCTGGCTGCGCTTGGCGCGCTCGATCGCCTGGGACAGGGCGATCAGGGTGCGCTCGAAACGCTCCAGCTCGCCGGCGTCGGGGCTGTAGTCGAGGGCTTCGGCGTCCTTCAGGTAGAGCAGCCGCAGCGCTCGCGGCACAGTCCCGCGGGCGCGCCACAGGACCAGGGCGTAGAACTTGAGCTGGAACAGGGCCCGACCCTCGAAGGCCTCCCGTGGGGCGCCGCCGGTCTTGTAGTCGACGACGCGCAGGTCGCCCGCGGGTGAGACGTCGAGGCGGTCGATGTAGCCGCGGAGCAACAGCTCGTCGCCGATCATCGTGGAGATCAGGGTCTCGCGCTCGGCCGGCTGCAGACGGCGCGGGTCCTCCACGGCGAAGTAGCCGGCCAGCAGGTCACGGGCACCGGCCAGGAAAGCGGCGATCCGGGCCGCCTCCGCCGACCCGCCCGGGATGTCGATGAGCGCCGCCTGGCCGGTCGCGTCGATCTCGGCCTCGACCGCCGCGGGGTCACGCACCGGCGCCGCAGTGGGGCCGGGGTCACCGCCGGCCGCCCCCGTGCCGGAGCCGGTGCCGTCCGGGCGGGGAGCAGGTGGTGCAGAAGCAGCCCCGGCAGAAGCAGCCCCGGCAGAAGCAGCCCCGGCAGAAGCAGCTGGTGCAGAAGCAGCCGCTCGAGAGGCGGAGGCGGTCACGGCCGGGCTGGTGGCGGCGGGACCGGCGGAGCCGGAGGGGGCAGGCCGGCCCCGGCCTGGTGGCTCGGTGGCGAACAGGGAGGCGAGCTCGGGCTCCTGGGCGACCAGCTTGTCCCACTCGGGGGCGACCAGGGCGGACGCAGCCTCCGGGGTGCGGTCGGCGGCGGGCAGGTCGAACAGGCGCTCCAGGACGGCGTGCACAAGAGTGCCCCGGACCTGGTCGGCCGAGGGCGTCTCGGGCAGCTTGTCGACGGTGCGGAAGCGGAACAGCAGCGGGCAGGTCTTGAAGTCGGCCGCCCGGGAGGGCGACAGCGACGGCCCGGCCGGGGTCTCCGGCCGGCGGGACCGGGCGGGGGGCACCACCGGCGTCTCGCCGGGCTGCGGGGGCGGGGAGACCGGCTGGGCCGCCATGGGAGAGAGCGCCGTCATGTCACAGAGGCTAGGCCAGGGGTACGACGAAAAACGCGGGGTGGGTCCGGTGCGGGCGTGTCCGTAGCATCGATCGCGTGGAGCAGAGCCAGGGACCGCGCGAGCCGTCACCGGATCGGCAGCCGGGTCCGCAGGCGGGGCCGCCGCCGGGCATCGGGCGGCCGGTCGGGCACGTGGCCGGCATCCCGGTGCACGCGAACGCGTCGATGGTGCTGCTCGCGGTGCTGGTAACGGTGGTGTACGGGAACTACGCCCGCGCCGAGCTGGGGCTCGTGCAGCCGTGGGCGTACCTGGTGGGCCTCGGTTTCGTGGTCTGCCTGCTCGGTTCGGTGCTGTTGCACGAGCTGGGCCACGCGCTGACCGCCCGCCGCTTCGGCATCGGCGTGCGCCGGATCACGCTGGAGCTTCTCAGCGGCTGGACCGAGATGGACCGGGACGCACCCGCCCCGCGGGTGGACGCCCTCGTCTCGCTGGCCGGCCCGGCGGTGTCGCTGCTGCTCGGCGGGGTGGCGACGGCGGGCGCGCTGGTGCTCCCGGACCGGACGGTGGCCGGGGAGATCGCCTTCCAGCTGGCACTGAGCAATGTGCTGGTGGCGTTCTTCAACGTGCTTCCGGGCCTGCCGCTGGACGGCGGCCGGGCGTTGCGGGCGCTGCTGTGGGCGGTGCTGAAGGACCGGAACCGGGCGACCGTGGTGGCCGGCTGGGCGGGCCGGGCGCTGGCGCTGCTGACCGCGGCCGTGTCGATCGTGCTCTACCGGGTGGGCCTGGTCACTCTGCTGGGTCTTGTCTTCGTGCTGCTGGTGGTGCTGACCCTCTGGCAGGGTGCCGGGCAGTCGATCCGGCTGGGCCGGATGACCGGCCGGTTCCCGCTCGTCGACCTGGGGACGCTGGTGCGTCCGGTGCTGGCGGTGCCGGCCGGGACACCACTGGGGGAGGCGCAGCGGCGCCGGGCCGAGGACCCGAGACCGGACGTGGTGCTGGCGGTCTCCGACTCTGCGGGTAGCCTCACCGCACTGGTCGATCCGGTCGCCGCCGAGCGGGTTCCGGTCGACCGGCGGCCCTGGGTGAGCGTGGAGAGCGTGGCCCGGTCCCGTGACGCACTGACCACGCTGCCACCCGGACTCACCGGTGAGCAGGTGGTTCGCGCGCTGCAGGCCCACCCTGGCGCCCAGTACCTGGTGACCGCAGGCGAGGATGTCGTGGGCGTCCTGCGGGTCGCCGACGTGGCCGCCGTCCTGGAACCGCGGCGTGCGAGCCGTAATTAGCGATCTCCTGAGAGAAGAGCAGTGACCACAACCTCAGCCACCGTCGTCGACGACGTGCCCGCGCACCGCGGGCCGTTCCGGGCGGGCGACCGCGTTCAGCTCACCGACCCGAAGGGGCGGATGCACACGATCGTGCTGGAACCCGGGAAGGCGTTCCACACCCACCGCGGCGCTCTGCAGCACGACGAGCTGATCGGTCTGCCGGACGGCAGCGTCATCACCGCGACCAGCGGCACCGCCTACCTGGCGCTGCGCCCGCTGCTGTCGGACTACGTGCTGTCGATGCCGCGCGGCGCGCAGGTGATCTACCCGAAGGACGCGGCCCAGATCGTCGCGATGGGCGACGTCTTCCCGGGCGCGAAAGTCCTCGAGGCGGGTGCCGGCTCGGGTGCGCTGACCTGCTCGCTGCTGCGGGCCGTCGGCAGTTCGGGTGAGGTGCACAGCTACGAGCTGCGCGACGACTTCGCGGCGATCGCCCGCAAGAACGTGGAGGCGTTCTTCGGTGGCCCGCATCCGGCCTGGCACCTGCACCACGGCGACGTGGCCGGTAACGACATCAGTGGTTTCGACCGGATCATCCTGGACATGCTGACCCCGTGGGAGGCCCTCGACATGGTCGAGAAGGCGCTCATCCCGGGCGGCGTGTTCATCGGCTACGTGGCGACCACCCCGCAGCTGTCCGAGCTGGTCGAGGCGCTGCGTGAGCGGGGTGGCTGGACCGAGCCGCGCGCGTGGGAGTCGCTGGTGCGCGACTGGCACGCCGACGGTCTCGCGGTCCGGCCGGACCACCGGATGATCGCGCACACCGCGTTCCTGGTGTCGGCACGCAAGCTCGCGCCCGGTGTCACGGCGCCGCCCCGGCGGCGTAAACCGAGCAAGGGCGCCGAGGCGTACGCGATTCGCAAGGCGACCCAGGCGGCACTGGCCGCGCAGGCCGTGGAGGCGGCGAGCGACTGAGGCCGCCCTTGAGTCGGGCGGCGGCGAGCGACGGACCGCCCGTCAGGCCGGCGGTGACGTAACGTTCCGTAAGGTCGGCGGGGGACCGAAGCCGTGGCTTGGTGACCGTCCGTGAGGCTGGCGGCGGCCCGGCCGCCCGCGGAGGCGGCGGGGGAGTGACCGCCGTTGCTGGCGTCGGGTAGGTTCCCTGAGGGTTTCCGGCTCGGGAGGACAGGAGTGGCGCGATGAGCTCTCCGCCGTTCGGCGGCAGCAACGAGATGCCTGCCGTCTTCCCGGACTGGTCGCCCTACCCGGACCTGGATTCGGCGGCGCGTGCCTATCTGCGTGACCCCGAGGTGGCTCTGGAAGCGCTCTTCGGGGTGCTGCGTGGAGCGCAAGTGCTGTGTTTCACACTCGAGCGCTTCGTCAACGAGGTGAACGGGGTGTGGCAGGAGGTCGTCGTCTGCGACGGCAGCCGCCTCGTGCTCTGGCACGGCGAGGACGTGGCGCCCGGCGACGGCCCGGTCGGTGCGATGACGTCGTCGTTGCGGGTGGTGCCGCTGTCCACGGTCACCGAGGTGGGATGCCGGCGGCGGCTCACCCGCACCCCGAACGGTCAGGCCCGGGTCGACAGCATCGACGTGTATCTGCTGCTCAGCTCGGTGGATGATGCGGTGCCGCCGCCCGGTGTGGGCGAGGATGAGGGCCGGGCGCCGCTCCGGCACGACGCGTTGCGGTTCGGCAAGACACTCGACGACGGCGGTGCCGGCCAGATCGCCCGCCTGGAGGAGTTCTCCCGGGTGGTCGCGTCCCTGGTCGGCCGGCCCACCCTCTGAGAGCCCCGGGTGGGCCGTCCGGCCCTTGGAGAGGCCCGAGGCCGGGTCAGGCGTCCGGGCCGGCCACCTCGACGCCGTCGGCCGAGCGCTCCACGTGGATGCAGTCGCCGGGACATTCCTTCGCCGAGTCGATGACCTCGAGCAGCAGCTGCCGCGGCACGTCCGCGCGGACGCCCGGTGCCTGGAGCAACTCGCCGGTGCCGTTTTTCACGTAGGCGAGGCCGTCGATGTCGAGTTCGAACACTTCCGGGGCGTACTGGACACAGAGTCCGTCGCCGGTGCAGAGATCCTGATCGATCCAGACCCGCAGCTCATCAGTGTCCGACGCCACATCTACCTCCTGCAACCCGTCGGGGCCGACGGTACCCGAACTCTGTCCGACCGGCTCAGCCGCGGTCGGACCAATCGATCAAGAGTCGGTGACGAGGGTGTTGCATGGGTCAAAAACAGTTTCTGAACGGCTAGTGTTGAGCCAAGACGTTCAAGCCCCCCGGGGAGGTGGGACGTGGCACGTAGCGACGATGAGAACTCCCGCGCCGCACGATGGGAGAAGGAGGCCAACGATCTCTCGAGCCAGGTCGCGTTCCTGCAAGAGGAACTAGCTCTGGTCCGGAGAAAGTTGACCGAGAGCCCCCGGCACGTCCGGCAGCTCGAGGAACGGCTCGCGGCAACGCAGGCGCAGCTCTCCCGAGTGACGGAAAACAACGAGCGGCTCGTGGCAACCCTGAAGGAAGCCAGAGCCCAGATCGTCACTCTCAAGGAAGAGATTGACCGGCTAGCCCAGCCGCCGAGCGGCTACGGCGTGTTCCTGGCGGCACACGAGGACGGCACGGTGGACGTGTTCACCGGCGGCCGCAAGCTGCGGGTGGCGGTCTCGCCGTCGCTCGCCGCCGACGAGCTCCAGCGGGGACAGGAAGTCCTGCTGAACGACGCTCTCAACGTCGTCGACGCGTTCGGGTTCGAGCGCACCGGCGAGGTGGTCTCGCTCAAGGAGGTCCTGGACAACCCGTCCGGCGGCCCCCGTGACCGGGCGCTTGTCATGTCGCACGCCGACGAGGAGCGCATCGTGTTCCTCGCCGACTCGCTCGACGTCAGCAAGCTGCGCGCCGGTGACTCGCTGATGATCGAGCCCCGCTCGGCGTACGCCTATGAGCGGATCCCGAAGAGCGAGGTCGAGGAGCTCGTCCTGGAGGAGGTGCCCGACGTCGACTACACCGACATCGGTGGCCTGCACTCCCAGATCGAGCAGATCCGCGACGCCGTGGAGCTCCCGTTCCTGCACGCGGACCTGTTCCGGGAGCACCAGCTGCGCCCGCCGAAGGGCATCCTGCTCTACGGCCCGCCCGGCTGTGGCAAGACCCTGATCGCGAAGGCGGTGGCCAACTCGCTGGCCAAGAAGATCGCCGAGCGGCGTGGTGAGGAGAAGCACACCAGCTACTTCCTCAACATCAAGGGCCCGGAGCTGCTCAACAAGTACGTGGGTGAGACCGAGCGGCACATCCGCCTGGTCTTCCAGCGGGCCCGTGAGAAGGCCGGCGAGGGCACCCCGGTGATCGTCTTCTTCGACGAGATGGACTCGATCTTCCGGACCCGTGGTTCGGGTGTCTCCAGTGACGTGGAGAACACGATCGTCCCCCAGCTGCTCAGCGAGATCGACGGTGTCGAGGGCCTGGAGAACGTGATCGTCATCGGCGCCTCCAACCGGGAAGACATGATCGACCCGGCGATCCTGCGCCCCGGACGACTCGACGTGAAGATCAAGATCGAGCGCCCGGACGCCGAGGCGGCGAAGGACATCTTCGCCAAGTACATCCTGGCGGACCTGCCGCTGAGCTCGGACGACCTGACCGAGCACGGTGGCAACCGGGACGCCACGGTCGCCGCGATGATCGAGGCGGTCGTCCTGCGGATGTACACCGAGACGGAGGAGAACCGCTTCCTGGAGGTCACCTACGCCAACGGTGACAAGGAGGTCCTGTACTTCAAGGACTTCAACTCCGGCGCGATGATCCAGAACATCGTCGACCGCGGCAAGAAGATGGCGATCAAGGAGTTCCTCACCTCCGGCAAGAAGGGACTGCGGCTGCAGCACCTGCTCGACAGCTGCGTCGACGAGTTCCGGGAGAACGAGGACCTGCCGAACACCACCAACCCGGACGACTGGGCCCGCATCTCCGGCAAGAAGGGTGAGCGGATCGTCTACATCCGTACGCTCGTCTCCGGTGGCAAGGGCGCCGAGGCCGGCCGGTCCATCGAGACCGCGACGAACACCGGTCAGTACCTGTAAGACGCGTTACGGTGCGGGGCCGGAGGGTTTCCCTCCGGCCCCGCCCTCGTTCAACCCGTATGACCCAAGGCCGCCTGGCATGGCTCGATGCCCTCCGCGGCTGGGCCGCGATCATCGTGGCGTTGTTTCACGTCAGCCCGCTCGTCCTCGGTACCACCCTGCACCTGCGAATCTTCGGCGTCATCGACCTCGGCAAGTACGGTGTGCTGCTGTTCTTCCTGGTCAGCGGCTATGTCATCCCGATGTCGCTGGAACGGCACGGCGATCTGCGGCGTTTCTGGGTCGGCCGGCTGCTGCGGATCTATCCGGCCTACCTGCTCGCGGTCGCCGTCGCACTGACCCTGGGCGCCGCCGGGCTGATGCGCATGCCCGGCCAGGTCGCCACCGAGACCACCACCGCGATCCTCGGGCACGCCACCATGCTGCAGGACCTGCTCGGCACCCGTGGCGTGGTGCGCCCGTTCTGGACGCTCTCGTTCGAGATGGCGTTCTACCTGATCGTGGCCGGCCTCTTCGCGTGGCGGCGGCACCGGGACAGTGCCTGGTGGGCGGCGGGACTGACCGTCGTGGCCGCGGTGGGCCCGCCGGACGATCTGCTCGGCGCGACGGCCGCCGGCCGCCGGATCACCGCGGTGGTGGCCTTCCTGCTGCTGGCCGGCGGACTCTGCGCGTACATCATCGGCCGCAGGCCCCTCGCCCTCGCCGCCGGTGCCGCCGGGATCTGCGCCGTCGCCCTGCCGCTTCTCAACGGTCATGCCACCGATGAGGTGACCAGCCGGTCGTCGGCCCAGGCCGCGCAGATGCTCGCGGTGATGTTCGCCGGAACGGTGATCTACCGGGCCCAGCACGGGGAGATCCGGCGGCCCGCCGCGGCGGTCGTCCTGCTCCTGGTCGCCATCGGGGTGGCCGTGCAGATCAAGCCGTCCGTCGCGGCGGCGGTGGCGGCGACCTTCGCGCTCGCCTGGGCATTGCGGCGGCGAGGCGTCCCGGTCGCGCTGACCCGGCTCGGCGCGATCAGCTACTCGCTCTATCTGCTGCACATCCCGGTGCTCGCCGTGGTCCGCCGCTTCACCGACGACCCGGTCCTGACCGCTGTGGCGTTCGCTGCCGGCTCGCTCGCCGTGGCCTGGGCCGGTCATCGCTGGGTCGAACAACCCGCGCAAGCTCTGGCGCGGCGTTTCTCCCGGCACAGCCCCGCCGGGCCGCCGGAACCTCGCCGCACACCGGTAAGTGCCCGTTAACCGGCTCGTGGCCTCCAGGTGGAGGAAACACCCCGGACGGCAGTTATCGTCCCCGCCCGTGACAAACACCCCGCGCATGGCGTGGCTCGACGCGTTACGCGGGTTCGCGGCCGTCGTCGTGGCGCTGTTCCACCTCAGCCCGTACGTCATCGGCCGGGACAACCACCTCCGGATCTATGAGCACTTCGACCTGGGGAAGTACGGTGTACTGCTGTTCTTCCTGGTCAGTGGCTATGTGATCCCGATGTCGCTGGAGCGGCACGGGTCGTTGCGCCGGTTCTGGGTCGGCCGCCTGTTCCGGATCTACCCGGCCTATCTGTTCACCGTCGCCGTGGTCGTCCTCCTCGTCGCGGCCGGGATCAGCGAGCCGCATCCGGGTGTGCGTGAGGAGACCGTCGGCAGCGGGCTGGGCCAGGTCACGATGCTTCAGGACTTCGTGGGCGTGAGCGGGATGATCACACCGTTCTGGACGCTCTCCTTCGAGATGACCTTCTATCTGATCGTCGCCGGACTCTTCGCGTGGAATCTGCACCGCCTCAGCGCGTGGTGGGCGGCCGGGCTCACTCTGGCCGCGGCTCTCGGTGGCCCGGCGCTGCCGGACGCGCTGCTGGGCGGCACCCCCGGACGGCGGCGAGTGCTCGCCGCGGTCCTCGTGCTGGTGGTCGCCGCGTGCCTGTGCGCCTACCTCAGCGGCCGGCGCCTGCTCGTGCTGGCCGCCGGGGCGGCCGGAATCGGGTTCGTGCTGCTGCCCGCAGTGAACGGGCACGCCACCCGGTGGATCGTGGCCTCCGCCTCGTGGCAGGCCCTGCTGATGCTGGGGGTGATGTTCGCCGGCACGGTCGTCCACCGCGTGGAGCACGGCGAGATCCGGCGGCGCCCGGCGTTCGCGGCGCTCACCGTGGTGTTCCTCGGCTGTGTCCTCACGAACTGGCTGCACACCGGACAGCCGGAAGAACTCGTCCGTTGGGCCGGCGTCACGGCGGCGGTCACGATCACCTTCGTGCTGGGCTTCGCACTGCGCGAGCGCCGCATGCCGGCCGCGCTCACCTGGCTCGGCGCGGTCAGCTTTTCGATCTACCTGCTTCACGTGGTCGTGCTCGGCCTGCTCCGGCAGGCCGTCCCGGCCGAGACGGCCGGCCCGATCCTGTTCGGGCTGCTCTTCGCCGCCGGCACGCTGCTCGCGTCCTGGTTCGCCCACCGGTTCGTCGAGCAGCCGGGCCAGGCGCTCGGCCGGCGCCTGCAACGGCGGGCCGGGATCGTTCTCGGTCCCGAACAGCCATTGCGGCCACCGGCTGCGACTGAAGGTTCCGACGCGGGCACGCGGAGTTTCGGAAAGGCCGGGCAGAGCGTCTAGGCTCGATGCATGAGCAGGCGCAGCTTCGTGGCGGACAGGGTGGTCGCATGAGCGTTCGACGGATCATGGGTACCGAGGTCGAGTACGGCATCTCGGTCCCCGGTCAGCCCGGTGCCAATCCGATGGTCACGTCCTCCCAGGTGGTCAACGCCTACGGCGCCCGCCCCGAGCTCAGCAGCAAAGGCCGTGCCCGCTGGGACTACGAGGAGGAGTCGCCACTGCGCGACGCCCGCGGCTTCACCTACTCCGGTGCCGCCTACGACCCGGCCGAAGCCCTCGCCGACGAGGACCTCGGCCTGGCCAACGTGATACTGACCAACGGAGCCCGCCTCTACGTCGACCACGCCCACCCGGAGTACAGCACTCCCGAGGTCACCAACCCGCTCGACATCGTCAAGTGGGACAAGGCCGGCGAGCGGGTGATGGCCGAGGCGTCGCGCCGGGCCGCCACCATCCCCGGCACGCACCGGATCCAGCTCTACAAGAACAACACCGACAACAAGGGCGCATCGTACGGCGCGCACGAGAACTACCTGATGCGGCGCCAGACCGCGTTCGCCGACATCGTCGCCCACCTCACGCCGTTCTTCGTGACCCGGCAGATCTTCTGCGGCGCCGGCCGGGTCGGCATCGGGCAGGACGGCAGCGGCGCCGGCTTCCAGATCTCCTCCCGTGCCGACTTCTTCGAGGTCGAGGTCGGGTTGGAGACGACCCTCAAGCGGCCGATCATCAACACCCGCGACGAGCCGCACTCCGACGCCGACAAGTACCGCCGCCTGCACGTGATCATCGGCGACGCGAACCTGTCGGAGATTTCCACCTATCTCAAGGTGGGCACCACGGCCCTGGTGCTCAACATGATCGAGGAGAAGGTGTTCACCGGCGAGCTGGGCATCGCCGACCCGGTCTCCGAGCTCAAGGCGGTCAGTCACGACCCCTCGCTCAAGCACCTGATGCGGCTGCGGGACGGCCGCCGCCTCACCGCCCTGGACCTGCAGTGGGCGTACTACGAGCGGGCCCGCCAGTTCTGCGACGACCGCTACGGCACCGACATCGACGAGCAGACCGCCGACGTGCTCGACCGGTGGGAGGACGTCCTGGAGAAGCTGGGTGGCGACCCGATGGTGCTGTCCGACAGCCTCGACTGGGTCGCCAAGCTGCGCCTGCTGGAGGGTTACCGGGAGCGGGAGAACCTCGGCTGGTCCTCGCCGAAACTTCAGCTCGTCGATCTCCAGTACTCCGACGTGCGGCCGGAGAAGGGCCTCTACCACCGCCTGGTCGCCCGCGGTTCGATGCAGACCCTGCTCGACCCGGACGCCACCCAGCGGGCGATGTACGAGCCGCCGGAGGACACCCGGGCTTACTTCCGCGGCCGCTGCCTGGCGCAGTACGCGTCCGAGGTGGTGGCCGCCAGCTGGGATTCGGTGATCTTCGACGTGGGACGGGAGTCGCTGGTCCGGGTGCCGATGATGGAACCCGAGCGGGGCACGAAGAAGCATGTCGGGGCGCTGTTCGACAAGTGCGACACCGCCAAGGATCTGCTCGAGGTGATCACGAGCCGGTAATAAAACACCCGTTCCGGCGGGCTGTTTCGTCACAGGTGCGAGGTAGGTTTTTTCCAACCCGATGTTGCAGAACTTCGGGTGGCTTCTGAAGGGGGACATCCATGGCAACCCGAGACACAGGTGGTCAGTCGCAGAGTGGCAAGGGCCGCAGCGACCAGGAGATCGAGGACGTCACCGTCGAGGCCAATCCCGAGGTAGCGGAACGGCACGCGGAGATCACCGAGGACGTCGACGACCTGCTGGACGAGATCGACTCCGTCCTGGAGGAGAACGCCGAAGAGTTCGTCAGGGGATACGTACAAAAAGGCGGTCAGTGACCGCTTTGTCCGCTTCTGACTGACAGGGCGCCGCCGTTTCGGCGGCGCCCGCCATTTCTCAAGACATGTCGATGGTGTTGATCGCACCCGCAGGCTCTGGCGGGATATTGTGCTTCAACTGCACGTACTCGAAAGGAACCACGTGGCGACGGGCTTTGATCCATCCGGGCGTCTACCGGATTTCTTCACCAGCACGGGGACGTCCTCCTTCACGCAGTTCCTGAGCCAGGCCGCACCGGAGCTGCTGCCGGGCCGGCGGCCGCTTCCACCGGGCCTGTCCGCGGACATCGCCCCGCACGGCACCACGATCGTCGCGATCGCGACGGCCGACGGCGTGGTGATGGCCGGTGACCGCCGGGCGACCATGGGGAACCTCATCGCCAGCCGGGACATCAAGAAGGTGCACCCGGCCGACGGTTACTCGCTGATCGGCATCGCCGGGACGGCCGGCATCGGCATCGAGCTGATCCGTCTCTTCCAGGTCGAGCTCGAGCACTACGAGAAGATCGAGGGCGCCATGCTCTCGCTCGACGGTAAGGCCAACCGTCTCGCCGCGATGGTGCGCGGCAACCTCGGCGCGGCGATGCAGGGGCTGGCCGTGGTCCCGCTGTTCGCCGGGTTCGACCTGGCGCCGGCCACGGGTGTGGGACCCGGCCGGATCTGGAGCTTCGACGTGGCCGGCGGCCTCTATGAGGAGACCGGCTACGAGGCGATCGGGTCGGGTTCGCTGTTCGCGAAGTCGGCGCTGAAGAAGCGCTACCGGGCGGGTGTGAGCACCGAGGACGCCATCGCCCTGGCGGTCGAGGCGCTCTACGACGCGGCCGACGACGACACCGCGACCGGCGGGCCGGACGTGATCCGCAAGATCTACCCGGTGGTGATGACCGCCACGGCGGCCGGCACCCACCGGCTCAGCGACGAAGAGATCACCACGGTGGCCGAGAGGGTCGTCGCGGGGCGTCACGAGAACCCGGGCGGCTGACCCGCACTTCGAGGAAGAGAGGTAGCCACCTGTGGCAATGCAGTTCTACGCATCACCCGAGCAGGTCCAGCGCGATCGCTCGGAGTACGCCCGCAAGGGCATCGCCCGTGGCCGGTCGGCCGTGGTGCTCACCTACGAGGGCGGCATCCTGCTGGTCGCCGAGAACATCACCACCCTGCGCAAGATCAGCGAGATATACGACAAGATCGCGTTCGCCGCGGTGGGGCGGTACAACGAGTTCGAGGCGCTGCGGCGCGGCGGCGTGCGGATGGCCGACATGGTCGGTCTCAGCTACGACCGGCGCGACGTGACGGCCCGCGCGCTGGCCAACACCTACACCCAGACGCTCGGTGCGATCTTCTCGGAGACGCAGAAGCCGTACGAGGTGGAGATCTGCGTGGCGCAGGTCGGCGCCACGCCGGAGGCCGACGAGCTGTACCGGATCACCTACGACGGCTCGGTGATGGACGAGCCCGGCTTCATGGCGATGGGCGGCCAGGCCGAGGCGATCGCGAACGTGTTGCGTGACCGGCACGACGCGACGGCCGAGCTGACCGTGGCACTGTCCCTGGCGTCCGAGGCGCTCGGCAGCGTCGGCGGGGAGAACGGGCAGCCTCGCCAGCTCACCGACAAGCAGCTCGAGGTGGCCGTGCTCGACCGGCGGCGGCCGGGCCGGGCGTTCCGGCGGCTCACCGGGGCGGCGCTCACCACCCTGCTCGGGCACGAGTCGGTGTCGGACGCGGATCTGGGCGAGGTCGACGCGGCCCCGCCCGCGCCGGCCGAGGGCAAACCGACCGAGTCGGCGGCCTCGCAGGACACCGAGGAGTAAGTCTGTCCACGATTGCGGGGCGTGGTTACGACTACCACGCCCCGCAATCATGGAAAGGGTCGGTTGTGGGTGCCGCTGAACCGGTTTCTGCCGGTAGTGTTCTGTCATGGAACGGCGAATTTTCGGCCTCGAGACCGAGTACGGAGTCACGTGCACCTATCGGGGGCAGCGGCGGCTGTCGCCCGACGAGGTGGCCCGCTACCTGTTCCGCCGAGTGGTGTCCTGGGGACGCAGCAGCAATGTGTTCCTCCGCAACGGCGCACGCCTCTACCTCGATGTCGGTTCCCACCCTGAGTACGCGACCCCCGAGTGCGACTCCGTCACCGATCTGGTCGCCCACGACCGGGCCGGTGAGCGAATCCTCGAAGGCCTGCTCGTCGACGCGGAGAAGCGTCTGCACGACGAGGGCATCGCGGGGGAGATCTACCTCTTCAAGAACAACACCGACTCGGCCGGCAACTCCTACGGCTGCCACGAGAACTACCTCGTGAGCCGCCACGGCGAGTTCGGCAGGCTCGCCGACGTCCTGATCCCGTTCCTGGTCACGCGCCAGCTGATCTGCGGTGCGGGCAAGGTGCTGCAGACGCCGCGGGGCGCGGTGTTCTGCCTGTCCCAGCGGGCCGAGCACATCTGGGAGGGCGTCTCCAGCGCGACGACCCGGTCCCGGCCGATCATCAACACCCGCGACGAGCCGCATGCGGACGCCGAGCGTTACCGCCGCCTGCACGTGATCGTCGGCGACTCGAACATGAACGAGGTCACCACCCTGCTCAAGGTGGGCAGTGCCGACATCGTGCTCCGCATGATCGAGGCCGGTGTGGTGATGCGCGACCTGACCCTGGAGAACCCGATCCGGGCGATCCGCGAGGTCAGCCACGACGTCACCGGGCGCCGCAAGATCCGCCTGGCGAACAACAAGGAGGTCTCCGCGCTGGAGATCCAGCAGGAGTACCTCTCGAAGGCCACCGAGTTCGTCGAGCGCCGCGGTGGCGACCCGGTCGCCAAGCGGGTCGTGGAGCTGTGGGGCCGGGTGCTCAACGCCATCGAGAGCGGTGACCTCGACCCGGTGTCCCGCGAGATCGACTGGGTGTCGAAGTACAAGCTGATCGAGCGCTACCAGGCCAAGCACGAGATCCCGATGTCGCACCCGAGGATTGCGCAGCTCGACCTCGCTTACCACGACGTGCGCCGGGGCCGCGGCCTCTACGCACTGATGGAGAAGCGCAAGCAGGTCGACCGGATCGCCAACGACCTGCAGATCTTCGAGGCGAAGGAGACGCCGCCGCAGACCACCCGGGCCCGGCTGCGCGGCGAGTTCATCAAGCACGCACAGGAGAAGCGGCGCGACTTCACCGTCGACTGGGTGCATCTGAAGCTCAACGACCAGGCGCAGCGCACGGTCCTGTGCAAGGACCCGTTCCGCGCCTACGACGAGCGGGTGGAGCGCCTGATCGCCAGTATGTGATTCGCGTCGACACCTCACCGGTCCGGCTCGCGCCGTGGGGCGCGGCCGGACCGTCGTGTCGAGAAAGGTCCGAGGTGGTCACCGAAGGCGGTGCGCGGGCCGTCTACGCCGGTACCGGTGGACGCCCGCCCGTGTCCGCGACGAGGTGACGGGCGGCGCCACGCCGGGGAACTCCTCATCATCGGTGCGCCGGGCGGCGACGATGGTGAGCATCACGCTCACTACGACGGTCACGACCACCTTGCGATGCTCGCCGATGCCGTGCCAGTACATCGGCAGGCCGATGTAGCGGACGAGGAGGCGGGGCCGCCCCACGACGGCGGCCGGTGGCACCGGAGTCGAGTCCTCGGTCCGGTTGGCGTCGCCCTTGGTGACCAGAGACCGGTCGGGGTTGCGGCGGACCACCCGGTGCAGCAACAGCGTGCCGGGGCGGACCGGGTTGTCCGTCAGGACCGGTTGCCCCGGTTGCATGTCGTCGCCGTCGGCCGGACTGGCGATCGCCACGTCGCCGGTCCGGATACGTGGTTCCATCGAGCCGGACGTCACGACCACACTCGTCCAGCCGAACGGGACAGGGGCGAGAGACCAGAGTACGGCCACACAGGCGGTGCCGATCGTGATCCGGGCAGCGAGGATCATCGCGATCCGCGCCCATGCGCCGGTCTCCGCCCTGTTCAAGTCTCTCTCCTCGGACTATCACCTGAATGTCCGATCGGCTGTTGCGGGAAGGTGTTGAGTCCGGCGATTCCTCAACGCGCCGTGCCAGTGACCGAATGTGCTCACTGAAGGCACCGGTTCGAGAGGGAGAGCACATGACGCAGTCAGCCGACGGTCGCCGTCGCCGTCGCCGTTTGACCGGCGCCGCGGTGCCGCTGAGCATCCTGCTCGGGTCGTTGCTGGTCTGGCAGTCGTCACAGGCGGCCTACTCGGTGACCACCGACAGTGCCAACAACTCGTGGGCTTCGGGCTCGGTCACCAACATCACCAACACGATGTCCGGTGGCGTGCAGTTCACCGTCACCAACATCCGGCCGGACAGCGCCGACACTGCCATCACCTATCCGTTCTCACCGGACAACGGCTACACCGGCCAGACCAAATGCGTGAACGTGCAGTACACCGGTAGCGCGGCCCGGGTCCGGATGTACGTGTCCGCAACCGGTGGCACCCCGGGCGGGGTCCTGCAGAACGACCTGATCATCAAGGTGGACAGGGGAACCGGTGACGGCACGACCGATGCGAACTGCACCGCCTTCTCCTACGTAGCCGACGTCTACAACTCGGCCGGCACCAAGGCCGGCGGTGTTCTCAGCGGGTTCCCCGGCAACTTCAACGCCGCCTCCGGAAACGAATGGACCCCAGCCATGACCACCACGAACGTCTGGTATCGCATCTCCTGGCTACTGCCGTCCGGCACGGCCAACACGTCGTCCGGCCAGAACACATCGGCCGTGTTCACCTGGGAGGCGCAGGTGGGCTGACCGGCCGGCCCGGGTGGCTGGCCGAGCCACCCGGGCACACGGCTAAGCCTGTCGCGGAAGCGGCCGAACAGCATGACATGGCGAGAGGAAAGTGGCCTCACGCCCTCGTGCTGGCGGCGGTGGCGGGGCTGCAGCTGCTGCTCGTGGATGCCGCATATGTGGTCACCACCGCGTCGAGCGGCAACACTTTCACCGCCGGCACCGTGTCGATCGGCGCGACCGCGCCGGGCAGCAAGGTTTTCGACGTCACCGGTGCGATCCCCGGCAGCAACCCGATCACCTGCGTGATCACGCAGTACACCGGCTCGATCCCGGCGACCGTCCGGATGTACTTCACCGGCGTCAGCGGCGGCCTGGCCGCCAAGTTGATCGCGCGGGTCCGCCACGGCAGCGGCACGCGGACCGACTGCGCCGACTTCGTAGCAGCCGGTGTGCTCTACAACGCGGCCGGCACGCTGAAGCTGAACGACTACCTGACCGCGCACACCGACTGGACGACTGGTGACGGGTCCTGGCCGGCGACGCAGAGCGACACGCGAGTCTGGCAGCTGGAGTTGCTGCTGCCCAGTGACGACACGGCCGCCGGGCTGAGCGCCGCCTTCACCGCGGTCTGGGAGGCGCAGATCTGATGACGGCCTCGTTCCGGGAGGACCGGGACGCGAACGCAGAGCGCCCGCGAAGTTCATCGGCGCGATCGGCGGCGGTGATGCGCCGCGACGCGCGGCCGCGCCGGCGTGTCGTCGCATGCCTGACCGTGCTGACCCTGCTCGGTGCCGTGGCGCTGCTGCCGGTGACCTCCGCCACGTGGAGCGCATCGACGTCGCTGCCGGCCACGATCTCGGCGGCCGCCTCCTTTCCCGGCCTTCCCGCAGTGGTCAACAGCGGTGGGCCGGTGTTCTACCACCGCGGCGAGGAAACCGGGGACACCCCGGCGGGGACGGTGGCCGAGGACTCCTCCACGAACAACCTGGACGGGACTTACAGCATCGCCACCGACGACTCGTCGTTGTGGTGGCGCCTGGACGAGGACACGAACGCGACGTCCTGGGCGGACGCGTCCGGATCGACGAACACGGGAGGTCCTTCCGGGACGCCGTCGACCATCACGAACGTGGGCGGCCCGACGGGCGGTGGGCTGCTGCTGGGCGAGACGACGGCAAGTTGTTGCTTTCACAGCGGGGCCGGAGCCGCCGCGGTTTCCGCCCGGCTTGCGCCGTTCGCCGCGAACAGCGCCTTCACCGTCTCGATGTGGGTCTATGTGGGCACGTTGCCGACCGGCACGACGCGGCTCGGAATGGCCCACGTGACCAACAGCAGCCACCCGCGTAGCGATGTCGTACTACACATCGACGCCAATGCCGCCAACTGTCCGGTAGCTCCGTGCTGGACATTCGCCATGGCCCGGGATCCCGCCTCGGCCACTGTCACTACGTGGGACACCGTTTTCGGGCCTCCGGCGGTGGCGAACACCTGGACACACCTGACCGGAGTCTTCAATCCTTCGACGCCTCTGACTGCCATGACCCTGTACGTCAACGGCGCCCGGCAGGGAATCCCGGTGTCGCATGCCATCCCGGCCTCGGCTGCCACCGACCGGAACATCGGCTTCGGCCGGTACCGCAACGGAAACTGGACGGGTTACGGCGGGGAGACGCTGCGGATCGGGGAACCGCGGACATGGCGGCGAGCAATCAGTGCCGCCGAGATCCAGCACCTGCAGGTTCGCCCCACCAGCCGATACACCTTCAACGAGGCCGCCGGCACCACACCCAGGTACAGCACTTCGTCCACCGCGACCTCCTACCTGACGGCCATCACCGCGAACGCGGGCCCGGCCGTTTCGGGATACTCGTCGACCGGCGTCACCATGGGTGCCGGCGCGACACTGTCGGCCGGCCGTGACGGCAACGCGCTGACGATGAGCACCGCGAGTGCCACCGGCTACCTGCAGGGCCCCGCCGCGCAGCTGTCCACCAGCGGCAGCTTCTCCGCCGCTGCCTGGGTGCGACTGACCGACGCCAGCGCCGACCGTACGATCATCGCGCAGAACGCCTCCACCGCCGTCGCTGCCGCAACACGCTTCGTCGTCGGTTATGAGAAGGCCTCGGACAGGTTCTTCTTCAGGGTGTGGCAGACCAGCGGGGGAGCGTCGACGGTCGTCTACAGCGGCGTGGCCCCGGTGGTGAATCAGTGGATGCACGTCGCCGCCGCCTTTCAGGCGAACACTCAGATGCGCCTGTACGTCAACGGCGCGCTCGCACCTTCCGGCGGCTCACTGGCCATCGCCTTCGCGGGCTGGGCCGCCACCGGCGCGGTGCAGGCCGGTCGTCTGCTGTCCGGCGGCGCCACCGTGGCCCCCTGGCAGGGACAGATCGACGATCTACGGGTCTACCAGGATTTCGCCCTGGCCGACGCCACGGTGAGACTGCTGCTCGGCGGCATCGGCACCGATCCTCCCGGCGGCCTGAACGGCAGCACCAAAACTGGACACGCCGGCAGTGTCGCCATGGCCTTCGGCGGCAGCAGCAACGGCTACAACAGCAAGTACTCGGCTGCCGCTGCCACTGCCGCGTTCACCGTCGAATGCCTGGTCCGAGTCGCACCCGGCGACAGCGGTGTCATCGCCGGATTCGCCGCGAACCCGGTGACCCTGGCGGGCACGTCCAGCGATCGGATGCTCTACGTCGACTCAGGTGGAAAGGTGCGATTCGGGGTTCTGGCCGCCGGCACGCCGGTCACCGTGGCCAGCGCCGCCGCGATCGACACCGGCGCGTGGTTCCACGTCATGGGCAGCGTCGGTGCCCGTGGCCTGATCCTCGCTGTCACCCCCGCCACTGCCAACCCGGCGCCTGCGATCGTGACGCACACCCCGCCGCCCACGGTCACCGCGGCCGCCACCGGAACCGGTTACTGGAGATGGGGAGGCGCTCCGCTGCTGCCGGCCGGTACATGGCCCGCGGCACCCCAGAACCCGTATCTGACCGGCACCGTCGACGAGTTCGTGATTTACGACCGCCAACTCACCGAGCAGGAGCTCTACTGGAGGGTCTACAGCAATTACTGATCCGCTCGGCGCGGCGGTAGGCTGATCCCGCTATGACGACACCTGACCACCCTGAACCGCCGGAGCGCACCGAGCACGACGTCCGGATGAGCCGGTTCGACCGCCGCCGCGAGAAGATCCGCCGCGAGATCGAGCAGAGCCGGGAGGGCGACCACAAGGTTCCCACCTGGGTGCTGGCGCTGATCCTGATCCTGTTCGTGGCGGGCTGGGCCTACCTCATCTGGGGCTGACGCCGGTGCCGGGTGTGCGGAAAGCTGTCCGGTATGGCTGACATCATCGATCCCGCCGTCGGCGAGTACCTGCTGACCCACTGTTCGCCCGCCGACCAGGTGCTGCGCGACCTGGCCGCGGAGACCTGGGCGAAACTGCCCGGCGCCGCCGGGATGCAGATCTCGCACGACGAGGGCGCCCTGCTCACGATGCTGGTCCGGATGACCGGGGCGCAGAACGCCGTCGAGGTGGGCACGTTCACCGGTTACTCGTCGATCTGCATTGCCCGTGGCCTGCGTCCGGGCGGCCGGCTGCTGGCCTGCGACGTGTCCGAGGAGTGGACCGGGGTCGCCCGTGACTACTGGGCGCGTGCCGGGCTCACCGACCGGATCGAGCTGCGGATCGCCCCGGCGATCGAGACGCTGCGGGCCCTCGCATCGGATCCGGTGATCGACTTCGCGTTCGTGGACGCCGACAAGACCGGTTATCCGGACTACTACGCCGAGCTGGTGCCGCGTCTGCGGCCCGGCGGGTTGCTGGTGCTGGACAACGTGCTCCGCGGTGGCCGGGTCCTGGAGCCGAGGGACGCCGCCGACCGGGCGGTGGCCGGCCTCAACGACCACATCGTCACCGACGACCGGGTGGACTCGGTGATGCTGCCGGTGCGCGACGGGGTGACGCTGGTGCGCCGGCGAGGCTGACAACCGGCTCGCTCCCGTCCGGGCACTCGTGGCGTCCCCGTCGTGCCGTCTCCTGGTGGGCGTGTCGGAACAGCGGGTACGGGCCGGACGGCCCGCGACGGTTTTCGCGGCGATGGCGGCTCTGGCCATCGCCGTGTACCAGTTCTTGCCGGACCACCTGTGGTTGCGCACCGGCTGGCAGGTCGGCATCGGCTGGGCCGGTGTCGCGGCCCTGCTGGTCGGCGCGCACCGGCTGCCCCGCCCGGAACGGCTGCCGTGGTGGCTGTTCGCGGCCGGCGTGTTCAGCAACTCCACCGGCATCGCCGTCGGCGCCATCTCGGCGGCCTGGTACGGGCTGGCCGACCTGCCGACGCCCGCCGACCCGTTCTTCCTCGGCCTCTACCCGGCGTGCGCGGCCGCTCTGGCCGTGCTGATCCGGCGGCGTGACCGGCGGTCCGACTGGGCGGCGCTGGTCGACGCGGCCACCATCACCACCGGCTTCGGCCTGCTCGCCTGGGTGTACGTGATCGCTCCGGTGGGCATGGGCGACCCGATGAACCGGCTGGCGCACGCCACGCAGGTGGCGTACCCGATCGGTGATCTTCTGCTCCTCGCGATGACGACCCGGCTGCTGCGCAGCGGCGGCAGCCGGGGTGCCCCGTTCTGGTGGATCACCGGCTCGCTGGCGGCCTTCCTGGTCGGTGACAGCGCCTGGGTGGTGCTCGGCAACCTGGGCGCGACCGGGGAGGCGCTGATCGGCGACCCGCGGTTCTACAGCGGCCTCCAGTCGGTGTTCATGGTGGCGTTCGTGCTGTTCGGTATCGGCTGCCTGCACGGCGGCGCCCGTGAGGTGGCGGCCCCCGCCGACGCCCGCCCCGCCGGGCTCGGCAAGGGCCTGCTCGTACTGCTGGCCGGCGCGTCCCTGATCGCCCCGGCCGTCCTGGCCGCGGAAACCGCCGCGGGGCAGGTGTCCGACGGCTGGAGCATCGCGGCCTGCTCGGCCGTGCTGTTCCTGCTGGTCGTCGCCCGGATGGCCCTTCTGATCCGGCATGTCGAACGGCAGGCCCGCCAGGTACGTGAGCTGGCCCGTTCCGACGAGCTGACCGGCCTGCCGAACCGTCGCGCCTGGAACGACGAGCTGCCCCGTGCCCTGGAACGGGCGCGCCGCAACGGCGAGCCGGTCGCTGTGGCCATCCTCGACCTCGACCACTTCAAGCAGTACAACGACACGTACGGTCACCCGGCCGGCGACCAGTTGCTCAAGGCGGCGAGCGCGGCCTGGCACTCGGCGCTGCGCGACGTCGACGTGATCGCCCGGTTCGGCGGGGAGGAGTTCGTGGTGCTCCTGCCCGCGGCCGGTGTCCGCGACGGTCATCAGGTGCTCGGCCGGGCGCTCGCCGCGACTCCGCTCGGGCAGACGTTCTCCGCCGGGCTGGCCGTCTGGGACGGTGTGGAAACCTCCGACGAGCTGCTCGGACGGGCCGACACGGCGCTTTACGCGGCCAAGGCGGCCGGGCGCAACCGGATCGCGGTCGCCGGTCAGCCGAGCCGGGCGGCGGCGTGACGGCTGTGCGGTGCAGAGCCGGGTGCGTCAGCGCCGGCCGGGACAGCAGGACGGCCGCGTGGCCGAGCCGGGTGTGTGGGCGCCGGTCAGGACAGGAGGGCGGCGGCGTGCCGGCCGGCCACCGCGGCCGACAGGAAGTAGCCGTGATCCTGGTCCAGCTTGCGGCCCATCGTGGAGAGCGGCACGGGGCTGGCGCGTAGCGCGGCGTCCAGCCCGGCGCAGCTGACGCGGACGATGCGGTGCCGTCCGCTCAGCGGGGCGAGCCCGGCGTCGACCGCGGCGGCCAGGGCCGGCTCCAGGCGGTCCGGCACCGGCAGGTCGGCGGGGACGAGGGCGACTTTTCCGTACGCCGTGAGGCTGTGATGGGAGATCCCGCGGTGCCGCTCCCGGCCGTCGCCGTCGGAGATCCGCAGCGAGCCGACCGGCCGTCCGCCGAGCACCGCCACGGCGTTGACCGCCTCGCCCAGCGCCACCCCGGAGAAGCCCCACGTCGTGCCGGTGCCGAGGTTGCCCGGTCCCTGCGCGACGATCGTCACGTCGGCGTGCAGCACGTGCCGGGCGGCCAGGAGCCCGGTGTGCACGGTGCTCGCCTCCAGGTCACCGCCGAAGGCCTGGCCCGTGGTGATGGTCCCGGCCAGGTGCCCGCGCAGCCCGTCGAGGGTGCGGGAGAACCAGGCCGGCAGCGCCCCGCCGTCGGTCATCAGGTAGGCGACGCGGGCGTCCGGACGGTCGGCGTGGATCCCGGCCAGGATCGCCGGCAGCGCCGAGTGCAGGTCGGCGGTGACCACCGGCATGCCGTCGATCGACTCGGCGGCGGCCATCACGGCCCGGTGCGGGGACGCCTCCTCGTCGACGCCCAGCCGGATCGGCTGCAGCGGGGTGTACCGCGCCTTCACCAGGTGGCCCGCGTCGCGGGTGGAGCCGTCGTCGACCGGGTCGGCGGGGAGCCGGTCCGGGATCGCCACCACGAGCGCGTACCCGCCGGTGCCCAGACCCATGACCAGTGCGCCCACGTTGAGCAGCACCCGGTCGCCGGGCTCCGGGACGCCGACCAGCTCCGGATAGGCCAGCGCGCGCAGCGGGCCGTCGCCGGTGGTCACGTCCAGCTCGACAGCGCCGTGCCAGCCGCGCCGCACCGCCTGGACCGTCCCGGACCGCCATCGCACCATGGCCGCGACCCTATCCGCTGGGGGAGCCTCGTCCCCTGGTCGGGTCCAGCAACACGTACCGGATGCCGGGGAACGTGGCCCGCAGCCGGCGTTCGGCCTCGTCGCCGGCCGCTTCGATGAACGCCCGGACCCAGCTTTCCTTGCCGTACCCGAACGGGTGTTGTTCGTCGGCCGGTCTGGTGCCGCGGCGCAAGGCGACGTAGAGGAACACCTCGGTGACGGTGTCGGCCAGTGAGTGGGCCGCCTCGCCGGAGCCTCGCGGCCGGCCCGGAGAGCAGACCGGCGACGAGTTTCGCCACCGAGACGGCCAGATCGGCGGCGCCCGCGACCAGGACGGTGCCGACACTCCCGGACTCGACGCGAGGGTCAGGCGAGGGCGGGCAGGAAGGTTCCGGCGGGGGTCACGAATGCGGTCTTCCCCGGCACAGTGACGGATAACCGCCGCCCCGGGCCGCCTGCTAGCGTTGCGGCCGTGTCGCGCACTCGTACCGAGCGCCTGGTAAACCTGGTCATCTGCCTCCTGTCCACGCGACGGTTCCTCACCGCCGCGCAGATCGCCGCGACCGTGCCCGGTTACGAGCACGACCCGTCGGACCCACGCGATCACGAGGCGTTCCAGCGCAAGTTCGAACGCGACAAGGCGGAGCTGCGTGAGCTGGGCGTTCCCCTGGAGACGGGGACGGCCAGCATCTTCGACCAGGAGCCCGGTTACCGGATCGCCCAGCGCGAATACGCTCTGCCCGACATCCTGCTGGAACCGGACGAGGCCGCCGCCGTCGGGATCGCCGCCCGCCTCTGGCAGCACGCCGGGCTTGCCGCGGCCGCGTCCTCCGGCCTGGCGAAACTCCGTGCCGCCGGGGTCGAGGTGGACCCGCAGGCGACCCTGGGGGTGGAGCCGGTGGTGACCGTCGACCCGTCGTTCGGGCCGCTCACCTCGGCCGCCCGTGACCGCCGCGCGGTGACCTTCAAGTACCGGGTGCCCGAGGTCGACGAGCCGAGCACCCGCCGTCTCGAGCCGTGGGGCGTGGTCTGCTGGCGCGGCCGGTGGTACGTGGTCGGCCACGACCGGGACCGGGACGCGACCCGCTGCTTCCGGCTGTCCCGGATCGTCGGTGACGTGCGCGCCACCGGCCGGCCCGGCGCGTTCGAACCGCCGGCCGGTGCCGACCTGATCAGTCACGTGGCCCGCTCGTCCGGTCCGATCGCGCGCAACGGCCGTGCCACCGTCACGGTCCGTCCGGGGCGGGCGGCCGGGCTGCGCCGGATGGCCGCCGACATCACGCCGGGGCCCGACGGTGACCGGCTGACCATCAACTTCGGGGATGTGGACTGGCTGGCCTCGCGGATCGCCGGGTATGGCCCGGACGCCCGCGCCGACGGTCCGCCCGAACTGCGTGAGGCGGTCATCCAGCATCTGAAAGAGCTGATCACCCGGCACGACACCCCGGCGGTGACGGCATGAGCGGCGCGCGGACACCGTCGGCGGACCGGCTCGGGCGGCTGCTCAACCTGGTGCCGTACCTTCTGGCCCGGCCCGGCATCCTGATCTCCGAGGCGGCCGCCGACCTGGGGGTCACCGACAAGCAGCTGCGCGAGGACCTGGAGCTGCTCTGGGTCTGCGGCCTGCCCGGGTACGGCCCCGGTGACCTGATCGACATGGCGATCGACGGCGACCACGTGACGATCAGCCACGACGCCGGCATGGACAAGCCGCTGCGACTGAACCCGGACGAGGCTCTCGCCCTGGTGGTGGCGTTGCGGATGCTCGCCGAGACACCCGGCATCGGCACCCGGGACGGGATCGAGCGGGCCCTCGCCAAGATCGAGAACGCGGCCGGTGACCTGGCCGACACCCCGGTCGCGGTGCGCCTGCCCGCCAACCAGAAGAAGCTTGCCGCGGTCCGCGCGGCCGTGGACTCCGGGCATGCGCTACGGCTCACGTACTACACGTCGGCCCGTGACGAGACCACCGACCGCGTGGTCGACCCGATGCGGATGCTGATGGTCGGCGGTTTCAACTATCTGGAGGCCTGGTGCCGGCGGGCCGAGGGCACCCGGCTGTTCCGGATCGACCGGATCGACGCCTTCGCCGAGCTGGCCGAGCAGTCCGCGCCGCCGGTCGGGGCGGTGCCGCACGACGTCAGCGGTGGGGTTTTCCGGCCCGGCCCGGAGCTGCCGCTGGTCACTCTCCGGGTGGGCCGGGGAGGCCGTTGGATCACCGAGTACTACCCGGTCGAGCAGGTGCTCAAGGACAGCACGGAGTGGCTGGTCACGATGCGGGTGACCGACCTCGGCTGGGCGCAGCGGTTCCTGGCCGGTCAGGGCCGCGACGTGACCGTGATCGGCCCGCCGGAGCTGCTCGACCGGATCCGGGCGCAGGCCGCGACAGCCCTCGACCAGTACGCCGCGCCGCACACCCTGAGCGCGGACGCGGGACCGGGCCGCTAGGGTTTAGCGCGTGCTGATGTGGGTCTGGATCGCCGTGGTGGTGGTCGCGCTGTTCATCCTGATCGCTGCCGCGTCGAGGGTCCTCGGCCGGCTCCCCGGCCTGCGCCGGGCCGCGACGCGGCTGCAGCGGCGCCAGGAGGAGGCGATGACCCTGCAGGCCGGCGCCGAGCGGCTGCAGGAGACGGTGCTGGGCCTGCAGGAGCGGGCCGAGCGTGCCCAGGACCGGATCGCCGAGATCCAGGCGGCCCGCGGCCGGTGACCGGGAGGTTACCGCCCCGTTGTCTGGCCTTATCAAGATCATAAGAAACCCGAGGCATCCGCAGGGCAACATCACCCGGATCCACACGTACGATGGACCCCGCAACCTGATCCGACCGACTGGAGTCTCCCATGGGTGCCTTTCAGACCTGGCACATCATCGTCCTCGTCATCGTCCTCGTGCTGCTCTTCGGCGCGAAGCGACTGCCGGACGCGGCGCGGTCCCTCGGGCGCTCGCTGCGGATCATCAAGGCGGAGACCAAGGGTCTCGTCGACGACAACGACAACGTCGCGGAGAAAGCCGAGCCGCAGTACAGCCGGCAGCCTCTGCAGGGTGACGTCCAGCAGCCCTACCAGCAGCCGGGTTACCAGCAGCCGCCGGCCGGATACCAGCAGCAGCCGCAGCCGGGCTACCAGCCGCAGCCGGGTTACCAGCAGCCGCAGCCGGGCTACCAGCAGCCGCCGGCCCAGCCCTTCGTCGACCCCGCGGTGCAGAACCGCACCAACGACCGCTGACCCGGGCCGATGGCGCTGAGCCTGCGTAAGAAAAAGGGACCCAGCAAGTTCCAGCAGGCCGCCGACGGCTCCATGACGCTGATCGAGCACGTCCGCGAGCTGCGGAACCGGCTGTTCTTCGCGTCGATCGGCATCGTGGTCGGTCTGATCGTCGGCCTGATCCTGTCGAAGTGGGCGTTCGACGTCCTCAAGGGGCCGTACTGCTCTCTCGACACGTCCTTGGCGTTGAACGCCAGGGGTGTATTGGAGTGCAAGTTCCTCACCCTCGGCCCCGCCGACACGGTGATTCTCCGGTTGAAGATCGCCCTGTGGCTCGGCCTGATCGTGGGCGGGCCGGTGTGGCTCTACCAGCTGTGGGCGTTCATCGCGCCCGGTCTGCACAGGCACGAGCGCAAATGGGCGTACGTGTTCGTGGCGATCGCCGCTCCGCTGTTCGCCGCCGGCACGGTGCTGGCCTACTTCGTGGTGCAGCACAGCCTCGAGTTCATCATGGAATACGGCGTCCTGCAGGAGTCGCAACAGCTCGAGGTGACGGCCTACATCGAGTTCGTCACCATGATGATCCTGCTGTTCGGTGTGGCGTTCGAGTTCCCGCTCGTGCTGCTGATGCTGAACTTCACCGGCGTGGTGACCGGCCGCAAGCTGCTCAGCTGGTGGCGGACCATGATCTTCCTGTCGTTCGCGTTCGCCGCGATCGCCACCCCCGATCCGGGGCCGTTCGGCATGACGCTGCTCGCGGCGTGCCTGTCGCTGCTCTACTTCATCGCGTGCGGTGTGGCCGTCCTGAACGACAGGCGCAAGGGCCGGGGTAAGGAGATCTACTCCGACCTCGACGACGACGAGACGTCGCCGCTGGAGGACGAGCGGGTGCCGGTCGGTGCTCCCGAGCGGGTCGAGACGACGTCCGTGATCGAGTCTCCGGTGCCGGTCGCGAGGCCGTTGCCGATCGAGCGCAGGTACGACGACATGACCTGACGGGACGGGTATACCGTCTCGCCCTGTGACGAGTGACTTCATCGCGGTGCTGGCCAACCCCTCGGCGGGGCGCGGCCGGCACCGCGGTCTGCTTCCGGGGGTGCTCGAGGCTCTCGGTGCGGCCGGGTGCCCGGTGCGGCCGCTGGTGGCCGGCAGCGGCCCGGAGGCGGAACAGGCCTGCCACGAGGCGGTCGCGGAGGGGGCGGTCGCCGTCGTCGCGGTCGGCGGGGACGGCACGGTGCACCGGGCCCTGCAGTCCGTCGCGGGGCTGCCGGTCGGGTTCGGGGTGGTGCCGGCCGGGACCGGCAACGACTTCGCGCACGCGGTGGGCGTACCGCATGATCCGTTGAAAGCGGCGGAGCAGATAGGCGCGGCGCTGCGGGATCAGCGTGCCCACCGCTTCGATCTTGCCCGGACCCTGGACGCGAACGGGGAGCGGCGGTGGTTCTGTGCGGTCCTCGCCGCGGGATTCGACGCCCTGGTCAACGAGCGGGCCAACCGGATGCGCCGACCGTCCGGGCCACGACGCTACGACCTGGCGATCATGCTGGAGCTGGCCCGGCTACGGGCGCGCGACTACACGGTGTGGGCGGACGGCACCGAGCACACCTTCGCCGCGGAGATCGTCGCGGTGGGCAACTGCGCGAGTTACGGCGGCGGGATGCGGATCCTGCCGGACGCCGATCCGGCTGACGGGCTGCTCGACCTGATCTTCGCGGCGCCACTGGGACGGCTGGACCTCACCCGGCTCAAACCGCGGCTGCGCCACGGCACCCACGTCCGCGATCCGCGGGTCACCGTGCTGCGGGCACGGGAGATCCGGATCCACGCCGAGGGGATCGTCTCGTACGCCGACGGCGAGCGGTTCGGTCCGCTGCCGATCGAGGTGAGCTGTGTGCCGGGTGCGATCCGGTTGCTCCGCTGAGCTGGGGGTCAGATTCCGCCGGAGCGGCCGAACGGGAAGGCATGACGAACTCGATCAGCAGCAACGTCTCGTCGGTCGCCGGTCTCGCCAACTCCGTTCTTGGCAGCGCCAAGCAGGCGTTCAAAGCGATGGCGGATGCCGCCGTCAACCCGTCGGCCGAGTCGCCGGCCGCGGTCGCCGAGGCCGCCAAGAGGGGCCGCCGCGGGACCGTCCTGGACCGTTACGCCTGACCCGGGCTCACCCCTGGTGCGGCAGCGCCAGCGACAGCACCGCCGACAGCCCGTTGGGCTTGCCCGGGTCGGCGGCCGGCAGCACCAGGGCGGCACAGCCGGCCTTGACGGCACCGGCATCGGCCGGGGTGTCCCCGACCATGATCGCGTGCTCCGGGTCCACGCCGAGCAGCCCGCACGCCCGGTAGAAGATCGCCGGGTCCGGCTTGATCCGCCCGATCTCGTAGCTCAGCGCGAATGCGTCGACCAGGCCGTCCAGGCCCCACGAACCGAACAGCGGCCGGATGTCGAAGGCGATGTTGCTGACCACCGCCACCTTCACCCCCGCCTCGTGGAGTTTGCGCAGCGTCGGCTCGGTGTCCGGGTAGGGCAGCCAGCCGTCCGGCATCAGCAGCCGCTCGTAGAGGGCGTCGGCCAGGCCCTCCACGTCGGTCGCCACGGTCGCGGCCAGCCCGGTGTAGGCGGCCCGGTGGCTGTGCGCGTAGAGATCACGGTCGGCCCAGTGCTCGGCCAGATGCGGCGGAACCCGGTGCGGCAGCGGTCCACCGGCGCGTCCCGCGGTCGTCAGCCGATCGGCCAGAACGGTCGCCTTGCCCCGGTCCAGTTCGGCGCCACATGCCGCGGCAGCGGCAAGCACCCAGGTCAGCGGGTCCTCCACCTGAGCCAGTGTGCCGTGGAAGTCGAACAGCACGGCCTCGACGGGGCGCACCGGATGGGGAGGAGAATTGGAGGCATGCGGCACGTCGTGCACCTTACCGACCCGTCCCGCCGTGCCCGACGGCCCCATAACCGTGCTGCGTTTTGTCATACCGACGAACTAGCCTTGTGTTCATGACGAGTCCCGCCGAGAAATATGCGGCATCCAAGCGGCGGGCGGCGCGGGTCGCCACCTACCCGGCCCTCGAGGAGTTCATGCTCGACGTGGGCTTCGACCTGGACGACTTCCAGCGCGAGGCGTGCGAGGTCGTGGAGCGGGGCAACGGCGTGCTTGTCTGCGCGCCGACCGGGGCTGGCAAGACGGTCGTCGGGGAGTTCGCGGTGCACCTGGCGCTGCGATCCGGCGAGCGCAAGTGCTTCTACACCACCCCGATCAAGGCGTTGTCCAACCAGAAGTACCACGACCTGGTGGCCCGCCACGGCGCCGACAAGGTCGGGCTGCTCACCGGCGACAACGCGATCAACGGCGACGCCCCCGTGGTGGTGATGACCACCGAGGTGCTGCGCAACATGCTGTACTCCGGCTCCGACCAGCTGCGCAACCTGGCGTACGTGGTGATGGACGAGGTCCACTACCTCGCCGACCGCTTCCGCGGCGCGGTCTGGGAAGAGGTGATCATCCATCTGCCGGCCTCGGTCGCGCTGGTCTCGCTGTCCGCGACGGTCAGCAACTACGAGGAGTTCGCCGACTGGCTGGTCACCGTTCGCGGCGAGACCGAGGTCGTGGTCAGCGAGCACCGGCCGGTCCCGCTCTGGCAGCACATGCTCGTCGGCCGGCGCATGTTCGACCTGTTCCACGACGCCGACGCGGCCCGGAAACACGACGTCCACCCCGAGCTGCTGCGCTACACCCGCGAGATGGACCGGCGCCTGGAGTTCACCGACCGGGCGGCCACCGGCTGGAAGGGCGGGCGCGGCAAGCGCTGGCAGCCGCCACCGCGGGCCGAGGTCGTCGACCGCCTCGAGCGGGCCGGCCTGCTCCCGGCGATCCTGTTCATCTTCAGCCGGGCCGGCTGTGACGCCGCAGTCCAGCAGTGCCTGGCCGCCGGGCTGCGCCTCACCGACCCCGACGAACGGGCCGAGATCCGGCGGATCGTGTCGGCCAAGGTGGCGCACCTGCCCGCCGACGACCTGTCCGTCCTGGGCTACTGGGAGTGGCTCGACGGCCTCGAGCGCGGTGTCGCCGCCCACCACGCCGGCATGCTGCCCGCCTTCAAGGAGGCGGTCGAGGAGTGCTTCGTCAAGGGCCTGGTCAAGGCGGTGTTCGCCACCGAGACGCTGGCGCTCGGCATCAACATGCCGGCCCGCTGCGTGGTGCTGGAGCGGCTGGTCAAATTCAACGGCGAAGCCCACGTCGACCTCACCCCGGGTGAATACACCCAGCTCACCGGGCGGGCCGGTCGCCGGGGGATCGACGTCGAGGGCCACGCCGTGGTGCTGTGGAGTCCCGACATCGATCCGCGGCACGTGGCCGGGCTCGCCTCCACCCGCACCTACCCGCTGCGTTCCTCGTTCCGGCCCTCCTACAACATGGCGGTCAACCTGGTCGGCAGCGTCGGTGCGGAGAAGTCGCGTGAGCTGCTCGAGTCCTCGTTCGCCCAGTTCCAGGCGGACCGCTCGGTGGTCGGGCTGGCGCGCCAGGTGCAGCGCAACGTCGAGACCATGCAGTCGTACGACAACGACGCCACCTGCCACCACGGCGACTTCGACGAGTATTTCGGGCTGCGGGTGGCCATCGCCGACCGGGAGAAGTCGCTGGCCCGCCAGGGCGTGCAGCAGCGCCGCACGGCCGCCGTCTCCTCGCTGGAGAAACTGCGGATCGGTGACGTCATCCGGGTGCCGCAGGGCCGCCGGGCCGGCCTCGCCGTCGTCCTGGAGCCGGCCGCGGCCGGGTTCGGCGAGCCCCGGCCGCTGGTGCTCACCCAGGACCGCTGGGCCGGGCGCGTCAGCCCCGGTGACTTCGCCGGCGACGTCGAGGTGCTGGCCCGGGTGCGGGTGCCGCGCAATTTCAACCACCGCTCACCCGGCGCCCGCCGTGACCTGGCCGCCGAGGTCAGCGCCACCGGACTGGACCGCCACCCGGACCGGCGCCGCAGCGGCCGCAGCCGGGCCAACCCGGGCGAGGACGCCGAGGTCGCCCTGCTCAAGGTGAAGTTGCGGCAGCATCCCTGCCACGCCTGCCCGGAGCGCGAGGACCACGCCCGCTGGGCCGAGCGCCGGCACCGGCTGCTGCGCGACACCGACGCGCTGCGCGCCAAGGTCGCCGGCCGGACCGGCTCGCTGGCCCGCACGTTCGATCAGGTGTGCGCGGTGCTGACCGCCCGCGGCTACCTCTCCGCCGACGGCGAGGTGACCGAGGCCGGCCGGATGCTGGGCCGCATCTGGTCCGAGGCCGACCTGCTGGTCGCCGAGTGCCTGCGGCAGGGTGTCTGGGACGGGCTGGCTCCCGAGGAACTGGCCGCCGCCGTGTCGATGGTGCTCTACGAGTCGCGCCGGGAGGGCGAGGACCGCGCGTCCGTACCGAAGGGACCGGTCAGTGCGGCGGTCGACGCCTGCGCCAAGCTGTGGGGGGAGATCGCCGCCGACGAGAGTGAGTACGGCCTGTCGCTGACCAGGGAACCCGACGCCGGTTTCGTCTGGCCGATGTACCGGTGGGCCCGCGGCGAGCCCCTGGCCCGGGTCCTGTCCAGCGGGCAGCACGACGCCGACATGCCGGCCGGCGACTTCGTCCGCTGGGCCCGCCAGGTCCTGGATCTGCTCGGCCAGGTCCGGGAGGCGTCGGCCGCCTCGCCAAGTGTGAAGGCGACCGCCCGCAAGGCCATCACCGCCGTCAACCGGGGGGTGCTCGCTCTGCAGAGCGCCCTCTGATCATCGCGGATGGTGAATCTCCGTTGACGGTTTCGCTCGGAGAAATCAAGAATTGCGGAGATTCATCGGTCGCGGCGAATGGCACCGCGAGACACCGGAGGTCCGGGAGTAGGAGACATGGGCGCGGGATCGCCACATCTGATCGGCTGGTCCGGTGACGAGGTGGCGGACTCGGTGCTCGCGGTCATCGACGCCGACACCGCGGTCATCGAGATCTCGGTGTGGGGCGGGTGGGACAGGCGTCTGTCCGCCCAGTCCCGGATGATGCTCGACAAGTGTCTCGCCGAGCATCCGGCCGGTGTGATCGTCGACCTGCACCATCTGCGTGACCCGCACGCCGTCAGTGCCCCGCTCTGGCTGACCGTCTGCGCGCGGGGCGCGGCGATGGAGCCGCCGGTCTCCGTTGCGGTGTGTGTCCCGGCCCGGGCGCCGCTGGCCCGCCGGCTGCGGCACCTGGGCGCCCGCGACTGGCTGGTGCTGTACGCAACCGTTTCGCAGGCCCGCGCCGTGCTGGCCGGGCGCCGCCCGCTGCCGGGCCGGATGCACCTGGCACTGCCGCCGGACCCGGCGGCTGCGGTGCAGGCCCGACGCCTGGTGACCGAGGCGTGCGCCGGCTGGGGTCTCGACCATCTGCGCGAACGGGCCCGCCTGGTCATCTCCGAGCTGGTGGTGAACGCGGCCGAGCATGCGGGCACCGATATCGAGGTGTTCGTGTCCTCGCGTGGCGCCGGTGCAGCGGCCGCCGTGCATCTGGCGGTCTACGACGGTGAGGCGGCGCTGCCCCGGGTACGCGCCCCGGTGGCCGGGCCGCTAGGACCGTCGCTGTCCGACCGCGGCCTGGGCCTGCGGATCGTGAGCGCCGCCGCCTCGTCATGGGGTGCGCTACCGGCCCACGGCGGCAAACTGGTGTGGGCCATCGTCCGTTCCCGGCCGGAGGAGGCGCCGTGATGCTAGGAACGCGGATCGACGGTGCACGCGACGGTGACCGGCTGCTGATCACGCTGCGCGGCAGCCTGGACGCCATGTCGGTGGACGCGTTGCAGAGCCAGCTCTACGACCTGACCCGGCTGCACGACCTGATCGGTCTCGGCGCCCCGGTCCGGCAGATCCACATCGACGTGGCCGGGGTGGACTTCTGCGACGCGGCCGGCCTGCGCATGCTGGTCGCGGCCCGGCGGGTGGCCGAGGCCCGGCAGGCCACCTGCCATCTGCACGACCCGCAGCCGCACCTGCGCTGGCTGTTGCGCGCCACCCGGGCCGCGGACCTGTTCGACGGCGTGTGACCCCGATCGTCCGGTGGCACGGGTCGCTTACCGGCCGTGTCCGCTGAGGGTCGTGGTCACCCGCATCTTCGAGCTGCCCTCGTTCGCCTCCACGACGAACGACGTGATCCGCCCCGCGTCGTCGGCGGTCACGTTCACCCGGATCGCGCCGCCGTAGGGCGAGTACACCTGGATCTTGCCGGGCGCCCCGATCGGCAGGAAGGAGTGGCCGGTCAGCGCCGACGGCTGGTCGGTCTGCACGTACACCCAGTAGAGGTTCGGGCCGGCGAGTCGTACGTCCTTGATCGCCTCGCTGAACCGGTCGAGACCTGTCCGGTCGGGCTCCTCCGGGTCGTGGACGCCGGTGGCGTCCAGTGGCTCCCCGCCAGGAAGCGTGCCCTCGACGGCGTAGGAGAACGACGCCGCCCGCGTCCGCTCGAGGATCACACCGAACTCCTCGACGACGACCGGGTATGTCGGCAGTGGGCTCGCCGGCGACGCGGAACCGTGGCCGGGGAGGCTGAGACAGCCGGCGGCGAGCAGGGCGGCGAGCAGCGGCAGGGCCAGGCGCAGTGTTTTCACGACCGTCACTTGTCGTAGTAGAAGTCCCAGGCCTCGCCGAAGTTCGCGGGCTTCTTGACGCCCGAGGACTTCCCGTGGCCGCTCAGCTTGGTGGTCATCCGCAGCGAGCCGTCGCTGTCGCGCATCTCCACGCCGATCGTCGTCACCCAGCCGGCGGCGTCGGTGGTCGCGCTGAAGGTCGCCTCACCGCCGAACAACACCGAGATGGCGGGGGTGCCGACCGGCAGGAAGCCCTCGTTGAAGCTGCCGCCCTCGAGGTCGAGGGTGCCGGTGAACGTGTTGGGCCCGGTGCCGGTGACCTTGTCGACCGAGGAGACGAACCGTGCCATGCCGGTCGGGTCGGTCATGTCGTAGTAGTGCAGCGAGTCCTTCTTGACCCGCTTGAGGTCGAGGTGGACCCAGGTCTCGCCGTCCTTCTGCCGGGAGTAGAGGTCGGAGCCGACGACGATCCGCTGCGCCGCGGTGGCCTTCTCGCCACCGCCGCTGACCTTGTACTTGACCGAGATCCGTTTGGCCTTCGGGTCGTAGGCGCCGGAGCCGGTCACCTTCTTGGAGTCCGGCACGTCGCCGCTGACGACGAATCGGTACGTGCTGGTCTTCGTCTTCTCCAGGGCGGCCATCAGCTGTTCGCGCGCGTCCGGGCCGGTCGGGGCCGGCGACGCGGCGGTCGCCGGCGCTGTGGCCGCGGCCGATGCCGGTGCGCCGGTCCCCGAGACCGGCACGGGCGTGGACGGCGTCGTGCAGCCGGCGGTGAGCAGGCCGGCGACGACCACCATGATGGGACGGTACGACTTCATGTGGATCCCCCGTGATCTTCAGCGGCGGTGATCCTAATCGATCGTCGTCCAGGTGCGCGCTGTGGTTTCGAAGAGGCGCTGATCACTCTGCACCGGGACCACGCAGAGCAGATGACCGCCCGGTGCCCGCAGCGTCTTGTGCCCGCCGTGGTCCGCCACGACCGTCGCGCCGAGCGCGAGCAGCCGCGCCGTCTCGGCCGGCACGTCGTCGGTCTCGATGTCCAGGTGGTAGCGGGGTGCGTCGTCGACCGACTGCACGTCCACGGCGAGTCCGGGGAACGCGTCGCGGAGGGCGATGAACTCCTCCTCGCCGGGGACCGGTGTGGCGGTGGTGCCGAACGCGCCCGCCCAGAACGTCGCCGCGGCCGGCGTCTCGGCGGACGGGGTGTCGATGAAGAGCCCGAAGAGGCGGCTGCGATGCATGATCCCAGCCTAGGTGCGGGGACCGTCCAACTGCGACCGCTGAAACAGTCGTGAACTTCTCGCGACTACCGCAGACCCGCGGCACCGCGTCCGGGCAGGATGGGTGCGTGGCCGACGACTTCACCCGCCCCGATGACCTCAAACTCGCCCTGGAGGCCGCTCTGGCCGGCGCCGCCGAGGGCCTGCGGCACTTCGCGGCGCTCGCCGGGCTGCCCCGCGAGCTCAAGGCCGACGGCTCGGTGGTGACCGCCGCCGACCGTGCCGTCGAGGACCGGATCCGGGAGGTCCTGGCCGGTGCCCGGCCCGGCGACGCGATCCTCGGCGAGGAGCACGGCGAGACCCTGGGCACCGAGGGCCGCCGCTGGATCATCGACCCGATCGACGGGACCCTGCTCTTCGTCGAGGGCGACGACCGGTGGCTCGTGCTGATCGCGCTGGAGGACCACGGCGAGATCACCGTCGGCGTCGCGGCCGTTCCGGCCCAGAACAGGATCTGGTGGGCGGTACGCGGCGGCGGCACCTGGGAGGCCGAGGTGCTCGACGGCCGGATCGCCGGCGAGCGGCGGATCCGGGTCGCCGGCGGTGACTCCCCGGACCTGGCCGACAGCCGTCTCGGCGTCGTCCCGGACTGGGGCCGCGGCCAGGTCACAGCCCTGATCGAGGCCGCCGACGAGCACGACTGGGCGATCCAGCCGGCCCTGCTGGTGGCCCGTGGCGACCTGGACGTGGCGGTGCAGACCAGCGGCCAGATCTGGGACTTCGCAGCCACCTCGCTGATCGTCACCGAGGCCGGCGGCGACTACCGCGGGCTCGACGGGCGCACCACCCCCGGCCCGGGGGCGTCGCTGTACAGCCGCAGCGCGCGGCTGGGCGCCGCCGCCCTGGCCGTCCTGCGCCCCGGAGGTCTCTAGACCGGGGCGCGCAGGGTGATCGTGGTCCACGCTCCGACGTGCACCTGGTCGCCGTCCTTCAGTGCCCGGGACTGCCCCGCGGTGAGCGGCTGGTCCTCGTCGTTGATCCACGTTCCGTTCGACGACCCCACGTCGGAGACCAGCCACACCCCGTCGATGCTGAAGGTCAGCAGCGCGTGGTTGTGCGAGACGCCCGGGTCGGCGGGCTCGGCGGCCAGGTCGATCTCCGGCATGGTGCCCTTGGACACGCTGCGCCGCCCGATCCGTACCTGCGGCGGCGTCAGTTCGATCGTCTGCGGCAGGACACCTGCCGGGAATGTCACGCCCTCGATGTCGTTCAGGGCGAAGTACGCCGGGTCGGCGTCGATCGTCGCCGTCCACGGGCCGGACGGGGCCGTGACCGGCAGCGGGTCGATCGTCGGGACCCGGCCGGTGCTGTGGTCGTACCCGCAGTCCTCGCAGAACCGGAACGGCCCGCTGCGCGGGTAACCGCAGTTGGGGCACTTCTCCTTGGCCGGTGCGGGCGGCTGATCGGCCGGTGCCGTTACCAGCGGCATCGTGGGCGGCGAGGCGCCCTCGATCCGGGTCCCGCAGGTGTCGCAGAAGTCGCTCTCCGCCGAGAGGTGCCCCTTCGGGCAGAGGGACGTCGTCACTGGCCGCGCCCCACACGGACCGTCTTCGTCGAGCGGGTGTCCAGGGCCATCTCGTCCTCGGCGGCGACCTTGCGGCGCAGGCGCACGGTGCCGGTCACCGCGTCCTCGATCTCCACCACCTTGGCCAGCAGCTCCTCGGTCGCGGTGTTCCCGCTGGCGTGCGCGAGCTGGGCGGCCCGGCCGAACTTGATGGTCGCGGTCCGGTCGTCACCGGACTCCCGCGCGGCCAGACCGGCCTGGATCGCGTCGGCCAGCTCGGCCTGCCCGGTGTAGTGCGCCACCTGCCGGTTGATCCGGGTGGACAGCGCGGTGTCGTCGGTCCACACCGCGCGGACCAGGGCGCGGGCGTGTTCGGTGTCGCCCTCCATGATGTGCACCCGGGCCGCGAGCATCTCGTCGCCGGACGAGCCGGCCGGCACGTCGACGCAGATGTGGTAGTCGCGGCTCTCCTGACCCCACGAGCCGAGCGGGTAACGGCCGGCCCGCGGCCCGTCCTCGACCCGCTTGCCGGTCAGGTCGGCGACCTGCGGCTCGACCTGCTTGACGAACCGGACCGAGGCATTCACCGGCGTCCAGACCTTCAGCTGTACGTCGGCCGCGGTCTTCCCCATCGCCGCGGTGATCATCTGCTGGAAGGAGGCGGTCAACTCCATCGGCTTTGCCACGATGTCGACAGTACCGAGCATCTTGTCGGCGATCTTGCGCAGCTCGGCGACCTTCCAGTTGGCGCCGACGCCCCGGCAGTCGCAGACGAACTGTTCCTTGATCTGGTCCAGCACGCTGTCCAGGTAGCCGTGGCGTTCGCCGTTGTCGCCGTCGGTGAGCAGGATGGCGTGCTTGATGTCGCCCGGCCGCTGCGCGAACAGCTGGGCGGCCAGCAGCAGCCAGGCGCCCATCGCGGTGCCGCCGTTGGCCTGGAGCCGGTCGATCGCGTGCGACGCCGCGGCCCGGGTCTGCGGGGACGCAACAGCAAGCCGGCCCGGTTCCGGGAAGAGCTGCTGGGCGGTGCTGACGCCGGCGATGATCGCGAAGTGGACGCCGTCGTCGATGCACTCCACGGCGGCCTTGGCGGCCTGGCGGGCGGCGCCGATCCGGCCCTCGGCCTGCATCGATCCGGATGCGTCCACGATGATGATCTCGGTGGCGCCACCGGCGCGGCGGCCGCCGTCGCCACCGCTGGACGTGACGGTCACGATCGCGTTGACTTCGCTCGCACCCAGGGCGAGGTATTCGTTCTGGAAGGCCTCGGCGGTGTACGACACTCTCGGGACTCCTTACGCCTTGGTGGTGGTCAGGTCGGTGGTCTCGGGTTCCGCCGGGGTCGCGGCCGGTCGGACCGGGATCACGGCGACGGTGATGTTGTCGGCCCCGCCGGCGGCGTTGGCGTAGGCGGCCAGCGCCCGTACCGCCCCCAGCAGGCTGTTCGCGGCGGCCAGGCATTCGCGGACCAGGTCGCCGAACTCGGCCGGGTCGAGCAGGTAGTTCCACAGGCCGTCGCTGCAGAGGATCAGGTGGCCCGGTTCGGTCGTGGTGAACGACCGCACCCGCGGCCGGACCGGCCCGGCGTCGGCACCGAGCCAGGCCGTGATGGCGTGGGCCTTCGGGTCGTTCATCGCCGCGATCGGGTCGGCGCCCATCGCGATCACGTGGGTCGCCCAGGAGTCGTCCTCGGTGAGCTGCTCGGCCGGACCCTGCGGGCCGAGCCAGTAGACCCGGCTGTCGCCGACCCACCCGTATCCGACGTGCGGGCCGCGGACCGCGGCGGCCACGATGGTGCAGGCCGGGTTGGCGGCGGCGCGGCGCGGGTCGCCGGTGTGCGCGAGCGAGGCGACCGCGGCGGCGGCACCGGTGATGGCGTGCGCGACGGCCCCGGCCAGGCCCACCGCGCCCGGCGGGCGTTCCAGGTTCTCCAGATCGGCGGTCGCGTCCGGGTTCGTGGTGTCGACCGGCTGGTCCGGGTGGCGGGCACCGGCGAGCAGCTCACCCGCGGCGCGGACGGCGATGTCCGAGGCGGCGTCCGGATCGAACGAGGCCGAGACACCGTCCGAGACGACCACGTCGGCGGCGTCGGTACCGACGGCCAGCCACATGGCGTCCTCGTTACGGTGGTGACGCCGGCCGCGGTCGCTCACCGCGGCTCCGGCGGTACCGCCGTCGGCCTCCAGATGATCGCGGGATCGGCCGGCCATCATGCCGCACTCCTCGCAGTACCCGTCGTTGCCCACGGAGCCTTCCGCCCCGCACCGCGCGCAGTCCTTGCGCGCAGCCTCGGCGGTCTTCACCGGGGCGGCGTCGGGTACGGGCGGTTCGGCGAGCCTACGCCCGCAGACCTCGCAGAAGGTAGCGCCGGAGGCGAGCTCGTCCTCGCACGATCGGCAGTCGGTCGTCAGGGTCATCGGCGCGGTTCCGCCCCTCTCACGTACGCGTCCGCGGGCGTACCGCGTTCGCCAGGTCCACCAGGCGGATCTTCTCCGCGCCGTGCGACGCCCGGGCCATCTCCCGGTACGCCGACTCGAGCGCGAAGCGCACATCCCGTTCCGGCTGCTTTCCGGCCGGCTCGGCGCCGATGACCGAGGCCAGTACGTCCCCGCTCATCGAGGCGCCGCCGCCGAGCGTACGCAGTACCTGCTCGAGCAGTTCGGCCCGCAGGGTGGCCAGCTGCGCGGCCTCCACCTCGAGGCGCGAGATCAGCCCGGCCGCGGTCTTGAGCGAGTCCATGTCGACCGTCGCCGCCTGGTGCGAACGGACCAGCGCCCGGATCGCGCCGATCTGCGAGATCGGGTACGCCGAGGAGGTACCCGGCACCCGGTTGTAGGCCTCGACCGCCCCGGCCCGGTCGCCGATCTCGAGCCGGCACCGCGCCAGCCCGGCCGCGGCCGTGGTGTACGACGGGTCGGTACGGCTCACCACGTCGTAGTAGCCGCACGCGGTCGCCGCGTCCCCGGCCAGCTCGGCGGTGAGGCCGAGGGCCAGCTGCGGTGCCGGCTCACCGGGGAGCGCCGACCAGACGGCGTCGAACCGCTGCCGGGCCCGGCCGTGGTCGCCGGTGGACAGGGCGAGGAGCCCGTCGTACCAGTCGACCCGCCAGTCCGCTCCGTCGGCGGCCAGCTCGTCGCGGATGACGGCGGCCGCCTGTTCGCCGCCGGAGTCGATGGCGGCCCGCATCTGCCGCAGCCGGACCTCCACCGAGTCCTGCGGTGCGCTGGCCAGCTGGGCCAGGACCGTCTTCGGGTCGGCCGCGGTGATCGAGGCGATCACACCGGCCGCCGGGTCGCTCAGGTCGACGAGCGGGGTCGGCAGGTCCTGCCAGCGGACCCGGTCGTCGCGCAGATCGGTACGCAGTTCGCCGGTGAAGTGGCGGGAGATCGCCGGATGCGGGGTGCCGCCGGCGGCCAGGACCTGCCGCAGCACGCCGAGCATCTGCTCGGCCATCTCGGCGGCGTCGGCGAACCGCTCGTCGGGGTCGGCATGGGTGGCCCGCAGCAGCAGCCGGTAGAACGCCTCGTGCCGCTGGTAGACCTCGAACTCGTCGCGGTCCGGCAGGCTGGTCGCGAACGTCGTCTGATAGCCCCGGAAGTCGGTGGTGAGCACGGCAAGTGTCCGGCCGATGGTGTACAGGTCGGACTGCGGCGACGGGCCGGCGGTGGCCATCTCCGGGGCCTGGTAACCGACCGTGCCGTAGATCGCCGCCTCCTGGTCGTCGACGTGCACCACGCCGCCCAGGTCGATCAGCCTCATCTGGTCACCGGACTGGATCACGTTGTCCGGTTTGAAGTCGCAGTAGATCAGGCCGCGGTCGTGCAGATAGCCGAACGCCGGCATGATCTCCAGTACGTAGGCGAGAGCCTGGTCCACCGGTAGCGGATTCGCCGCCCCGTCGCCACGGCGCTCCTTGAGCAGGTCCTTGAGGGACTTGCCGCCGACGTACTCCATGACGATGTAGCCGGCACCGTCGTGCTCCACGAAGTTGTAGATCTTGACGATGTTCGGGTGTTCGACCTCGGCCAGGAAACGCTGCTCGGCCACCGCGGCGGCCAGCGCGTCCTCGTCGCCGGAGTTGAGCAGGCCCTTGAGCACCACCCACCGGTCCGACACGTTCTTGTCGACGGCCAGGTAGACCCAGCCCAGGCCGCCGTGCGCCAGCGCGCCGACGATCTCGTACTGCCCGGCGACCAGGTCGCCCTTGCCCAGCTTCGGGGCGAAGTCGAACGCCTCGCCGCAG
Source organism: Actinoplanes sp. NPDC023801 (assembly GCF_040639655.1). Classification (NCBI taxonomy): domain Bacteria; kingdom Bacillati; phylum Actinomycetota; class Actinomycetes; order Micromonosporales; family Micromonosporaceae; genus Actinoplanes; species Actinoplanes sp. NPDC023801. Next base: position 88,372 of record NZ_JBFAAI010000017.1, on the reverse strand, counting down.
CTCGGGCAGAAACCGGAGGTCCGTGCCGGCCGGCCGTCACGGGACCGGCCGACCGGGCTGTTGCACTTGGCACAGTGCCGCTTCAGCTCCGGCACCTCGGCCACCGCCATCACCGCGGTCGCCGGGTCGGCGGTCCGAATCGGCGTGATCTCCACCAGGCCACCGCCGAACCGGCGCGCCGAACCGGTCCGGGAGCTTGCGGAGGTGCGGCCACTTCCCCGGGTACGGGACGAGAGCGCGCTGCTGCTGCGCGACGACGAGGCAGTCCCCGACCGGGGCGCCGGCGCCGGGGCCGCGGCCCGGAGCGCGGCCAGCCCGCACGTGTCGCAGTAGCCGTCCTCGATCGTCCCGCCGCACCCGGTGCGCCGGCACTGCGCCCCGTCGGCACTGGCGGCCGGGGTGGCGGTGGGGGTGACGGTGGGAGCGGCCTGGACCGGAACCGGAGTGGGCGCCGCCGCGGGCGCGAGCCCACAGGTGTCGCAGTAGCCGTCCTCGATCGTGCCGGAACAGTTGCTGCGCTGGCAGCGGGTCATCGAGCCTCCCGGGCGGCGATGGTGGCGGAGAGCGCGTCCTGGTACGCGTCCACGGCGGCACGTGCCACCGCGAGATCACAGGGCGCCTGGTGCAGGGCGTCCCGTGCGGTCTGGGCGAGCGGGCCGAGCCGGGTGTCCTCGCCGAGCCCACGGCTCAGCGCCTTGGCCCGGAACGCGTCGAGCCGGCCGCGCAGCTCGTTGCGCTCGGCGAGCAGACCGGCATGGCGGGCCTGGGCCGACCGCAGTGTGTCGAGTCGCTCGCGGGCCTGCCGGTTCCACGCCGACAGCCGGGGACTGATCAGGGCCCAGTGGCCGGCGGCGGCCAAAGCCTCGATGGCGGCCAGCTCGGGGCGGGGGTCGTTTCCCCGTACCGTAATGATCTTGTCGTCGGTGAAACGTCCGGCGGCCGCCTCGCGTGCCGCGTCGGCCGCCTGCTGGGCCGCCTCGATCTCGGCGACCAACGACCGGGCGTCCCGCAGCCGATGCGTCAGCGAGGCACGCAGCTCGGCCGCGGAGGTCCGCTCCGCGTCGGCCCGCGCGATCAGCGTCCGCACCCGGTCCAGCCCGGAGAGGTCGGCGCCCAGCGGGTCCGACAGCAGCGTCCCGGTCAGGTCGCCGAGCAGCCGGTCGGCCTCGTCGAGCAGCCGGTTCGCCTCGGCGGTCAGCCCGTCCGCCCCCGCCTGACGGGTCAGGTCGCGCACCCGCAGCAGCGCGTCGGCGGCATCGGCGGCGGCCGGAGTCGCACGACGCCAGGCGTCTCCGGCACCGGTGACCACCGCGACCGCGGTGTTGAACGCCGACTCCATGGCGGCCAGCAGCTCCGCCGGGGTGCAGGTGGAGACGATCTGGCCGGAGCCGAGCAGCCCGCGCTGCGCCAGCGGCACGGTGGCCGTCGAGAGGGTGATCGAGCTGCCCAGCACCTCGTGCTGGAAGGCGGCCCGGTCGGCGTCGTTCATCCGGCGCTGGCCGCGCAGCGCCTTCGCGCGCGCGATCACCTCGCCGAGCTGGCGGTGCCCCTGCCAGAGCCGGGCCAGGGCGTCCCCGGCGTCGGCCCAGAGCGTCGCGGTCCGCCCGGTCAGCTTGGCCCGGCCCAGCTCCTGCCGGTCCGGGTTCTGGTCCAGCTCCACCAGGTTGGCGGCGATCGCGGCGACCGCCTTCTCCAGGCGGGCCAGCTCGCTGTCGGCGGCGAGCATCGGGGCCGTCACCGGTACCGTGCCGCGGGTGGCTGCGGGGCCGGGCCGAACGCGCCGAGCCAGCGGTCGTGGATCGACTTCCAGGTGCCGTCGGCGCGCAGCCGCTCCAGCACCCCGTTGACGAACCGGGTGAACTCCGGATGGGTCTTGGCGATGCCGATCGCGTACGGCTCCTCGGTGAACCTCTCACCGACCACCTTCGCGTACGGGTCCTGCGCGGCCAGCCCGGCCAAAATGGTGTCGTCGGTGGAGATCGCGTCGACCTCACCCAGCTGGAAGGCGACCAGGCAGGCCCCGAAGTCGGCACGGGCCACCGGCACCGGGGGCGGGTTCACCTTCGTCAGGTTCTCCAGCGAGGTGGAACCGACCGACGCGCACACCTTCTTGCCGCCCAGGTCCTCGATCCTCTGCGCCGTCGAATCCTTGCCGACGAGCACCCGCTGCCCGGCCTCGAGGTAGACCGTGGAGAAGTCGACCAGCTCCCACCGGGCGCAGTTCGTGGTCGTGGTGTTGATGACGAGGTCGACGGTGCCGTCGGCGACCCGGGTGAACCGCTCCGAGCGCGGGATGACCCGGATCTCCAGCTTGTTCGGGTCACCGAAGATCGCCTTCGCGATCTCGCGGCCCATGTCCACGTCGAAGCCCTCGATCTTGCCGGTGAACGGGTCACGGGAGCTGAACAGCAGGGTGTCCTGGCCGGTGCCGAGGATGAGCCGGCCACGGTCGAGGATCGTCTTCATGTGTGACCTGTCCGGCATCCTCCCGGCAGCAGGCAGCGCGCCCGACGGCCGGAAACTGGCCTTCGGGTCACAGTTCGCCGGTGCGGCGGGCGCCGTGGCGGTGGGTGCGGCGGCCGAGGGAGTCGCCCGCGGCGTCCTGGGCGAGGCGTCGTCGGTACAGGCGGTCAGGCCGGTCAACAGCAGCGCGGACATGGCGAGAACGATCCGGGCGCGCATCAGCGGTACTCCTCCAGGCGGGCGCGCAGCCCGATCGCGGCGAACACGCAGATCGCCAGTGCCAGCAGCGGTCCGAGGACGGTCAGCAGGCCCAGGCCGCGCCCGGCCGATCGGATCCGGTCGTCGAACGCCGCCCGGCGGTCCGCCAGCGCCGCGTCCAGGGTGCCGGTGAGCCGGTCGAACGTCGTGGCGGACTCCTCGCTGACAGCCAGTTTCACCGCGTCCTCGTATTTCCCGCCGTCGTCGAGGTCACGGATCCGCTGATGCAGGGCCAGGTAATCCTCGTACTGCCCGGCCGCGGTGCGCATCGGGCCACTGACGTCATCGAGCTCCGGTCCGGAGAAGGTGACCCGGTCCTTGATGCTCTGGAAGTCGTCCTCCAGCCTGCCACGCCCGGCGCGGGCGGCCAGCGTGAGCGCCTCGTCGCCGCGCTCCCGCAACACCGTGAGCCGGGTCTCGGCCAGCGTCGCCACCGGTGCCGAACCGTCCCGGTCGGCGTCGGTCAGCCGGCTCCGCTGATGGGTGAAGATCACCACACAGGTCAGCATCAGCACCAGGGTGAGCCCCGAGGCGGCCAGCAGCGGCACGTTGAACGTGCGGCGGGTGGTGCGGCTCAGGTGGATCTGCGTCACGATCAGGGCCACGGCCAGCAACGCCAGCACGATCGCCAGCAGCAGCAGCCACCAGTCGCTGCGGGCGTCCTGGTAGCCGCCGCCGGCCTCACGCTGTGCCTGCTGGAACAGGGCCTGTGCCTGCGGCTGCAGGGTGTCCCGGTTGAGCTTCGAGGCGGTGGACAGATAGGCGGCACCGACGGGTTTGCCCTGACGGTTGAGAGCGCGGGCGGTGGCGACCAGGGCCGTGTAGTCGCCGAGGCCGGTGGCGATGGACCGGATCGCCTCGGCAGCCTCGCCGTCCGCCGGGACGCGCCGCGCGGCCGAGGTGAGGGCGGTCGCGGCGGCCGCCAGTTTCTCGTCGTAGCGCCGGGTCAGCCCGGGAGGCTCCAGGCCACCGGTGATGAACGCCTGCGCGGCCGTCGTGTCGGCGTCGGCAAGCGACGAGTAGACCGTCTCCGCCTCGGCGAGCAGCGGCTGCGCCCGGTCACGCAGGTCGGCGGTGCCGACCGCGGCGGAGCGGGCGGTCAGGCCGGTGACCAGGCCGGCCAGGGCGGCGAGGACGAGCAGGGTGACGAGCAGCAGCTGCAGACGCCCCGGAGAGGTGTGCCGGAGCCCGGCGAGGCGGCTCAGCGCCGCTCGCGGTGCCGTCTGAACTGCTGTCACGCTGGTGGCCTCTCGCTCTGGGATCGCACGTCCACTGTGCGTCATGAGCGCAAGTGATCGAGGGGATCCTACGAACGGCGGACGCCCGGCGGAAACCGCCGGGCGCCTACCGTTCGGCGACGGTCAGCTGAGTTCCCGCTTGAGCAGCTTGCCGGTCGCCGTCATGGGCAGCGACTCGACGATCTTGACGATGCGCGGGTACTTGTAGGAGGCCATCTGCTCCTTGCCCCACGCGACGATCTCCTCCTCGGTGGCCGAGGCGCCCGGCTTGAGGATCACGAACGCCTTGACCTCCTCGCCGTGGCTCTCGTGCGGCACCCCGATGACCGCGGCCAGTGACACCGCCTCATGGGTGAGCAGCACCTCCTCGATCTCCCGCGGGTACACGTTGAAGCCACCCCGGATGATCATGTCCTTGGCGCGGTCGACGATGTAGTAGAAGCCGTCCTTGTCCCGGCGGGCCAGGTCACCGGTACGGAACCAGCCGTCCCGCATCACCTCGGCGGTCGCCTCCGGCCTGCCGATGTACCCCCGGAAGATGTTGTGGCCCCGGATCGCGATCTCGCCGATCTCGTCCGGGTTGTCGATGCTGTTCCACTCCTGGTCGATCAGCTTCACCTCGACGCCCCAGATCGGGATGCCGATCGAGCCGGGCCGCGGCTCGCTGCCCGGGTCGCTGAACGTCGCCACCGGGGACGTCTCGGACAGGCCGTACCCCTCCAGGATGGTGACGCCGAACCGTTCCTTCACCGCCTTGATGATCTCCACCGGCAGGCTGGAACCCCCGGAGACCGCGACCCGCATGTTCGACGCGATCCGCTCCACGTCGACGCCGTCCTTGAGGGCGTTCAGCAAACCCCAGTACATGGTCGGTACGCCGGCGAAGAACGTCACGTTCTCGCTCTGCAGCAGCTGCACCGCGGCGTCCGGGTCGAAGCGGGGGAGCAGCACCAGCGTCGCCGCCGTGGAGAAACCGGCGTTCATGTTGACCGTCGAGCCGAACGAGTGGAACAGCGGCAGCACCAGCAGATGCGTGTCGGTGGCCGGCTGGGTGCCGAACAGGCGGTTGCAGGTGAGCGCGTTCAGCACCAGGTTCGAGTGCGACAGCTCGGCGCCCTTCGCCTGGCCGGTCGTGCCGCTCGTGTAGAGGATCACGGCGGCGTCCGTCTCGGCGCGCAGCACCGTCTCGAACACCGGCGACTGCCCGGCCAGACCGGCACCGAGTGTCTCCGCGCCCTCGATCGGCGACGGTGCCGCCGGGTCCGCGGTGATCAGGAAGAAGTGCTCGACCGCGTCGACCTCGTTGAACCCCGCGAAGCCCTCGGTACCCATCGGGAGCTCCGGGGTCCCCTGGAAGCAGAAGTACGCCTTGGCACCCGAATCACGCAGGTGGTAGGCGATCTCGCGGCCCTTGAGCAGCACGTTCAGCGGCACCACGACGGCGCCGGCCTTCAGAATGCCGTAGTAGACGATCGGGAAGTAGGGAAGGTTCGGACAGGTGAGCGCCACCTTGTCGCCGGGCTGGATGCCACGCGAGCGGAGCAGACCGGCCACCTGATTGGCGGCGGCGTTGACCTGCGCGTAGGTCAGTCGCTGCGGGCCGAGCACCACAGCGGCGCGCTCCGGGTGATGGCGGGCGCTGTCCTCCAGGAGAACGGAGAGGTTGAGCATGTGGTGGAACCCTTCTTACCCGTGAGTTGTGACGGCGGTCTCATACCAACACGGCGGCCGGGCGCGGTGGAAGTGTTTGTGAAGCCAATGTTTCCTCGTCCGATTCATCAACTTCGGCCCAGGGATGCCGATGGCTCCGGCGTGGGAATCCCGGTGTTGGATGCGGTACACGTCGGCCGTCAGCCGATCTTCGACGTGGCAGGCGTCGTTGTCGCTTACGAGCTGCTCTTCCGCGGTCGTATGGACGACGTCGCTTCGGGGCGGCAGGACACATACGCCACCAGCGCCGTGATGGTGAACGCGTTCACCGAATTCGGCATAGCCGAGGTGGCCGGCAACCGGCCATGCTTCATCAACCTCACCCGCGAGTTCGTGACCGGGCGGCTCCCGTTGCCGTTCGGCCCCGAACAGGTGGTGCTCGAGGTCCTGGAGACGGTGCATGTCGACGACGAGGTGATCGGCGGGCTGACCGCGCTGTCCGAAGCCGGCTACAAGATCGCCCTCGACGATTTCGTCTGGGGCTCCGGGCACGAACAGCTGCTCGGTCTCGCGTCATACGTGAAACTCGACCTCCTCGACGGCGACCTGAGCCGGCTCGACGAAATCGTCGCCGCCTGCCGCGAGTACCCCGGCCTGGAACTCGTCGCCGAACGGCTCGAGACCGAGACGCAGGTCGCCATCGCCGACCGATACGGCATGGAACTACGGCAGGGGTACGCCCTGAGCCGCCCCCAGGTGCTCAGCACCCCCAGCCTGTCCCCGTCCCGGTTGCGCCGCCTCGAACTCGTCGCCGCCCTCATGTCCCCCGACGTGCCGCTGGAGAAGATCACCTCGATCATCGTCAGCGACCCGGCCCTCGCCCTGCGCGTCCTCCGGGTCAGCAACTCGGTGGCCGCCGGGGTGGTCAGCCGCATCTCCTCGGTCCGGCAGGCCGTCATGCTCGTCGGCCTCACCCGGATCCGCCGCTGGGCGACCCTCATGGTCGTCGACGATGTGGCCGAGGCTCCCGAGGAGCAGCTGCTTACCGCCCTCACCCAGGCCCGGCTCTGCGAGAACCTGGCCCCGCGGTTCGGCGCCGACCCCGGCGCCGCCTTCGTGGCCGGCCTCGTCATCGGCATGGCGGGCCTGATGGCCATGACCCCGGCCGCGATGGCCGACCAGCTGCCGCTCACCGCCGAGGTGTCGGACGCGCTCACCATCGGAAGCGGCCGGCTGGGCGAGGTGCTGCGGGCGGTCCGCGCCTACGAGAACGGCGAGTGGGACGCCGGCAACCTGGCCGGACTCTCCCTCGACGCCATGCGCTGGTCCACCCGGACCCTCACCGCGGCGCACCGTTTCTCCCCAGCCACGGCGCGCCGCCGGGGCCCGGCCGCCCGCCCGGCCTAGCCCCCGCGTCCGCCGGGTTCGTCGCCGCGTCCGCCCGGTCCAGCTCTGTTTTCGCCTGGTCCGGCCCCGCGTTCTCCTGGTCCGCCCCGCGTCCGCCCGGTCCAGCTCTGTTTTCGCCTGGTCCGGCCCCGCGTCCACCTGGTCCGGCCTGGCGCCGGCCGGCCGTTTCTCCCGCCTCTGGCGCGGGTTCGGCGCCGGTCGAAGTCGCTACGCCCCGGACTCTTCCAGGTCGTCGGACTGGAGGACCTGCCATTCGACGTCGTCGACAGGATGGTGGGCGGTCCACCAGAGGCTCAGCCCGGCCAGCCCGACATTGAGCACGGCGGGCCCGATGACGAAGAGATCCCGCCACCCGCTGTCGAAGATCGCATAGCGGTTGCCGAGCAGGCAGATGAAGACCGACCAGGGCAACCCGAGCACCATCAGGATCAGCCCGACCAGTCCCGCGCCGAGATCCGGTCCGGGCTCGGCGGCGGCCGCATCGCTGGCCGGCCCGAGCCACAGGTAGATCATCGGAATCAGAACGGCCACCTGACCCGCCACGAGCCTCCGCGGACCCTTCCGGCGCACCCCGGAGTGCCCACGGTCGTCCCCGGATCCAGGATCGTCCTCCATCGTGCCGACCTCCTGGTTCTCTGCGACCGATGTCAGTTCAGATCCTCCCGGCCTTCGCCGGAGATCCAGGTCAGGACCGGGATTTCCCCTCACCTGTTGCTGCCGGCTTGCCTGTCGCCGGTCCGCTTCCCCACCAGCGGCCCGCCTGCCCGCCTGCCCGCCACCGGTCCGTCTGCCCGCCTGCCCGTCACTGGCCCGCTTGCCCTCGCCGGTCCGCTTGCCCGTCGCCGACCCGCTTGCCCGCCAGCGGCCCGCGTGCCCGTCGGCGGTCGGCTTGCCCGCCACCGGTCCGCCTGCCCGCCACTGGCCTGCTTGTCCGTCGCTGGTCCGCCTGCCCGTCGCCGGCCCACTTTGCCGGCTGGCTGTCCCGGCGGGCGGTCTGTGCGCGGTCGTCTCCTTGCCTTTCTGCCTGGTTCGCAGTTTCGTCGCCGGTCTATGACCTGCTGCGCGCCGCTTTGATCACGGGGAAGGCAGCCGAGGCGAGGGCCAGGGCGGCGCAGAGAGCGGTCACCGCGGCGGTCGCGCCCCACGGAATGACGAGGTCGATGTCGCGGCCGATCTCGTCCTCGACCGCGGCGCGCACGCCGAGCAGGGACACGATGGCGACCAGCCCGCCGAGGATCGCGCCGACCGACACCGCGAGCAGCGCCTCGCCGGCGACGACCCGGAGCATCTGTCCGGATCCCGCGCCGGCCAGCCGGAGCGCCTGGAATTCGCCCCGCCGCGCGGTGGTCGCCATCAGCAGCGTGTTCCCGACCGCAATGGCGGTGTATCCGGCGGTGAGACCGATCAGCGCCAGCAGGAACAGGTCGACGAGCCGGCCCTCCTCGTCGATCTCCTCCATGACGAAGTCGTGGATCGGGACCGCACGTGCGCCCGGAGCGGGGATCGCCGTGTCCTTGAGGACGATCATGCTGGTCAGCGCATCGGGATCGTGCTTGCGGACGAGATCCGGAGGAAGGCTGGCCTCGTCGTCGACGGCCTTGACCGGCAGCTGTGCCCGTGCGCCGTCGGCGAACCGGACGGTCACGACATCGCCGGCTCTGCTGCCGAGCTCATCGGCGGTGAACCGGTCGAGGACGAGCCCATCACCCCGGCCGGTGGCATAGCTGCCGGCCGTCGTGTCGCCGTGGGTGATCAGGACACGCGTCGTGAGAGCCGGTTCGGCTCCCTGTGCCGCTACCGCGGCGGCGGACAGACCCGGCGTCCCGTCCGGGACCAGCACGTCGGCCGCTGGATACTTCGCGGTCTCATCGATGCCCGCCGCCACCTCGATCGTGGCGACCGTCCCCGCGAGCAGAACCGTCAGCCCGACGGTCGCCAGCACGGGAGCGGCCGTGGAAGCAACCCGCCGGACGCCGGTCAGCGTGCCCTCGCGGACCAGCATGCCGGTGGCGGTGTCACGCCACGGCCCGGCCACCGCGCGGACCAGCGGCACGATCAGCACCGGCGACAGCAGCGCTGCCGAACAGAGCAGGAACATCGCCGCGCCCATCCCCGCGGAGCTCCGCATCTCCAGTGGCAACGCCGGCATCCCGGCCAGCAGCGCCCCGCCCGCGATCGCGCACAGCGGGCCCACGATCCAGCGTGCGGTGGTCATCGCCCGTGGATCGACGGCTGCTTCCCGGAGTGCGTCCAGCGGGGGGATGCGGCTGGCCCGGCGGGCTGCGGCGGTTACTCCGGCGAGCGCCACGAACAGGCCGAGCAGGACCGAGCCGATCAGTGCCGCGGGCTGCCAGGTGACCGTGAAACCGGCCGGCTCGAGCCCGATTTCGACCATCGCATCCGCGAGCAGCGGGGCGGTAGCCATGCCGGCGGGCGCACCGAGCAACCCGGCGAGCAAGGCGACAAGGGTGGTCTCGGCATACATCATGCGGCGCACCTGGCCGGGTGTCGCGCCCACCGCCCGCAGCAGGCCGAGCTCACGCCGCCGCTGTGCCGCACTCAAGGCGCACGTCGACGAGACAACGAACACGGTGGCGAAGGCGCCCAGCGAGACCAGAGCGATCAGCAGCTGCGCACCGATCCAGCGGATCCGGGTGACGCTGCCGGGCTCCAGGGCGTCCCGCTCGGCACCGGACCGGACCACGCCCGAGGGTCCGACCTCGGCGCGGGCGGCGTCGACGGCCGGCTGGACGTCGCCGGTCACGGTCAGCCCGATCACGCGTACACCGGAGGCCCGCTTCGCCGCCTCCCCGTCGGCCACGTAGAAGCCGGGCCCGTCCACGGTTCCGGTCACCCTCCAGGTCTCCGGCCCGGCCGAGGTGAGCACTTCCACGGTGCGGGCGGTGCCAACGGTGCCTTCGGTGCTGGCGGTGTTCGCGGTGCCGCCAACGGTGCTGGCGGTGCCACTGGTGCCAATGGTGCCGGTCGCGCCAGTGGCGCCTGCTGTGCTTTTCGAGTTAGCTGGCGTGCTCTTTGAGTCGCTTGTGACTTCTGGGCTGGCTGTGCCCGGTACTGGGTTGGGCGTTCCGATCACGACCTCACCCGGAGTCCGGGGCGCGCGGCCGGCAGTGAGCCGGTAGCCGCCGAGCGCGGCCGACGACCAGGCATGGCCGTCGATCAGTGCGGCCTGGTCGTCGCCGGTCGCGCGGCCCGCCTCGAGCCGCTGCACATAGAACCACGGGTCCGGGACGGCCGCCGTGACGCCGGGCACGCCGCCCAGCCGGGTGGCGAGGGCGGACGCCTCCTCCGACGTCCAGGCCTGCTGGTCACGAGTGTCGCCGGTGTCCGCGTCCGGCGGCGTCACCAGAACCGGAGCCCGGTCGTAGCGGGCCGGCGCCTGTGGCTGTGAACTGAGATAGAGCGTTGCGGAGCCGGCGACGACGGCCACGCCCAGGAACACCGCGACGAACGTACCGGCGAAGCTGGCGAACCGGTGCCGGACCATCGCCCACGCCGCGCTCATCGGGTCACCGCCGTGGCACCCTCGAGGCGGGCGGTGTGCAGGGCGATGTGCTCGGCTCCGACGGTGCCCGGCAACTCGTCGACCACCCGGCCGTCGGCCAGGAAGAGCACGCGGTCAGCGATGGCCGCGGCGATCGGGTCGTGGGTCACCATCACGATCGTCTGCCGGTGCCGGTCCACCGCGCTCCGCAGCAGGCGCAGCACCGCCGCCCCGGAGGCGGCGTCCAGTGCGCCGGTCGGCTCGTCGGCGAAGAGCACCGCCGGCCGGGACACCAGTGCCCGGGCGATCGCCACCCGTTGCTGCTGGCCGCCGGACAGCTCCGATGGTCGGTGCCCCTCGCGGCCGGCCAGCCCCACCTCGGCCAGCACCCCGGTCACCTCACCGCGCTGCGGCCGCCGCCCGGCGAGCCGCAGTGGCAACGCCACGTTCTGAGCGGCGGTCAGGGCCGGGACCAGATTGAAGGCCTGGAAGACGAAACCCACCCGGCTGCGGCGTAACCGGGTCAGGGCACGCTCACTCAGACCGCGCACCGGAACCCCGTCGATGATTGCCTCTCCGCCGGAGAGCCGGTCCAGCCCTGCGCCGCAGTGCAGCAGGGTCGACTTGCCGGAACCGGACGGGCCCATCACCGCCGTGAAGGTGCCCGGCTCGAACCGGGCATCCACCCGGTCCAGTGCCGTGACCGCGCGCTCGCCCGTCCCATACGTCCTGGTCGCCGCCCGTAGCTCGACAGCTGGTGTCGCGTCGTTCGTCATGCCGCTCAGCCAACCGGCCCGGAGCCGCCGGCACAGTCACGCGGGGTCCACATTCGAAGGTAACCCCAGCACTACCGACACCGATGCCGACGGCCGGTAGCGTGCCGTCCATGCAGCCTCGCACCGCCCTCGAGGCGCTCACGCTGCCGCCGCTCGCATTGCTGCGATCGTCGTGGCCGTGGCGCTCGCTGGCCTACCTGATGACCGGCGGCCTGCTGGGCGTCGCCACGGTCGGTGCGGTCGTGGCCCTGTTGACGGTCGGCACCGTGCTGGCGGTGGTGGTCGTCGGCTTCGCGGGCTACGTGGCCTGCCTGCTGTCCGGCATCGTGGTGGCCCGGGTGGAGCGGCGGCGGCTGCGCCTCGTCGACCGTGACGAGCTGCCCGACCCGCATCAACCGCCGCCACGGGCCGGGCTGCGGGCCTGGATCAGCCTCCGGCTGCGGGAGGAGGCGACGTGGCGGGAGCTGTTCTACGCGGCGTTGTCGGCCGCGATGCTGTGCTGGATGGATTTCCTCGTGCTTGCCGGGGTCGCGTACACGCTTGCCATCTCGATCGGTGCGCCCTGGACGATCGCGGACGAGCCGCTGTCCTCCACGCTGCCGGCCACGGTTGCCGGGCTGCTGCTGGGTCCGATCCTCGGCTATCCGGTCATCGCGTGGGCCGGAGCCCGTGCCGCCATGGCCCGGGCCATGCTCACCCCGCGTGACAACGCCCGCCTGGTCGAGGTGACCCGGTCGCGGGCACGGCTTGTCGACGCCTTCGAGGTGGAGCGTCGCCGGATCGAGCGCGATCTGCACGACGGCGCCCAGCAGCGGCTCGTCGCCCTCAGCATGCAGCTCGGCCTGGCCCGCCTGGAGGTGCCGAGCGGCTCGCCCGGCGCCGAGCCGCTCGCTGCCGCCCATCAGCTGGCCAAACAGGCACTCACGGACCTGCGCGAGCTGATTCGTGGCGTACACCCGAAGGTCCTGACCGATCGCGGTCTGGCCGCGGCGGTGGGCGAGGCGGCGTCCATCGCACCGCTGCCGGTCGATCTGGACCTGCGGCTGCCGGGACGACTGCCGCCCGCGGTCGAGGTGACCGCCTACTTCGTGGTGTCCGAGGCGCTCACCAACGTCGCCAAGCACGCCGGCGCCGACCGCGCCTCGGTGGTGGCCATGCTGGAGCGCGGCCGGCTGGTCGTCGAGGTGCGGGACGACGGCCGCGGCGGCGCCGATCCGGCTTGCGGTTCCGGTCTGATCGGCCTCGCCGATCGGGTCGCCGTCCTGGACGGCACGGTGACCGTGTCCAGCCCGGACGGGGGCCCTACGCTGCTTCGGATGGAGATCCCCTTGCCTGAGGAAGCCGCATGAGGGTGGTCATCGCCGAGGACGGTGTGATCGTGCGCGAAGGCGTGGCCGGGATGCTGCGCCGCTTCGGGCACGAGGTGGTCGCGGCTGTCGGCGATGCGGTGGAGCTGCGGGAGGCGGTACGCGAGCACCGGCCGGACGTGGTGGTCACCGACGTCCGGATGCCGCCGGGCTTCAGCGATGAGGGACTGCAGGCCGCGATCGAGATGCGAGCCGCCGACCCGAAGCTCGCGGTGCTCGTCCTGAGTCAGTATGTCGAACAGACCTACGCCGCCGAGCTGATCGACTCCGACCACGGTGCCGGAGTGGGCTACCTGCTCAAGGACCGCATCGGTGAGGTCACCGAGTTCGTCGACGCCCTCGAGGCGGTGGCCGGTGGCAGCACCGTGGTGGATCCCGAGGTGGTCCGCCAGTTGCTGGGCCGCCGCCGTGATCCGCTGCACCGGTTGACCGTCCGGGAGCGTGAGGTCTTGGCCCTGATGGCCGAGGGCCGGTCGAACGTGGCGATCGCCCGGCATCTGGTGGTCACCGAGGCGATGGTCGCCAAGCACATCAACAGCCTGCTCGCCAAGCTCGATCTGCCCCCGGGTACCGACGATCACCGCCGTGTCCGTGCCGTCCTCGCGTTCCTACGAGGCTGACCTCAGGCGGCTGCGGGGCTGACTTCGGGCGCTGCGGGCTGACTTCGGGCGCTGCAGGCTGACTTCGGGCGCTGCGGGGCTGACCTCGGGCGGCTGTGGGGTGCCCTCGGGCGGCTGCAGGAGCGCCGGACGGTTGGCCGGGCGGCCATGCGGTGCGCTGATCTCCTGGTATGGCGGGGCACCGGGCTGTTGATGCGGGCCCGTGCCGGACCCGCGGTGCGGCAACCGGCTGCGTGACGGCGACGAGCAGAGACGTCGGCGCGGCTCGTCTCGCCGGATGCGAATCAAGGCGCGACGCCGTGAATCGTTGCGGGTGGCAAGGCCGGGACCGGATTTGCTTGGTCTTCCGGTACCGGACTCGCTTGGTCTTCCGGTACCGGACGCGGTCGGTATCCCGGTACCGGGACTCGCTCGCTATCCCGGTACCGGACTCGCTCGCTATCCTAGGGTTCCTAGGACGAGACCTAGGGGGATTAGGATGGCCACATGCCACGCGAGAGGATCACCCCGGATGCCCTGGTGTCCGTGGCGGCTGATCTCGCCGACGAGATCGGGTTCGAGCATTTGACCCTGTCGGCCGTCGCCAAGCGGTTCGGTGTCCGCGACGCCAGCCTCTACACGCATATCCGTGGCCTCGCCGATCTGCAGGAACGCGTGGCGATGCGGGCGCTCGGTGAATGGGCCGATGCGCTCGCCGCGGCCATCGCCGGCCGGTCCGGCCATGCCGCGCTCAGTGCGTTCGCCGACACCTATCGGAGGATGGCCACCGGACATCCGGGCCGCTACGCAGCGACCCGGCATCCGGTCGCGCCGGAGCGGCTCGCCGAGTCGGACAGTGCCGCGCGGATCGTCGAGGTCTGCTACGCGCTGCTGCGCGGGTACGGGTTGTCCGAGCCGAACTCCACCGACGCCGTCCGGCTGCTCCGCAGCACCCTGCACGGCTTCAGCGATCTGGAAGCAACCGGGGGATTCACCGCCGATCGCAGCCTCGACGCCTCGTGGTGGCGAGCGGTGGAGACCCTTCACCACACCCTGGCGAACTGGTCCAGGATCTAGACGGGAGCGGAGCCATCACCACCGGGACGCTCGACCTCAACGGCATCGCCATCGAGTACGACGCGCGCGGCTCCGGGCCCCCGCTGCTGCTCGTACCCGGTGGATCAGGTCATGCCGGAGTTCTTGATCGGCTCCTCGTACAGCTGGCGGACTCCTGTCGTGTCGTCGCGATGTCGAGCCGTGTCGCCTCGGCGGTACGACCCGGATCCGTCGACGAGGAGCAGGATCCCAGGGTGCACGCGCAGGACACGGTCGCCCTGATCGGGAAGCTTTTCGACGAGCCGCCGAGCGTCTTCGGGTTCAGCGCCGGGGCCGTCACGACGCTCGAACTTCTGGCCCGTCACCCCGGGCATGTCCGGCTCGCGGTCGTCCACGAGCCGCCGGTCGTCACCCTCCTGCCCGACGCCGCTCGTCACCCAGGCGACCTCGAAGCGGTACGGGCGGCCGCGCGCACCGACGGTCCGGCCGCGGTGGCGCGGCTGATGACCGCCGCCATGACGGCACCCGGGACAGACGCCCCTCCGGTGGAACTCCGCCATGCCGGTGACTGGCTCCACGACTACGCCGGCACGCAGCCCGAACCGCCGACCCCGGAACTGCTGGATCTCTTCGCCCGGCTCGCCGGTCTCCAACCGTTGTTCCTCGAGCACATCCTGGTTCCGTTCACCACCGCCCGGCTCGATCTGGCGGCGCTCCGGAGGGAGGCCGCCCGTCTCGTTCCGGTCGCCGGCATCGACTCCCGCGGGCAGCTGCCGTATCGGGCTGCCGCGGCGCTCGCCACGCGGCTCGGCCTGCCCCTGACCGAACTCCCCGGAGGTCATCTCGGTCCGGTCGAACGGCCGGCGCAGTTCGCGCGTGCTCTGCGAGTGCTGCTGGACGAGCGCCAGCCCTGAGATCACGGTGGTGGCGCGCCGGCCCTGAGATCACGATGGTGGCGCGCCGGCCCTGAGATCACGGTGGGTGGCCGCTGTCTCGCGGCCTTTCGGGACTGCGGCCATGCACAGCCGGGCGGCGAAGTGCCGGGGATCAGTGACCTATCGTGGTGGTCACGGTGGCGAGGAGGCCCGCGGCCAGGTCGAAGCGGTCGCGGGGGACCACTGTGAGCATGCCGCCGGTGGCGGGCTGCGGTTCGTCGGCCGGGGACAGGCCTCCGGTGACCTGGCCGGCGATGTGTTCGGGGATGTAGAGCGGCCCGGTGTAGGTGACCGTCCGGCCGCCGGCCAGATAGCCCCCGACGTGTACGGACGCGGTGATGTGGGCGGGCTGCCCGGGTTCGCGGCCGGGGTGGACGGTGCGGAACTCGGCGTAACCCTCGGCGTCGGTCACCTGGGCGCCGCGCAGTTCGTCACCGGTGGTGGCGTCGCGGTGCCGGATGTCGACCACGGCGGCGCTGACCGGGGTGCCGTGCACGGCGTCGAGGACGCGGATGCGCAGCATGAGCGCTACGCCGGGGCGGTCGCCGGCGATGTCGCGGCGGACCAGTTCGAGGGGGAGGGGAGCGGGGTTCCCGCGTTCGGCCTGTGGGAGCGGGGCCGGCTGCGGCCCTCGAGTGACGGGCCGGGGTACCGGCCTGTCGATGACCGGTGTGCTTCGGCTCTCCTCGTTGCGCACTGCCCACCCCCGCTGTAGATCACTTCAACGAAGTTGATCTTCTCAGCATAAGAGCATATATAGGGCAATTTTGGTTCTTTTGTCCGCTGTGGCACGCTAGGTGAACCATGAGTCGCCAACTGTAACAACCTTCGCGCAGACTGCCTGGCAAAGCATGGCCACTCTCCTCGCCCTGAGCGTGGCCGATCGGACCGCCTGGCCGGAGTGCGGTCCCGGGACGCGTCCACGGGCGCGTCCCGGCGCGACGCTGCGGGCGGGCGGTGCGTTGCCGCGACCGCCCACCCGCAGCGCCGTCGGGAAGCAGCGCCGTCAGGAAGCAGCGCCGTCGGGAAGCGCCGCCGTGCCGTCAAGTTGCGACGGCATCGAAGAGCTCGCGTCAAGAGGGCCGTATCGGCGCAGGTGCTGTCGCCGTAGGAACCGCGCTCACTGCCCGAGCCGCCGGTAGAGCCGTACCGAGACCGGCCCGAAGATCACGATGAGCGCGACCGGCCACGCCACCGCCAGCAGCAGCGCATGCTCGGCGGGCCAGGAGTCGGAGCCGATCCCGGGGTTGCCGAAGAGTTCCCGCAGGGCGGTGGTCGTCGCCGAGATCGGGTTCCACTCGGAGACGGTCCCGAGCCAGCCGGGCATCATCTCGGGGGCGACGAACACGTTGGAGACGGCGCTCAGCGGGAAGGCGAGCGGGAACACGATGGTCGCGACGGTGTCCGGGTTCGGCGCGGCGAGCCCGAGTGCCACCCCGGCGCAGCTCAGCGCGAGGCGCAGCAGCAGGAGCAGCCCCAGTGCCGCGAGCACGTTGCCGAGGCCGAGGTGCCAGCGCCAGCCGATGAGCAGCCCGCACACCACCAGCACGGCGATCTCCAGCAGGGCACGTGCCAGGTCGGCGGTGACCCGGCCGCTGATCAGGGCGGACCTTGCCATCGGCATGGACCGGAACCGGTCGATGACCCCGCGCCCGGTGTCGACGGCGATGCCGGTGGCGGTCGCGCCGATCCCGTACAGCATGGTCATCACGAAGACGCCCGGGATCAGGAACTCGCGGTAGCCACCGCCGCCCGGCACCGACATGCCGCTGCCGAACACGTACCCGAAAACCAGCACGAACATGATCGGCAGGGTGAAGTAGATGACGATCTCCTCGGGTGCCCGCACCACGTGCCGCAGGTACCGTCCGGCCATCACCCATCCGTCCGAGACCGCCCGGCGGAGTCCGCCGTTGCCGGGATCGTGGGAAGCCGTCGTGGCGGGCGCCGTCGTAGCGGGCGCTGCCGTGGGTGACGTGGTCATGCCGCCTCCACCGGAGTGGCTGCGGTGTGACGGCCGGTGAGGTGCAGGAACGCCTCGTCCAGGGTCGGCTGGTGGATGCCGATGTCGGCCACGGTGATCCCGGCCTCCTGCAGGGCGCGCAGGGCCGCGGTGAGCGTTTCCACCCGATCCCTTGTCAGCGGTACGCGCAACCTGCGCTGATCAGGGTCGATGTCCGGCCGCCCGCCGGCGACCCGGGCGAGGACGGCCGCCGCGTCGCCGAGCCGGTCGCTCTCCCGGATCACGACCTCGAGCCGGTCCGCTCCGAGGGCCGACTTGAGCTGGTCGGGAGTGCCTTCGGCGACGATCCGCCCGGCATCGACCACGGAGATCCGCTCGGCGAGCTGGTCGGCCTCCTCCAGGTACTGCGTGGTGAGCAGGACCGTGGTCCCGTCGGCGACGAGCTTGCGGACGGCGGCCCACACCTGGTTGCGGCTGCGCGGATCGAGTCCGCTGGTGGGTTCGTCGAGGAACAGCACCTGCGGACGCCGGATGAGGCTGGCGGCCAGGTCGAGGCGCCGCCGCATGCCGCCCGAGTAGTCCTTCGCGGACCGTCCGGCGGCGCCGGTCAGGTCGAACCGTTCGAGAAGTTCGTCGGCCCGGCGCCGGGCGTCGCGGGGCCGCAGGTGGTGCAGCCGTCCGAACAGGATCAGATTCTGCCGGCCGCTGAGCAGTTCGTCGACGGCCGCGTACTGGCCGGTCAGTGCGATGCGTTCACGGACCAGTCCGGGCTGGCGGGTCACGTCGGCGCCGGCCACCTCCGCGCGGCCGGAGTCGAAGGCGAGCAGGGTGGACAGCACCCGCACGGCGGTGGTCTTGCCGGCGCCGTTCGGCCCGAGGAGCCCGTGCACGATGCCGGCCGGTACGTCGAGGCGGAATCCGTCGAGCGCGATGGTCCCGTGCCCGCCCCGATAGCGTTTGCGCAGCTCTTCGGCCACGATCATCGATGTCATGACGTCAGGGTGCGTGGCTGCGCTGACGGTTCGCGCACCGCGCGCTGACGGCTCATGAAGATCGATGATGGCGAATCGAGTGACGATCAAGTAACGTACAGCAGCGGCCGGTGATCCCGGTAAATGGCCGCATTTAAGGGGAAACAGGTGGCATATCTCTATGCCCTGATCGCACTGTTCGGCACTCTCACCCTGCTGAACCTGCTGCTGACCTTCGGCATCATCCGCCGCCTGCGCCGTCGGCCCGCGAACACCACCCTGGTCACCTACTCCGGCTTCCCCGCTCCGGGCTCGCTCGTCGGTGACTTCGCCGACCGGGACCTCACCGGCCGACCGGTGTCCAGGATGGACCTCGCCGGCCGTACCGTCGTCGGATTCTTCTCACCCGGTTGCGACGCCTGCCGGGACGGGCTCGCCGGCTTCGTCACCGCGGCGCGATCCCAGCCGTCCCTGGCCGTCGTGATGAGCGACGCCGCCTCCGCCGCGGAGTACCTGCCGTCCCTGACGCCGGTGTCGCGGGTGGTGCTGCAGGAACCGGACGGCCCGCTGATCGCGGCGTTCACGGTGACCGCCTTCCCGTCGTTCTTCGTGGTGGAGGCCGGCCGCATCGTCGCCGGCAGCGTCACCCTGGACGATCTGCCGATCTCCGCGGCGGCATGACCGAGCTGTTGAGGGCCGCGTTCGGGCTGGCCTGGCGGGCCTCGCGGTGGCTGCTCACCGCCCGAGCCGCGATCGCGCTCACCGGCGGCCTCGTCCCGGTGGCGCTGGCCTGGCTGACGAAATTGCTGCTCGACCACCTCGTCGCCGGATCCGCGACAGCCGAGGTGCTGGTCGTGGTGCTCGGACTGGCCGCGGCCGGGCTGGCCGGAGCGCTGCTGCCGGCGCTCGGCGACTTCGCCGACGCCGAACTGATCCGGCGCACCCAGCTGGCCGGGCGCGAGCAGCTCTACCGGGCCATCGGCGGATTCGACGGCCTCGGCCGGTTCGAGGATCCGGACTTCCAGGACCGGCTGCGGCTGGCCGTCGCCGACGGCCCGGCGACACCCGCGCAGGTGACCGCGAACGGGCTGGCCATCGCGCAGTCCACGGTCACCGTCGCCGGATTCGCGGTGGCGCTGGCGAGCATGGCCCCGTGGATGGCCGTGGTCGTGGCGATCGCCGCGGTCCCGGCGATCCGGGCCGAACTGACCCTGGCCCGTGCGCGGGCCGGCATGATGCTGCGGCTGGGGCACGCCAACCGGCGGGAACTGTTCTACGCCGACCTGATCTCGTCGGTGACGGCGGCCAAGGAGGTCCGGCTCTACGGGCTCGGCAATCTGTTCGCGGCCCGGATGGCGACCGAACTGCGGCGGATCAACCGGGGGATGCGCGACCTCGACGTGCGGGAACTGCGCATGCAGGCACTGCTCAACGGGCTCGGCGCGGCGGTCGCGGGCGGGGGACTCGTGTGGGCGGCGCTGTCCGCCCGGTCCGGCCGGCTCGGCGTCGGCGACATCGTGGTCTTCGCGGCCGCGACCGGGGGCGTCCAGAACCTGCTGTCGTCGATCATCGGCCACTTCGGGCGTACCCACCAGGCGCTCCTGATCTTCGAGAATTTCCGCCGGGTAGCGCTCGCCCCGCCGGACCTGGTGCCGCCCGCCGGGCTGCCGGTCCTGCCGGTGCCGCCGCTGCGGGACGCGATCGAGCTGCGTGACGTCTGGTTCCGGTACAGCCCGTCGCTGCCCTGGATCCTCCGGGGCGTCAACCTGACGATCCGGGCAGGTCAGGCCACCGCTCTGGTCGGGCTCAACGGCGCCGGCAAGAGCACGATCGTGAAACTGCTGTGCCGGTTCTACGATCCGACGCGTGGTTCGGTCCACTGGGACGGCGTCGACGTGCGTCGATTCCCGGTCCACGAGCTGCGCGAACGGGCCGGGGCGGTTTTCCAGGACTTCATGTCGTACGACCTGAGCGCGGCCGAGAACATCGGACTCGGTGACGCCGCGCGCCTCGACGACCGGCCGGCGATCGAGACCGCTGCCGGACGAGCCGGTGCACAACGCTGCGTCGAGGATCTGCCGAGCGGCTATGACACCCTGCTGACCAGGTTCTTCGCGCCCGACGAGCCCGACGACGCCGGCGGTGTGCAGCTGTCCGGCGGGCAGTGGCAGCGGCTCGCGCTGGCCCGCGCCTTCATGCGCGCAGACCGGGACCTGCTGATCCTGGACGAACCGAGTGCCGGCCTGGACGCCGCCGCCGAGCACGAGGTGCACACCCGGCTGCGGACTTTGCGTCACGGCTCCACCAGTGTCCTCATCTCACACCGGCTGAGCACCGTACGCGACGCCGACACCATCGCCGTCCTGTCCGACGGTGTGATCACCGAACTCGGCGACCACACCGGACTGCTGGCCGCCGGCGGCGTCTACGCCGGCCTGTTCAGCCTGCAGGCGGCCGGATACACCGCGGAACTTCACCCGTCGACCGGCGGGTGACAGCAACCGGCCGGTCACCCACGGGCCGGCGCAACCATGGAGGAAGCATGAGCATGTTCGGCAAGCTCGCCGATCGCCTGCTGGAGAAGATGGCCCCGGCCGCCGAGGTCGACGCCGCCTGCATCTTTCTCCGGAAGGTGACGACCCAGGTCGGCTGGTGTGCCGGCGGTTCGATGGGCGACCGCATCCCGCGCTACCGGTACACCTACATCTACGACAACTGCGCTGACCGGGTGACGTACAGCTGCTCCGCCTGACACCGACCTCCTGCCGCCGGGGGCCCGCCCGGCGGCAGGGCCTTAACCTCCGATACCTGCCATGACGGTCCTCGCTGCCCTGCTTGCCCTGGCCGGTGGCGCCGCCCTGTGGATCCGCGCCACCGTGCTGATCGCGGTGGTGCGCGGCCCGAGCATGCGGCCCGCCTACGCCGACGGCGACCGGCTGATCGCGCGCCGCCGCCGGTCGGCACCCCGGCGCGGCGACGTCGTGGTGTTCCGCAACCCGCGCCCGCACGGTGTCGCCGGGTCGTCGGAGGGACCACTGCTGATCAAACGGGTCGCCGCCGGGCCGGCCGAACCCGCCCCCACCGGGATGGCCGCCCCGGTCGTTCCGCCCGGCCACCTCGCGGTGCTCGGCGACAACCCGGCGCAGAGCCTCGACTCGCGGCACCTCGGCTTCATCCCGGTGGCGAACGTGATCGCCGTCGTCGTGCGCCGCATCGGCGACTGAGCCCGGCACCCCGCAATGATCGGAGACGGACCCTCGTGCCCTATTTGGAACTCGGCTGCCGGGCCCTGCTGACCACCGTCCTCGCGGTCGCGCTGGCCGGCAAGATCCGGCCGGCGGCGTTCACCGCGTTCGCCGCCTCGCTCGCGCCGATTCGCGGTATCCCGGCCCCGGCCCGGCGCCCGCTGGCCTCGGCCATCGTCCTGGCCGAGGCCACCGCCGTCGTCCTGCTCTGGACGCCCGGCACGGTCCGGGCCGGATACCTGCTCGGCGCACTCTTGCTGACCGTCTTCACCGCGACGCTGGCGGTCAGCCGGTGGCAGGGTGCCGCCGTCCGCTGCCGGTGCTTCGGCTACGACGCCGGTCCGGTCCGGAGCAGCCACATCATCCGCAATCTGGGCCTGGTCGCGGTCGCTGTCACCGGTCTCGTGAGTGCCTCGCCCGCCGCCACCGCGGAGCCGCTTCTGCCGGTCGCCGCCGGCGCGCTGGCGGGTCTGCTCGTCACCCGCTGGGACGACATGGCCTTCGCGCTCAGCAAATGAACGAGACCAAGCCGCCCGGCAGCGTTCCCGCCCGCACAGCAGGTAGTCGTATGGCCACCTAAAGTCGAGGCATGAGGATCTATGAGCCTCCAGCCAACCCCGAACTCACGCCTCTCTACCTCTCGGCCACCGACGGCGGCATCGAGCATTCCATCGAGAACGACCCGAGGATGTTCTGGAACAGCTTCGTCTACAACCTGCTGTTAAGCGAGGGTGGCGTCGTCATCCCGGATGTCTTCTTCTTCAACTGCCGATACCTCATCCAGCACCTCTCCGGTGAGGCGGCCTGGCCGCTGCTGCTCGACGCCTTGCGTCAAGGGCTGGCCATCCCGGCGTTCCGCTCCGAACAGACGACGAACTTCACGCAGGCGCTGACGGAGATCGGTGTGGAGGGCGTCCTCGGCGTCGAGTTCGATCAGTACCAGCAATGGCGGACGACTCCCCACGCGGTGGCGCGCCGCCTGGACGAGGCTGTGACGACCGGTGACAAGCCGACGAGGATCGTCTGGCCGCCCGACATGGGCGGCCGGTTCGACCGGTTCATGCGGCAGATCCTCGAGCGCGATTCCCTGCCGGCCGCGATGTCGGAGGAACAGGAGGATCTCTGGAGGGCCATCGAACCCTGGCGGGAACGTACTCTCGCGCGGGCCGTCACCCTGACCGAAGAGAAAGGCGGGACCGGGCTGCGACGAGCGGAGATGTGGAATGCACTGGGCCTGGAGCTGGGACTGCTCGATCCCGGTGGGTCGTTTCCCAAACCCCGCGATCTGGTACGGACGGTCGAGCGCCGCCACGACCCCGCCACCGCGCGACGGGTCTCCTTCTACGTCGACGTGGTGAACGCCGCCTATCAGAAGAACCAGGCGGACGCCTTCCAGGTGCTCAACAACGCGCTCAGTCCTCTTTCGCCGACCGCGATGTCGTTGTTCGCCGGGATCGGCTCCGGACGCGCCGGCCTTCCGTCGTCGATCACGATGGACGTCCGGCTTCCCTCGGCATCACGTCTGCTGGCCGTGGAGAGTGACCGGCTGCTCGGGATACGCGAAAGTGGCCCCGGCAAGAACTTCTTCGCGAAGCGCAGGAGCTGGATGACGAACAAGTCGCCCCAGCTCGACGGCATGCTTGCCGACGAGATGCGGCAGGCCGCGGTGCAGTACGGCAACGCCCTCAGCGCGCTGGCGGGTGGGCCCGACTACTACGCCAAGATGGTGGCCTTCAGTTCTGTGGCGGGAGCGGCCCTCGTCGAAGAAGTGAAGGCCGTGGTCGATCTCATGAAGGACACACAGGACCTCAGTCCCTACTATTCACTCGTCGTCGGATCCATGAGCGCGGCCATGATGGCGATGGTCCTGTACCGCCCGCCGACCAGACGGCTGCCGGTCACCGTCACCCGTCAGGCCGCGCCGGAGATCAACTTTCCGCGATAGCCAGAGCCTCCGCGGGGGAGAGGCGCATGCCCTCGGCGACGGCGGCGCCGAACCGGGCCGGGCCCAGCGCCGAACGGGCGGCTGCCGCCACCTGCGCCGCCGTGTCCGAACCCGCCGGATCGGTGCGCAGTCCCCATGCCACGACCACACCGAGCAGCCGGGCCGCCCGCTCCGGATCGCCGCCGGCCACGGCGAGTCCGGCGAGCCGGTCGAGCGCCTCCGCCATCACCTGAAAGCCCATCATGCTGCCGCGGGCCTCCACCACCTCGCGGTAACGGGCCACGGCGGTCACCGGATCACCGGAGGCCTCGGCGATCCGGCCCAGCGTCACCAGGATCTCCATCCGGGTGCCGTCGGCGCTGTACCAGCCGGACGGGCACGCGGCCAGGGCCTCCGAGCAGTACCGCAACGCCTCGGCCAGCGCGTCCCGGTCCGGCACGCCGGAGGTGTGCGGCCGCGACATGGCGATCAGACCCAGCCCGAGCAGGGCGGCCGCGATCAGCTCCGGGGCACCGCACTCCCGGGCCAGGTCGGCGGCCCGGCTGTAGTCGGCGGCCGCGCCCGCCGTGTCCCCGGTGTCCATCCGGGCCTGCGCCCGCCCGCGCAGCAGGTCGGCGACGTCAACCGTGGACCCCAGCTCGCCGGCCAGTCGCAGCGCCTCCGCGGTCGGCGCGATCGCCGCCGCCGGATCGCCCCGCCACGTCGCCAGCTCGGCCAGCCCGGACAGCGCCAGCATCGTGCCCCACCGGTCGCCGATCTCCCGGAACCCGGCAAGCGAACCGGTGAACTCCGGTTCGGCCTGCGCCGGATCCAACCCGGAGAACAGGACCATCCACCCGGCGCCGATACCACCGAGAGCACGGCTCCACGGATCACCGTCGATCTGGGCGCGCAGCCGCCGGTTCAGCTCGATGACACCCGCCGGGTCGCCGTCCGGCGGTCCCACCGCCATCGCCGACAGATAGAGCAGGAACGGCTGCCGGGGTGCGGCCGTCAGGTCGCGCATGTACCCGGTCCAGCGCTCGTCCGGCCGTTTCACCGCGGTGTCGCTGCGCAGCGCCGCGGTGAAGACGCTGACCACGTACTCCTCGTCGTGCCCGGGCGGCGGTTGCGGGCCCGCCGCGCGCAGAGCGAGCCCGGCCAGCGCCGCGGCCTCGGCCCGTAACCCGCGCAGCCACCAGTAGAAGGACAGCGCCGACACCAGCCGCAGCGCCGTCCTCGGCGCACCGTGCGCCGCGCTGCGCCGCAAGGCGGCGTGCAGGTTGTCGCGGTCCGCGTCGAGACGGTCCAGCCAGGCGATCTGATCGGAGGACCGCAGGTACGGGTCGGCGCGTGCCGCGAGCGCCAGAAAATGCTCGGCGTGCGCCCGGTACAGGGGGTCCCGCTCGCCGGACTCGTCGAGGCGTTCGGCGCAGTAGGCGCGGATCGTCTCCAGCATCCGGTAACGGTCACCGTCCCGCTCGATCAGCGACTTCCCCACCAGCCCGGCCAGCACATCGACGACCCCCGGCCCGCTTGCTGACTCGCTTCCCAGCTCGTTTCCCAGCTCGCTTCCCGGCCCGCCTTCCGGCCCGCAGACGCGTTCGACGGCGTCCAGGCCGGCGCTGCCCGCGAAGACGGTGAAGCGGCGGGCCAGGGCCTGTTCCGGTTCGGTGAGCAGCTCCCAGCTCCAGGCCACGACCGCCTGCAGGGTGCGATGCCGGGCCGCGGCGGTGCGGCTGCCTCCGGACAACAACCGGAACCGGTCGCCGAGCCGGGCGGCGATCTCGGCGACCGGCAGGGCGTGCAGGCGGGCCGCGGCGAGTTCGACGGCCAGGGGCAGCCCGTCGAGGGTGCGGCAGAGCCGCCGGACCGCGTCGGCGTTCCCGTCGGTGACGGTGAATCCGGGCACCACGTCGGTGGCCCGGTCGACGAAGAGCCGCACCGCGGGGAAGGCGGTGAGCTCGGCGACCGGATCGGCGGCCGGCGGAACGAGAAGGCCACCGATCGGCAGCAGGGCCTCGCCGGTGATCGCGAGCGGTTCCCGGCTGGTCGCGAGGATGCGCAGACCGGGGGCCGCGGCGAGCATCCGGGCGGCGAGTCCGGCCGCCGCCGCGATGACATGCTCGCAGTTGTCCAGGATCAGCAGCAGGTGACGGTCGGCGAGCGCGGCGACCAGGCGATCGGTCACGCCCGGGGCTGCCGGCTCCTCGGCGGCCGGCCCGGGCCGGGACGGCGGGTTACCGGTGGGCGAGCTGACCAGCACATCGCGAAGGCCAAGGGCGGCCTGCACCGCGTGCGGGACGTCGTCGGGGCCGGCGCCGGCCAGTTCGACGAACCAGACGTCACCGTCGTACCGGGACGCGGCCTCCGCGGCGAGCCGCGTCTTGCCCGCGCCTCCGGGTCCGTGCAGGGTGACCAACCTTCGGGTACGCAGCGCCGCCGCGACCCGCGTCAACTCGTCGTCCCGTCCGACGAAGCTGGTCAGCTGGCTCGGCACCTCGTGCCGCAACCGGCCTTGAGACGGCGAACTGCCGCCGGGGAAGGCAACGCCCGCGCCGGAAGAGGGAACGGCGGGCCCGGAGGAGGGAATGGCCGGCCCGGAGAAGGGAGCGGCCGCGCCGGGGGACGAGGTGGCCGGTCCTCGGAGCAGGCCGCGATGCAGGGCGGACAGTTCAGGGGACGGGTCGGCGCCGAGTTCGTCAGCGAGGGTGCGGCGCGCGTCCTCGTAGGCGGCCAGTGCCTCGGCCGGGCGGCCCGCGGCGGTCAGGGCCCGCATCAGCAGGGCCCGGGGCCGTTCCCGCAGCGGGTGCGCGGCGATCAGGTCACGCAGTTCGGTGATCGACGAGGGGATCAGCGACCGCAGCGCGATCTCGGCCTCGTGCCGGTCTTCGAGGGCGGTCAGTCGTTGCTCGGTGAGCCGGGCGATCTGGGTCGCGGCGAACGGCGCGTCGCGTACATCGGTGAGGGGTTCTCCACGCCAGAGACCCGTCGCCTGCCGCAGAAGGGTGACCGCCCGCTCCGTCTCGCCGGAGGCGAGGGCCCGATGACCGTCGGCGGCGAGCGCGGTGAAACGGTGGGCGTCGACCTCGTCGCGGGGGACTGCGAGCCGGTAACCGGCGGGTTCGAGTTCGACCGGCAGTGACTGCCGCAGCCGGGACACCTGGGACTGCAACGCGTTGCCGGCGCCGGCCGGTGGCTCATCACCGTAGAGACCGTCGATCAGCCGGTCGATCGGGATGGGACGGCCGGCGTCCAGCAGCAGCATCGCGAGCAGCGCCCGCAGGCGGGCGCCGCCGAGCGGGACCGGTGTCCCGTCGGGTCGTTCCGCCCGGACCGGACCCAGGATGCCGAACCGCATGCCGACGATTCTGCCGTCCCGGGCCGACCGGGCGAGAGCCCGCCCCGCCCGGGGCCCCGCGAACGTGCGGGGACCGTCCTGTCACGACAGGGGAATCCGGTCAGGCGGCGACGGGCTCCGCAGCCGCCGGGTCGTCGGTGAGCTGGTCACCGGCGCAGGCGATCCGGTTCCGGCCGGCGTGTTTGGCCGCGTAGAGCGCCCGGTCCGCGGCCAGCACCAGCTCCTCGGTCGTTCCCGCGGCCGGCATGCCGGCGATGCCGCACGAGATGGTGACGTTGTGCAGGCGGGAGTCACCGACCGCGATCGGGGCCGCGCTGATCCCGCGCCGGATCCGCTCGGCGACCTCACCGGCCTCGGCGGTGGTGGTGTCGGGCAGCAGAACCGCGAACTCCTCGCCCCCGTACCGGGCGACCACGTCGCCGGGCCGGACAAGTTCACGCAGGCGGTGGGTCACCTCGACGAGGACACGGTCGCCGCCGTTGTGGCCGTACGTGTCGTTGACGCTCTTGAAGTGGTCGATGTCCAGGAGCAGGACGCTGACCGGCACGCCGAGCCGGGCCGACCGGTCGCCCTGGTTGCCGAGGGCCTGTTCGAAGAACCGGCGGCTGCGCAGGCCGGTGAGCCCGTCGGTGACCGCGGCGTGCCGCTGCGCCTGGACGAGCAGTGCCATCCGGACCATGACCAGTAGGAACAGCAGGTTGCAGACGGCCGCGGCGGCGACCAGGTGCTCCTCCTCACCGCGGAAGTGCTGGATCACCATCGAGGTGGGCGCGGTGACTGCGGCGAACGCCAGGACGGCCAGTCGGCCGGGGGTGGCGTCGGGGGTGGCCGTGTTGGAGACGGCGACGAGCTTGGGCGCCGACGGGTGCAGCACCCCGGCCGCCATGCAGAACCCGGCCGCCATCCAGAGCGCGTCGAGGAAGTTGCCGGGCACGTAGGTGCCCAGCTGCGTCTGGAACCCGTAGATCGCGTCGGCGACGAGCACGAGCCCGAGATAGGCGCCGATGAACCGGAGAGCGGTGGTCCGCGGCCCGGCACCGAGCATCAGCCGGGCACCGACCACGATCAGCATGACGTCACCGATCGGGTACGCGACCGAGACCAGCGAGGTGATCTTGTCCTCGAAGTCGACGAGCGGCACCACGAGGAACAGGAAGACCAGGTAGCCGACGCCGATCGCGACGATGGCCGCGTCGATCACGCTGGCGCTGTCCCAGCCGGGCGTGCGCCGCCGGACGATCATGACCAGGCCGACCGCCATCATCGGGTACGCGAGCAGGTAGAACAGATCGGGGACGCCCGGGTAGGGCGGCTCGCCGTAGATCAGGGCGTCGACGTAGAACAGGACGTCGCCGGTTGCCCCGGCCGCCGCGGACCCGGCCAGGAAGATCAGAATCGTCCGCATCGCCGGCAGGCGCCGGGCGGTGACCAGCGCGGCGACCGCGAAGGCGAGGTTCGCACTGACGTAGAGCGCCACCTGTCCGGCCGGCCACACCCCCGCCCGGACCAGGGCGAAGTACGCACCGATGACGAGAGGGATCGCGGCGAGACACACATGCCAGGCCGCGACACGACGGGGTGACTTGCCGAGGTCGTCGGTCATGTCGCAAGCGTGGTCACCCTCAGGTGCTGCCGGGACGCCGTGCGGTGGCGATCCGGTTGCCGATGGCGATCCCGGCCTCCTCGGCCGGCAGGACTTCCCGGCGGCGCGGACCAGCCACATGGGCGAAACCGGTCTCCACGGGGACCCTTGCTGATGAGGGTTACTCCCGGCGCCGGCCCGCTTACGAGTCGGCGTCGAGCTCGGCCAGGAAGCCGCGCAGGATCTCCGGGGTACGGCTCGGCAGCTCGGCCTCGATGAACAGGCGCCCGATCGCCGCCGCGTACTTGTCGACCTCCTCGCGGCGCTCCAGGTACAGGCCGCTCGTGAGGTGCTCGATGTACACGACGTCGGGCAGCTTGGCGTGCGGGAAACGCAGGATGCTGAACGCCTGACCGGCGGCTGCGTGCCCGCCCTTGCTGAACGGCATCACCTGCAGCCGGACCCGCGGCGACCCGCAGACCTCGAGCAGGTATTCGATCTGTTCGCGCAGCACCGCACGGCCGCCGATGGGCCGTCGCAGCACCGCCTCGTCGAGGACCGCCCAGAGCCGCGGCGCGTCCGGCCGCTCCAGCACCTGCTTGCGCGCCATCCGCAGCTGGGCCCGCCGGTTGATCTCCTCGGGCCCGTCGTCGTCGTGGCCGAGCCCGATCACGGCGCGGGCGTACGCGTCGGTCTGCAGCAGGCCCGGCACGAACTGGATCTCGTAGGTGCGGATCAGCTCGGCCGCCTGCTCCAGGTCGAGATAGTTCTGGAACCAGGTGTCCAGGACGTCGCCGTAGGCCTGCCACCAGCTGGGCGCGTTGGCCTCACGCATCATGGCCAGCACCCGGCGATGCTCGGACGGATCCTCCACACCGTAGAGTTTCAGCAGGTCGGTGACGTCCCGTTCCTTGAAGCTGACCCGGCCCAGCTCCATCCGGCTGATTTTCGACTCGCTGGCCCGGATCGTGTAACCGGCCTGGTCGCGGGTGAGCCCCTTGGCCCGGCGCAGGGCGCGCAGATGACCGCCGAGCTGAAGCCGGCGGACCGTGGCACCGCTGTTGTGGCTGACGCCGTTGTCGTCGTTGTCGGTCACTTCGTCGGACACGTGGACCTCTTCGACAGTCCTGTGTGGATGCGGTGCTGGGGATCGGCCTCAGCATACTCATGCCTAGTCAGTTCCGGACGCCGAGGTCAACTCGAAGAGCGACGATCCTGTCACCACACCATCACCAGCTGTGCGCTGGTGATGGAGTGAGTCACCGTGCCGGCTCTTAGCCAACGCTTAGAAACGGTCCAGGGGCGTCTTAGAAGATCGCGTCAGGGTTGCGGCCATGACCCTTACCGCTGTGCCCGCTGTTCGAGTGCGGCGCCGGGCCACGCCCGGCATCGGAGCGACCGCCGCCGGACTGAGCCTGCTGATCGTGACCGTGCTCTGGGTCGGCAACGGTGGCCTGCGGGATCTCACCGGCGGCCACGCGGTCACCGCGATCGGGCGTCTCACCGGCCAGTACGCCTCCGACCTGCTGTTGATCCAGGTACTGCTGATGGCCCGGATCCCGGCCGTGGAACGCGCCTTCGGGCAGGACCGGCTCGCGCGCTGGCACCTATGGACGGGGTTCAGCCCGCGGCACGACGAGATCAGCGCGCGGTCACTCCCGCAGCTGGTGGAGGCCACGCTGGGGGCCCAGGGCGCGGACATCGACTCGGTCTCCGGCGCCACGTACACCAGTGGCGGCTACCGGGAGTCGCTCCAGTCGGCGATCGACGCCGCGCGGCTTTAATGGACCTCATGCGGATCCTGGTGGTGGAGGACGACGCGGCCGTGCGTGACTCGCTCGGCCGGACCCTGCGGTTCGAGGGCTACCAGGTCGACACCGCCGGTGACGGCCTGGCCGCCCTCGACGTGGTGCGGGCCGGTGAACCGGACGCGGTCATCCTCGACGTGAGCATGCCCCGGATGGACGGTCTCGAGGCGTGCCGCCGGTTGCGGGCCGACGGAGTGGTGGTGCCGGTGCTGATGCTCACCGCCCGTGACAGCGTCGGCGACCGGGTCGCCGGGCTCGACGCGGGCGCCGACGACTACCTGGTGAAACCGTTCGCGCTGCAGGAACTGCTGGCCCGGATCCGGGCCCTGCTGCGCCGCTCGGCGCTCACGTCGACGGCCGGCGAGGAGCCTGCCGAAGACCTTCTGACCTTTGCCGATGTACGGATGAACCCGGTCACCCGGGAGGTCTGGCGGGGTGAGCGCGCCCTGAAGCTGACGCGCACCGAGTTCGGGATCCTGGAGGCCTTCCTGCGTCATCCCCGGCAGGTGCTGTCCCGGACCGCCCTGTTCGAACAGGTCTGGGGCTACGACTTCGGCGAGCAGTCCAACAGTCTGCACGTCTACCTCGGCTATCTGCGCCGCAAGCTGGAGGCCGAGAACGAGGCCCGGTTGCTGCACACGGTCCGGGGTGTAGGTTTCGTGCTCCGGGAGGAGCCGTGGTGAGGAAGTGGTGGCGCAGCAGGTCGTTGCACGGCCGGTTGTCGCTGCTGGTGACCGGTGCGGTGGCGGCCGCCGTGCTGGTCGTCGCGGCCGGGGCGTGGCTGACCGTGCGTGGCATCCAGCAGAACAAGATCTCCGCCGAGCTGCTGGCCGACGCCCGCACGATCGCCGAGAACCCGTGGCAGTGGCTGCAGGCCCAGGGTGCCCGCCCCGATCCCGACGACAAGGAGATCGGGCCCTGCTGGCAGATCCTCGACCCGAGCGGGGTGGTGGTCGGCGGCAGTGCCGTCCGCCTGCCGGTCACCGGCGCCGCCGTCGCGATCGCCACGGCCGGGCACCCGGAGGCGCAGGAGAAGATCACCATCGGCCCCGGCGAGTACCTGATGCTGACCGTCCCGATCGAGGGCGGGGGAGCGGTGCAGGTCGGCCTCGACCCGTCGCCGGACGAGGGGGCTCTGGCGCTGTTCGCGGTGCTGCTCGCGATCGGCTGCGCGGCCGGGATCGCCGGTGCCGCGGTGCTCGGGCGCACGGTGGCCCGCGCCGGGCTGGCCCCGGTCGACCACCTGACCGAGGCGGTCGAGGACGTCGCCGTCTCGATGGACCTGACCCGGCCGGTCGAGGTCTCCGGCGACGACGAGATCGCCCGCCTGGGCCGGTCGGTGAACGCGATGCTGGCCGCCATCGACGCGGCCCGGCAGTCCC
Organism: Actinoplanes sp. NPDC023801; assembly: GCF_040639655.1. NCBI lineage: Bacteria > Bacillati > Actinomycetota > Actinomycetes > Micromonosporales > Micromonosporaceae > Actinoplanes > Actinoplanes sp. NPDC023801. The sequence continues at coordinate 56,885 of NZ_JBFAAI010000017.1, read as the reverse complement.
AGCGCGCACTGGTCGAGGACGCCGGCCACGAGCTGCGTACCCCGTTGACCAGCATCCGGACGAACGTGGAACTGCTGCTCGCGGTCGAGCGGCAGCCCGAACTGGCACACCGGCTGCCGCCCGAGGACCGGGTCAAACTGCTCGACGACCTGGACGCCCAGGTGCGCGAGCTCGCCACGCTCACCACCGAGCTGGTCGAGCTGTCCCGTGAGGAGGGCAGCCGGGAGACGATCGAGCAGGTGGAGTTCGCCGAGGTGGTGACGGCTGCGGTCAACCGGGTGCGGATCCGGGCGCCCGGCCTGACGTTCGACACCGGCCTGTCACCGGTGACCGTGCGGGGCCGGTTCGGCGAGCTGGAGCGGATGGTGGTGAACGTGCTCGACAACGCCGCCAAGTGGAGCCCGCCGGGCGGCACCGTCACCACCCGCCTCACCGGTGGGGTGCTGACCGTCGCCGACTGCGGGCCGGGAATCGACCCCGAGGACCTTCCGCACGTCTTCGACCGCTTCTACCGCGCGCCCGCGGCCCGTGCCATGCCCGGCTCGGGACTCGGCCTGGCCATCGTTGCGCAGACCGCCGCCCAGCACGGCGGTGCCGTCACGGCCGGCCCGAACCAGCCGCACGGCACGGTCGTCACGGTGCGGCTCCCCGCCGATCAGGCACCCCGCTAAGGTCAAGGCCTTCGCGGCCGGCAGCCGGGGCGGCGGGCGGACGGCACCACCAGAGAGGCGACACACGTGGCGGACGAGGTCATCGGGATCATCGGGGCCGGCATCGTCGGACTGGCCATCGGCCGGGAGATCACCGTGCGGCGGCCGGGCACCCGGGTCGTGGTCGTCGAGAAGGAGTCCGAGGTCGGCCAGCACCAGACCGGCCACAACTCGGGTGTCGTGCACGCCGGCATCTACTACCCGCCCGGCAGCCTGAAGGCGGAACTCTGCACCCGCGGGCGGCTGCTGCTGCGCGAGTACTGCGCGGAACGCGGGATCGCGTACGACGAATGCGGGAAGCTCGTCGTCGCGGTCCGGGAGGACGAACTGGGGCGCCTGGACAACCTGGAGAAGAGGGCGCGCGAGAACGGCGTACCCGGATTGCGAAGGGTTGATCCGGCCGGGATCCGCGAGATCGAACCGCACGCCGCCGGCCTGGCCGCGTTGCATTCCCCGGAGACCGCGATCACCGACTTCCCCGGCGTCGCCAAGGCGTTCGCCGAGGACATCCGTGCCGGTGGCGGTGAGGTCCGTCTCGGCTTCCCGGTCACCGCGATCAGGAAGAACGCCGGCTCGATCCGGATCGAGTCCGGTGAGCACAGCGTCACCGCCGACCGCGTGATCGTCTGCGCCGGCATCCACACCGACAAGGTCGCCCGCCTGGCCGGTGACGCCGCCGAGCCGCGGATCATCCCGTTCCGCGGCGAGTACATGCGCGTCAGCGAGGAGAAGGCCGGCCTGGTCCGGGGCATGATCTACCCGGTTCCGGACCCGCGGTACCCGTTCCTCGGCGTGCATTTCACCCGCCGGGTCACCGGGGTCGTCGAGGTCGGCCCGAACGCGGTCCTGGCCACCGCCCGTGAGGGCTACACCCGTACCACCTTCTCGATCCCCGACCTGGCCGGCATCGCCGCCTGGCCGGGCACCTGGCACATGGCCCGCCGGCACTGGCGGACCGGTGTCAAGGAGGTCCGCGGCTCGCTGTCGAAGAGCCGCTACATGGCCGAGGCGATGCGGTACGTCCCGGAGATCGGCGCCGCCGACGTGTACCCGGCCGGTGCCGGCGTGCGCGCCCAGGCACTCGACCGGGACGGCAGCCTCGTCGACGACTTCCGGATCCACCGGCTGGGCCCGGTCACGGCCGTACGCAACGCGCCCTCACCCGCGGCCACGTCCTCACTGGCGATCGCCGAGCACGTGGTGGGGAAGGTCTTCGAGTAGGCCGTTCCGGTCAGCCGGCCGTCCGGGCGGCGGACGGCACCGGCTCGGCCCGGTTACGCCGCCGGGCCGCCGGGACGACCAGCGGGGTGCCGGTCTCCGGGTCGTCGATCACCCGGCACGGCAGCCCGAACACCTCTTCGACGAGTTCGGCGGTGAGGACGTCGCCGGGCCGTCCCGAGCGGGCGACCCGGCCCGACCGCATGGCGATCAGGTGGGTGGCGTACCGGGCCGCGTGGTTGAGGTCGTGCAGCACCGCCACCAGGGTCCGGCCCTGGCGCTCGTGCAGTTCGGCGCAGAGGTCGAGCACCTCGATCTGGTGCGCGATGTCCAGATAGGTGGTCGGTTCGTCGAGCAGCAGCAGCGGCGTCTGCTGGGCCAGCGCCATGGCCAGCCACACCCGCTGCCGCTGTCCGCCGGAGAGTTCGTCGACGTGCCGGTCGGCCAGGTCGGCCACCCCGGTCGCGTCCATCGACTCGTTGACGACCCGTTCGTCCTCGGCCGACCAGCGGCGCAGGACGCTCTGGTGCGGGTACCGGCCACGGGAGACCAGCTCGGCGACGGTGATGCCGTCCGGCGCGGTCGACGACTGGGGCAGCAGCCCGAGTGTCCGGGCGACCGTGCGGGTCGGCTGCGAGTGCACGTCCCTGCCGTCCAGCAGCACCGTGCCGGCGGACGGTTTGAGCAGCCGGGACAGTGCTCGGAGCAGGGTCGACTTGCCGCACGCGTTCGGGCCGATGATCACCGTGAACGAGCCGTCCGGGATCTCGACGCTCAGGTCCTCGGCGACGACCCGCTTGTCGTACGCGAGCGTCATCGCGCTCCCGCTGAGCCGGGGCGTGTGACCGGTCATCTCTTCTCCCGTTGCTGTGTGCGTCATATCCGGCCGGCCCGGCGTTCGGTGGTGAGCAGCCAGATCAGGTAGCCGCCACCGACCAGGCCGGTGACCACACCGACCGGCAGAGCGCGGTCCTCCAACAGGTGCTGGGCGGCGAAGTCAGCGCCGGTCAGCAGCAGCGCGCCGACGGCGATCGACGGCAGCAGGTTCGGGCCCGGTGCCCGGGTGAGGCGCTTGGCCAGGTGCGGGGCGATCAACGCGACGAAGTTGACCGGCCCGGCACTTGCCGCCGCAAACGAGACGAGCAGTGCGGCGGCCAGCAGCGCTCCGTTGCGCAGCAGTGGCACCGGGACACCCAGCGCGGACGCCGAGTCGTCGCCCATCTCCAGCATCCGCAGCCCCGGGCCGCAGGCCAGCAGCAGGAACGGCAGCACGACGGCAAGCACCAGGAGCATCGGCCGTGCCTGCTCCCAGTCACGCCCGTCGAGGCTGCCGGTGAGCCAGAGCAGGGCCCGGGCGTTCTCCATCTGGACGCCGCGGGTCAGCAGGTAGCTGCTGATGCCGGTGAGGATCGCGGCCATGCCGATGCCGACCAGGATGAAGCGGAACCCGTGCAGGGCCCGCCCGGCGATCAGCTGGATCAGCAGCGTCGCGGTCAGGCCGCCGGCGACCGCGGCGATCGACAGCTGGGTGCTGGTACCGCCGAGAATGATCACGGCCAGTGCCGCGGTGCTCGCGCCGTTGCTGACGCCGAGCATGTCGGGGCTGCCCAGCGGGTTGCGGACCAGTGACTGGAAGACCGCACCGCCGGCCGCGAGGGCGGCGCCGACCGCCAGTGCGGTGACCAGGCGGGGCAGCCGCAGTTCCTCGATGATGAACTCGTGGGCCGGGTTGCCGTCACCGAACAGCGCCGTCATCACGTCGGCCGGGGCGATCGCGAAATCGCCGGTGCCGAGACTGAACACGCTCACGACGAACGTGCCGAGGACCGCGATCAGCCCGACGGCGACGGCCCGCGGCCGGATGCCCGTCCTCCGGCCGACGGTGCGTTTCGTACCGGCGGTGCGCTTCTCCGCAAGGGCGGTCATTTGGCGGCTCGCACGAGGTAGAGGAACAGGGGACCACCGAGGACCGCGGTGACCGTGCCGACCTGCAGTTCGCCGGGGCTGCCGAGGATGCGGCCGAGAACGTCCGCGCCGAGCAGCAGCACCGGCGCCAGGATCGCCGTGTAGGGGAGCAGCCAGCGCAGATCCGGTCCGGTGAACGGCCGGACCATGTGCGGGATGAGCAGGCCGATGAAGACGATCGGGCCGCATGCCGCGGTCGCGCTGCCACAGAGCAGGGTGACCGCCGCGATCACCGCGACGCGGATCACCGTGGGCCGGGCGCCCAGGGCACGGGCCGCGTCGTCACCGAGCGACAGCGCGTTCAGCGGCCGGGCCACCAACAGGCCGATCGCCAGGCCGGCCGCGAAGAACGGCAGCAGCCGTTTGACGGTGGCGAAGTCGGCGCTCGCCAGCGATCCGGCGGTCCAGAACTTCATCTTCTCGATGGCCTGGGTGTCGGCCAGCAGCGCGGCGGACACATAGGAGAGCAGCATGGCGTTGAGCGCGGCCCCGGCCAGCGCCAGCCGGGCCGGCGTCGCCGAGCGCCCGCCACCGACCGCGTACACCAGGGCCGTGACGACCGCCGCACCGGCGAGCGCGAACCACACGTACCCGAAGAAGGTCCCGACGCCGAAGAAGACCGACGCGGTGGCCACCGCCGCCGAGGCGCCGGCGTTGATGCCGAGCAGGCCCGGGTCGGCGAGCGGGTTGCGGGTCAGCGCCTGCATGATCGCGCCGGCCAGGCCGAGCGCCATCCCGACCATCAGGCCGAGCAGGGTCCGCGGCAGCCGCATCTCGTGGACGATGCGGTAGGACGGGGCCGACGGGTCCCACAGGCCGGCCCAGACCTCGCCGGGGGAGAGGAACCGGGCACCGAGACCGACGCTCAGCACGGCCACCGCGGCCAGCGCCAGAAGGGCCAGGACCAGGCCGACGAGGCGTACGGACGTACGCCGTACCGCCCGGGGCGGCGCGCTGGTGCGTACCCCCTGGTCGAGGGGGGTGTCGTAGGTGGACAGTGTCGGTCTCCCGTCCGGGGTGGTCCAGATCCTGTTGACGCGCGTTCGGTTCGTTAGGTTAGCCTAACCATCGCACGCGGTCGAAGGGCCGGTCATACCCCAGAAAGACTTGATGATGAAGTACTCGCAGCTTTCTTTGTCCCGTCGTGGCCTGCTGGCCGCGGGTGGCGCAGTCGGCGCCGGCGCGCTGCTCGCCGCCTGTGGTGGTGGCAAGGACGAGACCGGGTCGTCGCCGGCCGCCTCCAACGCGGCCGCCGGCCCCTGGTCGTTCACCGACGACCAGCCCAAGGCGCTGACCGCCCCGACCACGCCGAAGAAGATCGTCGCCCACGTCGGCGCCGCGGCCGCCCTGGTCGACCTCGGCCTGCAGGACTCGATCGTCGGTGTCTTCGGTGAGACCAAGAAGGCCGACGGCACCGCCGAGCCCGAGGCCGGCGCGCTGGACATCAACAAGGTCCAGATCATCGGCAACAAGTGGGGCGAGTTCTCCGTCGAGAAGTACGCCGCCCTCCAGCCGGAGCTCCTGGTCACCCACCAGTTCGACCCGGGCGCCCTCTGGTACGTCCCGGACGAGAGCAAGGACCAGATCCTCAAGCTCGCGCAGGTCGCCACCGTCAGCACGGGCCGGGTGCCGCTGACCAAGCCGATCGAGCGCTACGCGGAGCTGGCCAAGTCGCTCGGTGCCGACCTCGGCGCCTCGAAGGTCACCGAGGCCAAGGCCCGCTTCGAGAAGGCCGCCGCCGACCTGTCGGCCGCCGCCAAGGCCAGCGGCGGTCTCAAGGTGCTCGCCGGTTCCGGTGCCGCCGACGTCTTCTACGTGTCGAGCGCGGCGGTCAGCTCCGACCTCATGTTCTTCAAGGAGCTCGGCGTCGACCTGATCATGCCCGAGATCAAGCCGACGGACTACTTCGAGTCCCTCAGCTGGGAGAACGCCGACAAGTACAAGGCCGACCTCATCTTCCTCGACTCGCGTCCGACCGCCCTGCAGCCCAAGGACCTGGTATCCAAGCCGGGCTGGAGCGCGCTGCCCGCCGTCAAGGCCAACCAGGTCTTCCCGTGGCAGGCCGTGCCGATCTACTCCTGGGCCGGTTCCGCCCCGCTGCTCGAGGCGCTGACCGCGGCGATCAAGAAGTCCAAGAAGCTCGCCTGACGCCGTACGCCGGAGGTGGGGCCGTGGCACGCCGCCCAGCCCCGCCTCCCGCGCCCGTCCGATCGTCCGGGTTTGGTGGCTGTGCGGGACCGTGGGCAGCTGGGTTTTCGTGGCTGTGCGGGGACGCTGTTTCCAGCGAGATGCGACGGGGTGGGTCAGGGGGTTTGGAAGGTTGTGCCGGGCAGGAGCTGGACACCGAAGTGGTCGCGGTAGGCAGCGAACAGTTCCTCGTCGGTGTCGAGCGTCGTCTCGGTGCGGCCGCCGCCGGCGGTGACGATCAGGGTGCGGTCGCTGACCGTGACCCGGCCGGCACCGGTCAGGATCGTGCAGACGGTCTTGCGGGTGAAGTGCGACCGGGGATTGGTCTGCTGGTACCAGCAGGTGGCCGTGAAGTCGTCGAGGTCGCGCGCTCGGGTCTCGAGGCGGTACTGCGGCTTGCCGTCGCGCAGTACGTCGACGTCACCCTCGGGCGTGTCCACCAACTGGAAACGGCCGGCCGGATCGTCCTGTACGGCCCGGGAGGTGAAGTCGAGCGGGTGCACGGCGTGGTCGCCGAAGCCGACGTCGGCCAGCCACGGCCCGGTGCCGTCGGAGCCGGTGACGAGCAGGACCAGGTGGTCGTAGGGTGGGCCGAGGTGTTCGCCGCCGTGGACCCGGGCCGCGAGCCGGGTGACGGTCCAGCCGAGTTCCTCCAGCAGCAGTGCGAACAGGCCGTTGAGTTCGTAGCAGAAGCCGCCGCGCGCCCGGCGTACGATCTTGTCGAAAAGATCTTCCGCGGTGAGTGAGACGCGGTTGCCGAGGTGGATGTCGAGGTTCTCGAAGGGAACCGTGGTCAGGTGCGCGTGGTGGAGTTCGCGCAGCCGGGCCGCGTTCGCGGGCCCGGTGCGCGGTGCTCCGATCCGGTCGAGGTAGGCGTTGGCGTCCATGTCGCAAGCGTCCGATCTCAAGCCCGCTTCAGGTCAAGCGGGCCGGTCCTTCTTGGGCAGCGATGTGACGACCGCCTCGTAGGACGCGTCGACCGCCTCGTAGATCTCGTCGTCCGGGATGGCGCCGCCGAGTCGTAGCGTGTTCCAGCCGTGCCGGCCGATGTACGCGCTGGCCGTGGCATCGGACGGATACCTGGTGAGCCACTCGTCGGCCGGGTCGCGGCCCTTGCCGCATTTGACGCCGACGGTGTCGCCGCGGCCCAGGAAGGCGAAGATCTTGGGACCCACCTTGGCGACGACGTCACCCTCCCACGGTTCGTCCTGCCAGGCTCCGGGCTTGGCGAGACAGTACTGAAGCAGCTCCGTACCGGTCACCCGGACACCCTATTCGCCCAGGTACGCCTTGAGGGTGTTGTCCCCCTGCCGCCGGGCGCGCTCCGGGTCGGTGCCGGAGGCGATGTCGGCCTCGATCCAGGCGTCCGAGCTGAGCCGCATGAACGTTTTGCCCTCCTCGGACATCGCCCACTCCATCGCCGCCTCGGGGGTGAGCGGGGCATCCGGGGTCGCCAGGTGGTTGGCCAGGCCCCACAGAGCGCCCTCCCAGCCGAGGCCGACCGCACCGGGGCCGTACTGCTCCCAGTGTTCCTCGTCGACCAGGGCCACGTGCTCGAGCTCGAACCGGGCCCCGTCGCCCTCGGGCGAGAAGCGCACCTCGACCCAGCTGATCCCGCCGTTGAACTCCCAGGTGGCGGCCACGCGGCGCGGCCGCTCGCACTCGGTGATGGTGCCGCCGGCGTTGCCCTCGAACTGGTACTTCCCGCCCTCCCGCAGTTCACCGGAGACGGGCAGGAACCAGCGGGGGATCCGCTCCGGGTTGGTGACCACGTCCCACAGGTCTTCCTGGTCGGTGTCGTAGACCCTGCTGATCGTCATCACCCGGGCCTCACCGGCCTCCAGCACGCGGGTGCCGACGCTGCGCTGTACCTCGTTGATGTGCTCTTTGACGTCGATCATCTGCTACTCCTCGCATCGGTGGGTCCCATGCCTTCGGCCAGGCGCCGCAGGCGTTTGCCACGGGCCACCTCGGTGGCCATCGCGGACAGGTGCGGCGTCCAGAACCTCCGGAACGGGGCCAGCCACTCGTCCACCTGCCGCAGCGCGGTGTGGTCGACCGCGTAGAGACGGCGCGCGCCCGCCGGGCGCACGGTGGCGAAGCCGTTGTCGCGCAGCACTTTGAGGTGCTGGGACACGGCCGGCTGGGTGATGCCGAACTCCGCCCGGATGACGGCGGTGACGGCACCGGAGGTCAGCTCGCCCTCGGCGAGCAGCTCGAGGATCCGGCGGCGAACCGGATCGCCGAGCACATCGAACGCATGCACGGCAGTGACCTTATCAGATGCGACTTATATAAGTGGTACCTGTAATAAAGACCGCCGGGCCCGCCCGGTGGAAGGGAGGCGGGCCCGGCGGAGTCGGTGGGTCAGGCGCGGATGCGGTTGCGCAGAAGCGCCCCGGACTCGGTCAGCGAGCCGGTGCCGGCGAAGCTGCCGGCGCTGCAGGTGCCCGGCTTGAGCGCCGCGCTGCCCTCGTTGGCGTCGGAGTACGTCCAGTTGGCGTAACCGATCTTCAACCGGTCCAGCAGATCGAACCAGGCGTTGCTGCTGGCCGTGTCGACCGCGCCGCCACCGGTGTAGGTCACCGTGCCGAACTCGGTCACGAACAGCGGCAGCGAGGCCGCCGCGCGCTCCACCTCGGCGCGGTAGTTGTCCTTGTGGGAGGCCGCGTAGTAGTGGAACGCGTACATGATGTTCGAGGCGTTGACCGGGTTGGCGACGATCTCCGAGGAGTTGCCGCCCTCCGAAACGCCCAGTGACGACCAGCCGCGGCTGCCGATGATGATGACCGCGTCCGGGTCGTTCGCCCGGATCACCGGGATGACCTGCTCGGCGTAGTTCTTGATCTGCGCCCAGCTGACACCGTTCGGCTCGTTGGCGATCTCGTAGATCACGTTCTTCTTGGCCGCGTGCCGGGCCGAGACCTGGGCGAAGAAGGTCTTCGCGCGCTCCAGGTTGAACGCCGGGTCACCAGGGGTGAGGATGTGGAAGTCGATCATCGCGTACATGCCGCGCTCGGTCGCTTCCTCGACGAGGTTGTTGACGCGGCTGGTGAAACCGGCCGGGTCGGTCTCGTAACCCTGCTCCTGTACGTACATCGCGATCCGGAACAGGTCGGCGTTCCACTCCTTGGCGAGCACGTCGAGCGAGGAGTCGGTGTAGCAGTTCGGGAACCACTGGATGCCGTGCGTGCTCATGCCCTTGAGCTGGACCACCTGGCCGCGCTCGTTGCACAGCTTGGTGCCGCAGACCCGGAGCTGCCCGTTGACCTGCACCGGAGTGCCGTTGACCGGCGGGGTGCTGGTGGACGGCGACACGGAGACCGAAGGCGACGGCGACACTACCGAAGGCGACGGCGATCCGGGCGTTGTCGTGCCGGTGCAGGCCTGGCCGTTGACCAGACAGCTCGTCGGGCGGCCGGTGCCGCTGGCGATGAACCCGAAGCTGGTCGACGCGCCCGGCGCGATGGTGGCGTTCCAGCCCACCGGCGTGAACGTGTAGGTGCTGCCGCTGACGGCCTGCGTGGTGTTCCAGGACTGGGTCACGCTCGTGCCGGCCGGGAAGGTCAGCTCGACCTTCCACGTGTTGATCTGCGACGACGTGTTGTTGTTGACGGTCACCTGGCCCTGGTAGCCGTTGTTCCAGGTGCTCTGGACGGTGAACGCCGCCGTCTCCGCGCTCGCCGGGAGCGCGAAGAAGGCGGCGGTGGAGGCCGCGGCCACGGCGAACACCGTGGCTAGGATGGTTGCGGTTCGGCGTTTCACGAATCATCACCTCGGGGGATGGTCGCGGGTCGCCGCGGAGAACGGCAGTGGGGGAACCCGCGCTGGGAGCGCTCCCAGGGTCTCCGACTGTAACCCCTGTGATAAGCGTCGTCTATTCCAGGGCGACGGCCACCGGCTGAATCGTGATCCGCACCGGCGTGCCGGGCGCCAGTTCCGGCAAGCGCCCGCTCGGCACCTGCGCCACCACCAGATGGTCGTCGACGGCTACCGTGACCCGGCTCAGTGACCCGAGAAAGCTGCTGGTCAGAACCCGTGCCGCGGAGTCCGGGTCGGGGACCGCCTCGATCGCCTCGGGCCGGATCAGCGCGGTCACCGCTCCGCCGGTGTGCGGCGTGACAAGCGGCAACCGGTGCCCGAGGACCTCGACGGTGCCGCCGGTGACGGTCCCCGGCAGCCGGTTGCTCAGCCCCACGAAGTCGGCCACGAACGCGGTTGCCGGCCGCAGGTACACCTCCGACGGCGTGGCCAGCTGCTCCAGCCGTCCGGCGCGCATCACACCGACCCGGTCGGCGATCGCCAGCGCCTCCTCCTGATCGTGGGTGACGAACAGGGTGGTCGTGCCGACCTCGGTCTGGATGCGGCGGATCTCGTCGCGCAGCTGCACCCGTACCTTGGCGTCGAGCGCTGACAGCGGTTCGTCCAGCAGCAGCACCTGCGGCTCGATGGCCAGCGCCCGGGCCAGGGCGACCCGCTGCTGCTGGCCGCCGGAGAGCTGATGCGGATACCGGGTTGCCTCGTTCTCCAGGCCGACGAGCGCGAGCATCTCCCGAGCCTTCGCCGACGTTTGCCTGAGGCTACGCAGCCGCAGTCCGAACTCGACGTTCTGCAACGCGCTGAGGTGCGGGAACAGGCTGTACGCCTGGAACACCATGCCCATGCCGCGCTTGTTGGCCGGCAGCCGCGTGACGTCCTTGCCCCCGACCAGGACCCGGCCGGCGGTCACCTCCTCCAGGCCGGCGAGGATCCGCAGGGCGGTGGTCTTGCCGCAGCCGGACGGCCCGAGCAGCGCGACCAGCTCGCCCGGCTCGATCGACAGGTCCAGGTCGTCGAGGGCCTGCACAGCGCCGAACGTGCGGCGCAGCCCGTCGAGGTGAACGGCGACGCCGGTCATGAGGTCTTCCCCTTCTTCGAAGAGCCCGCCAGGGACAGCACGAGCAGCAGGACGAACGCCAGCAGCAGCGCCGCCAGCGACACCGCCACCGACACGGTCGCGCTGCTCTTGCCCAGATACTCGATGGCGACCTGCAGGTTGGTGCGGTGAAGCAGCGACGCGATGGTGAACTCGCCGAGCACCAGGGCCACGGTCAGGAAAGCGGCCGACAGCACCGCCGAGCGGATGTTCGGCAGCACCACCCGCCAGATCACCGTCGTCCAGCCGGCGCCGAGACTACGGGCCGCCTCGGCCAGCGTCTTCACGTCGATCGCGGACAGACCGGTGTCGATCGCCCGGTACGCGTACGGCAGCACCAGGATCGTGTAGGCGAACACCAGCGTCAGCGACGAGCCGCCGATCAGGTAGTTGACCCAGGCGTAGACGGGGGCCAGGCCGACGACGAGCACGATCGCCGGGATGGTCAGCGGCAGCAGGCAGAGGAACTCCACCAGCCGGCGCAGTCCCGGCAGCCGCAGGCGTACCCAGACAGCGGTCGGCACCAGCAGCACCAGCATCAGCACCGACGTGAGCGCGGCCTGCGCCAGCGAGGCGAGGATGCCCTCGGCCAGAGCCGGGTACTCGGCACTGAGCCGGGGCCAGTCCACCAGCAGCGGCCAGGTCCGCGGGTCCCGGGTGCTGAACTCCACCATGGCGACCAGCGGCAGCAGGAAGAACACGCCCATCACCGTCAGGACGGTCCACCTGAAGATCACCCTAGCCACTTGGCGGTCCTCTTCTGCAGCAGGGAGTAGAGGGTCATCACCACGGCCACCACGACGACCATGCCCAGCGCCATGGCCTTGCCCAGGTTGGCCTGGCCGAGCACCACCTCACTGGTCAGCGCGCCGCGGATCTGCAGCGGGACGATCGGGCTGCCCTGACTGACCAGAGCCGCCGCGGTGGCGTACGCGGAGAAGGCGTTGGCGAAAAGCAGCAGCGTCGAACCGAGGAACGCCGGCGCGAGCAGCGGCCCGGCCACCCGCGTCCAGTACTGCCAGGTGTTGCCGCCCAGGCTGACGTGCGCCTCGCGCCACTGCGGCCGGATGCCATCCAGCGCGGGCAGGAAGACGATCACCATGAGCGGGATCTGGAAGTAGGTGTAGACGAGGGTCAAACCCGGAAGTTCGAAGAGCCAGACCCCGTTCGCGTACGGATCAAGCCCGTTCTCCTGAAGCCAGACGGTGAGGAATCCGGACAGGCCGATGGTCGCCAGGAAGGCGAACGCCAGCGTGACGCCGCCGAACTGCGCGAGCACCCCGGCCGCCGCCGTGACCATCCGGCGCAGCAGACCGTCGGGCTTTCCGGTGACCAGCGCGTACGCCAGCAGAGCACCGAGCACCGCGCCGATGATCGCACTCGACGCCGACAGGGTGATGCTGCGGCCGAACGCCGCCACGATGTACTCGTCACCCAGGGCGCTCACGTTGGCGAGGGTGAAACCGCGGCCGCCGTCGCCGGTGAACGCGCCGATAACCACGGTCAGCGTCGGGATGACCAGGAAGATCGTCACATAGGCGAAGAACGGCACAGTACCGAGCAGGGCGGCGCCCCGCAGGCGTGGCCGCCGGGCCACGCGCTGCGGAGCGTCCGCGCCGACCTCAGCCAATGGCCTTGGCCCAGTTCGCGGTCAGGTACTCCTTGGCCTTGGTGCTCTGCGCCTCGGTCGGGATCACCGGGGTGCCGTCCACCTTGGGCAGTGCGGCGAACGCGGTCGCGTCGATGGTGCCGGCCTTCTGCATGGCGTCGGCGCGGACCGGGCGGGCGCCGCCCTTGAGCCACAGGTTCTGGCCCTCGTCGGAGTAGAGGAACTCCTGCCACAGCCGGGCCGCGGCCGGATGCGGAGCATCCTTGTTGACGGCCTGCACGTAGTACGAGCCGAGCACGGCCCCCGACGGCACGAACACCTTCCAGGTGGGCAGCTTCTTCGACTGGGCGGCGTTCAGGTAGTCCCAGTCGAAGACGACCGGGGTCTGGCCGGACTCGATGGTCGCCGGCGTCGGGTCGACAGGCAGGAAGTTGCCGGCCTTCTTCAGGTTGCCGAAGAACTCGACGCCCTTCGTGATGTCCTCGACGGTGCCGCCGTTGGCGAGCGACGCCATCTGCACGCCACCGAACGCGGCACCGGCCTGCGTCGGGTCGCCGTTGAGCGCCACCTTGCCCTTGTACTCCGGCTTCAGCAGGTCGGCGACAGCGGCCGGGGCGGGAACCTTGGCGCTGTCGTAGCCGATCGACATGTAGCCGCCGTAGTCGTTGACCCACGTACCGTTGGCGTCCTTCAGGGTGTCCGGGATCTCGGCGAACTTCTCCACCTTGTACGGGGCGAACATCGCGGTGTTCGCGGTCGCCACCGAGACGCCCAGGTCGAACACGTCCGGAGCGGTGTCCTGACCCTTGAGCTGGGTGGCCGCGTTGATCTCGTCCTGGCTGGACCCGTCCGGCTGAGCAGAGTTGACCTTGATGCCGTACTTGTCGCCGAAGGCCTTGATGATCTCGCCGTAGTTGGCCCAGTCCGGCGGCAGCGCGATGACGTTGAGCGCGCCCTCCTTCTTGGCCTCGGCGATCAGGGCGTCCAGGCCGCCGAGGTCGGCGGCGCTGGTGGCGGTGGCGGCGCCGCTCGTGGCGGCCTCCGACTCCTTCTCCGGCGGCGAGCAGGCACCGCCGAAAGCGACTATCGCGGCGGCCGTCAGGGTGGCGGCCGCTGAGCGGGCAAGGGTGCGCACTGTGTTCCTCCTTCTGCGGCACCGGCGACCCGATGCGCGCTGGTGGATCATGGAAGTGCCGGGTGGAGGGCAGGCATACAGCATCCGACCGCGGGGCGAATTCGGCCCTTCCGTCGTCGCCTGGCGTTTCCCTGCACTTTTCCACGCCGCGTTAATGATCGAAAGCAGTCGTTGAACGACTGTTACGTCTTTCGCTCCGGCATCAGCCCGAGTGCCGTCCCATTCTCAGGTTGCGGCCCGGATGGCGGACGGGTTGCCGACCCCCGGGTGTCTCGCTGTGCGCGACCTCGCAGGCCCCGCCCCAGGCTCCGGTGACGCGTGTCCTCCCCGCCCGGTTTGCCGCGAGATCGCCGTGCACCTCGCGCCGGCCCGGTGACCGCGCGGCGTGGGTGACTCTGCTCGCGCTGAGCGCGATCATGATGATGCTGCACCTGGGCAAAACCCGGAAGGGCCGACGCTCGCGGTGGTACTGGCCGTGCCGGGCCTCCAGGCCCTGCTCGGTGCGGTGTCCTTGACGGTACGGGGGAAGCGCGCGGAGTGACGATGCGACTGACGTTCGACGGCGAGATCATCTACTGGCGGGGTCCCGCCCCGCACCACTTCGTCCCGGTGCCCGAAGACGGATGCCAGGCCCTCGCCGACGCGTCGTCGCTGGTCAGCTACGGCTGGGGAATGATACCGGTGACGGTCCGCCTCGGCGGCTCGGAATGGACCACGTCGCTGTTCCCCAAGGACGGCGGCTACCTCGTCCCGATCCGCGCCGCGATCCGCCGGACCGAGTCGCTGGACGCCGGCGACCCGGTCACCGTCGAACTGCTGATCGACGTCTAAGCGGCGCGCTCCACGACCTCCTTGAGCCGGCTCAGATCCGCCTGAACCAGGCCGGCGTCCCGGTCGAACTCCTCGTCGGTCGTGCCCGGTAGGCGGAGCAGCGTGAACATGATCTCCGAGCTGTCCTTGCCGGCCGGGATGACCCGCATCGGCGCGTAGACCTCGTCCGCACCGGGCGGCCGGACCCAGTGGTCGAGGACGCCGTGGTCGTTACGCGGCGTGAAGATCAGCTCAGCGCCGTCATCGCCGATCAGCCAGCGGTCGCCCTCCCTCGTGACCGTGGTGGCCAGGCCGGACGCCCACTGCGGCAGGTTCGCCGGATCGGCCGCGAACTCGTACACGCGGTCGGCCGGAAGGTCGATGTGCTCGCTCAGGTACCGGGATGCGGAAGTCACTCCGGCATCCTCGCAGAAAGCCGGGCCGCTTCGACGGCGTACCCGATTGATCGACATGGTCCGTATCCGCCGGCACAAGCCCGAGACAGCGCCACCGCGCAGCCGGTTCCAGTCAGCTGGCTTGTGGCGCTGTCTCAGCGCGCCTGAGACAGCGGCACGAGCCAGCTGCTCCGGTGCGGTACCGTCGCGGGCCGGGTTGGCGGGCGGAGGGTGATGACTGCGGGGATCGGGTGGCGTTCGGCTCCGATGGGGCGTGCGGTTCTGGTCGTCATCGAGGCGGCGCCGCGACCGTTGCAGGGAGTGCTCACTCAGGCCGAACTCGACCGGCTACGGCCCGTCCTCGACGCCACCGTCGATGCGGCCCGGGAGGGCGAGTTCAGCAGGATCCGGCTGCGGGACGCGGCCCGTGATGCCATCGGCCGCGATCCGTTCCGCCAAGCCGAATCGGAGGACGACGACGGTGACCGTTGGTGGCCGTCCCTCATGATTCTCGGCGGCTTGATGGCCTGTCTCAGTCCGGATCGCCCGCTGTGGCTGCGGGTGGTCGGCGGGCTGGTCCTGGTCGCCGGGCTCTTCGAGGTGATTCAGTTGCTGCGCCGTACGCGCCGCCGCCGGGCCGCCCGCAACGCCTCCTGAGCGTGGTGCGTTCCGCGGGGTGGGGGCGTCTTGGCCGCCGGGAGTGGCGCTGGGGGCACCGGCCAGCGGGCGTCTTGGGTCGCCTCAACCCGGGAGTGGCGCTGGAGGGTCCGGCCGCCGGGCGTCTTGGGCCGCCTCAGCCCGGGAGTGGCGTTGGGGGCCCGGCCACCGCTGATCGTCGCGAGGATGGCACGACCGGGTGCCGCGTAGCCGTACCGCAGGAAGGTTTTCAGGTTCGGCCCCGGCGACCGCGCCGGATACCGCGAGCCGGGGGAGCGGCCGCGATGAGGTGATCGGGCCAGATCGCGCGGACCTGGCCCTGCGCCTCGAAGTCGGTGGCAAGCTCGGTCAGCATCCGGACGGCCTCGGCAACCTGGTCGTCCGTCCATGGTGGATCGCCGGTCCCGCGGGCGTCCCACGCCTTGCGGGCCAACGCCGGCGCCTGCTCGGGGATGCCCGTCTCGACCGCGTGGTGGACCATGCCCGCGAGTACTTCGGCCAGGCTGAGGTTGTGCTTGTTGGCGTCCAGGACACGCTTGCTGCGGGCGGCCGCGTCGTGCCGGGGCTTCCCGTTCACTACCCGCATGTTGGAGAAGACCGCACCGGCCGCGATCGAGCCGAACACGCCGCCCGGCATCTCGAAGGTGCGTTCGGTGGCGAAGTGTGCCAGATCGTGGGGCACCCGATATCTCCGGTCGTAGCCGGGCAGCTGCAGGGTCACCCCGTCGGACCGGTGGAGCGTCGCCACGGTCGACCCGGTGGTGCTGTGTGCGAACACGACCAGCATGCCGACATGTTGCCACCCGGTCGGCGCGAAGTCATCGTCCGGACGTCTGGCGTACACCGATCGCCAGCAGATGTGCGCTGGCGGCCACGATCTCCGGCTCGGTGCCGCAGATCCGGGCCAGCTGCAGCGCGCCGTCGAAGACACTCTGCTCGGCGGGGGTGCCGGCGGTGGCGTCGGCGGCTCCCCAGGCCGGGCCCTCTACGCCGTGCACCACGATTCCGGTGAGCCCGGCCTCGCGGAGCTCGGTGATCAGGTCCGCCACCCGGTGGAAGTACGCGTGGGTGAACCCGAGTCCCGGATGGTTGATGCCGTCGGCCAGGATCTGCCGCGACTCCTCGACGATCGCCGGGGTGAGCCGTCCCGTGACGGCGAAGTCGATCGGCCCGGCGAAACGGGAGATCGCCGCGGCCACCACCACCCCGCCCGGACGGGTCACCCGGACCGCCTCACGCAGAGCCCGCACCCGGTCGTCGCGGTCCTGCAGGTGGTAGAGCGGTCCGAGCAGCAGCGTCGCGTCGTGGGCGGCGTCCGGCTCGGGCAGTTCGCGGGCGTCGCCGACGACCGCGTCGATCGGCGGCTGCCCGGATCTGGCCTGCTCGACGTGTGCGGGCACCAGGTCGACGAGCCGCACCCGGTAGCCGGCGCCGAGCAGCGGGCGGGCGTAGGCGCCGGGACCGCCGCCCACGTCCAGGATCGAGGCGGGAGCCGGTGGCAGGAACTGCTCCAGCAGCTCCATCGTGCGGATTCGCTCCAGCCGGAACGCGCCGCGCCGATCGAGGCGGCCCGCCTCGTCGTATCCGGTGTAGAAGCTGACGATCTCCTCGAGTCTCTGATCCACGATGGAGATACTGGCAAGGCGGCCCGGCCCGGGGCAGCCGATTTTCTCAGCGCAGGCCTTCGCGGGCCCGGGCCTCGGTCGGCGCGAGGCAGCTCGTCAGGGTCCGCGCCGTGTCGATCAGCGGCACGTGGCTGAATGCCTGCGGGAAGTTCCCGACCAGCCGGCCCGTCTCCGTGTCGTACTCCTCCGACAACAGCCCGACGTCGTTGCGCAGCGCCAGCAGCCGGGCGAACGTCTCCCGTGCCTCCTCCTGGCGGCCCATCAGCGCGTAGTTGCCGGCCAGCCAGAACGTGCACGCCAGGAACGCGCCCTCACCCGGCGGCAGGCCGTCCACGTCGACGTCGTGGCGCTGCGTGTAACGCTGCACGAAGCCGTCCACCAGCAGATGCTCCTCGATCGCGGCGACCGTGCCGCGCACCCGCTCGTCGTCGGCCGGCAGGAATCCGACGAGCGGCACCATGAGCAGTGCCGCGTCCAGTTCGGACGATCCGTAGAACTGTGTGAACGTACGCCGCTCCGGGTCGTACCCCTTGGTCAGGATGTCCTCGCGGATCTCCGCGCGCAGCCGTTCCCATCGCTCGCGGGGGCCCGGCAGGCCGAACTCGTCGATCGCCTTGACGGCCCGGTCGGCCGCCACCCAGGCCATCAGCTTCGAGTGGGTGAACTGGCGCGGACCGCCGCGTACCTCCCAGATACCCTCGTCCGGGTCGCGCCAGTGTTCCTCGACGAACTCCATCAGCTGCACCTGCAGGCCCCACGCCGGGTCGTCGGCCTTCAGACCGGCCCGCCGGCCCTGGTGCAGCGCGTCCATCACCTCGCCGTAGACGTCCAGCTGGAACTGGTCGGCCGCGGCGTTGCCGATCCGCACCGGATTGCCGTCGTAGCCGGTCAGCCAGGTGGCCTGGTACTCGTCGAGGCGCCGCTCGCCGGCCACCCCGTACATGATCTGCAGCTCGGCCGGATCACCGGCGATGGCCCGCAGCAGCCACTTGCGCCACGCGATGGCCTCGCTCTGGAAACCGGAGAACAGCAGGGACTGCAGGGTGATCGTGGCGTCGCGCAGCCAGCAGAACCGGTAGTCCCAGTTGCGTACCCCGCCGAGTTTCTCCGGCAGGCTGGTGGTCGCCGCCGCGACGATCCCACCGGTCGGCGCGTACGTCAGCGCCTTCAGCGTGAGCAGCGAGCGGACCACGGCATCGCGCCACTCGCCCTCGTACGTGCACGCCGACACCCAGCCACGCCAGTAACCCTCGGTGACACCCAGCTGGTGCACCGGGTCGATCGCCTCCGGTTCCGGCAGGTGCGAGGGCTGCCAGGTGAGCATGAACGGCACCCGGTCGCCGGACTGCACGGTGAAGGTTCCGCGGGTGGCCAGGTTCTCGCCGTGCAGGGCGACGGGGGTGCGCAGCCACACCGCGTCCGGCCCGGCGACCGCGACCAGCGAGTCGTGCTCCCGGTAGACCCAGGGCACCACCTTGCCGTAGTCGAACCGCAGCCGCAGCACCGTCTCCAGGTCGACCTGCCCGCGGACGCCCTCGACGATCCGCACCACGGCCGGGGGCCCGGACCTTGGCGGCATGAAATCGATGAGCCGGACCACCCCGCCCGCCGTCTCGAACTCGGTCTCCAGGACCATCGTCTCGTGCCGGTACCGGCGGCGCACCGTGTACTCCCCGGCCGGAGCGATCCTCCAGTGCCCGTTCTCGTCGTGACCGAGCAGGGCGGCCAGGATCGCGGCGGAGTCGAACCGTGGCACACACAGCCAGTCGATCGAACCGTTGCGCCCGACGAGCGCGCACGTCTGGGTGTCCGCGATGATCGCGTAGTCCTCGATCGGCAGTGCCATGCCACGGCTCTTACCCCGGGCGCCTGAATTCTCAACGCGGAACGGTGTCGCCTTCCCCGGTCCGCTTCTGCGCCTCGTCCACACCCCGGTCGATCTGTCCGGAGTACTTGTTGCCGGTGCGCTCGTCGATCTGGTCGCCGGCCTTCTCCAGGCCCTGATCGACCTGCTCGTCATGCTGGTCGGCGAAGTTCTTGGCCTTGTCCATGAAGTCACTCATGGCTCCGGGATGCCCGGCCCCGGACCGATCAAACCGGCCGGTCGTGCGTATCCGTGTCACGCTGGGGGAATCCACACCGCGGAGGGAAAAGTCATGACCGACGCGAGTTTTGCCCGGCCGCACACCGAGACCTTCGAGCATGCGGGCGCGACCGTCGACCTGGTCGACGCCGCAACCCTGCTCGCCGCCGCCCGGGTCAACCGGGTCGATCTGCTGCGGCGGGCCGACTGGCCGGAACCGGTGCAGCGGGTCGACCTGACCGTCGACGGCACCGGCGGGCCCGAGCACGTCTTCACCGCCCGGATAGTCCTGCTCGCCCCGACCGAGGCCACCGAGCAGCGGATGCGGGAGCTGGTGCTCGGCCGCGACCCGCTCGGCCTGCTGCTGGCCCGCCGGATCGCCGCCGGGGACCAGGTGGTGACCCGGATCGTCGACGGCGTCGGTACGGCCGCCGCCGCGGCGTACCGCAAATTGGGTCTGGAGAAGCCGGTGGAACGCGAACCGGAACTTCTCGCCGACGCCGCCGCCGGAATCGAGGCGACCGTGACCTACCGTGACGGTGGCACTGTCGCCGAGCTGGAGTCGCGAGTGCCGCGCGACGATGTCGGCGTCGCCCACCTGCGCGCGTTCGTCACCCTGACCCTGCAGGCCGTCCTCGAGCTCGCGGGCACCGGATCGCTCGACGGCCGCCGCTACGTGATCAGCCGGGAGAACCTGCCGCGGAATCCGGCGACCACGTCATCGGTCACCCTCGACATGGTCGGCGGCCTCGCCGAGGTGGTCGGCGAGCTGCGCCAGATAGCCGTCTCCTTCCGGCATCCCGAGGCGATGGCACGGTGGGGAGCCCGTCGCCCCCAGGGCCTGCTGATGTACGGACCGCCCGGCACCGGCAAGACCATGCTGTCCCGCGCCCTGGCGAACGAGATCGGCGCCGACTTCCGGGAGATCCGCACCCCGGAGATCCTCGACAAGTGGCTCGGCGGCTCGGAACGCAACATCAAACGGATCTTCCGGGAGGCACGCGGATACCGGCGGCCGACGCTGATCCTGTTCGACGAGTTCGACTCGATCGTCAGCTACGCCGGGGTGGGCGGCGACGCGGCGAGCCAGGCCCTCAACGCCGTCGCCGGCATCTTCAAGCAGGAAATGAACGACCTGATCGAGGAGAACCCGAACGTCATCGTGGTGGCCACCACGAACTTCCCGAACCGGGTCGACGAGTCCCTGATCCGTTCCGGACGCTTCGACGTGAAGATCAGCGTCCCTAAGCCGGACGAGAACGCACGGGCCGAGATCTTCCGCAAGATGATCCGTGCGCTGATTAACGCCCACGAGAACCCCGGTTTCCGGATGTTCGCCGACGACCTCGACCTGGCCGCCCTGGGGGTCGCGAGCACCGGCATGACCGGTGCGGACATCAAGGAGGTGCTGCGCCGGGTCCAGCTCGCCAAGGCGATGCAGGAGGCCCGCGGCGACTCGGCCGGCCCCATCACCCAGGACGAACTGGTGGCCGCCGTCCGCAATCTCCGAGGCGGTCCGTCCGTCTAGGCTGGACGGATGCCGAGCCTCGAGTTTCCCGCCGCGCCCTCAGTGAACGGTTACAGCCACGCCGTCGTCGTCGCGCCGGGCAGCCGGATCGTCCACACGGCCGGCCAGGTGGCGATCGACGCCGACGGCGGGATCCCCGACGGGTGGGAGGAACAGACACGGCTGGTGTTCCGCAACCTGGGTGCGGTGCTGGCGTCTGCCGGTGCCGGCTGGGGTGACGTGGTGAAACTGACCTACTTCGTGACCGGCGTCGACCAGTTGCCGACGATCCGGCGGATCCGCGACGAGTTCGTCGACGTGGCGCGTCCCCCGGCCAGTTCGCTGGTCCAGGTGGCCGGCCTCTTCCTACCCGGCCTGCTGATCGAGATCGAGGCCGTGGCCGCGGTGCCGGCATGACGGTCGACGTGCGGTAGGAGAACTTTCAGGATCGGCGCTCCAGGAAGTCGTACACGTCGCGGTTGTCGACGCCCGGGAAGGTGCCCGGCGGCAGGGCGGCCAGCAGGTGTGAGTGCACGCGGGCGCTGGGCCAGGCGTTGCCGGCCCACCGGTCGATCAGCTGGGCCGGTGGCCGGCGGCAGCAGTCCGGGTCGGGACAGTGCGAGACGGTACGCCCGGACACGTCGCCGCCGCGGAACCAGCGGGCGTGCTCGTACGGCGTGCCGACGGTGACCGAGAACAGCCCCGAACTGGTCGCCTCCACGTGCACGGTGCACCAGTACGTGCCGGCCGTCGTATCGGTGAACTGGTAGAACGACGAGTACGGGTCCTCGGCCTCGAACACCGTCCGCGACGCCCACTTGCGGCACACCGGCTGTCCCTCGATCGCGCCGGTCACGTCGGACGGGAAGCGGACGTTGTCGTTCTCGTAAGCCTTGTAGACGATGCCGCTCTCGTGCACCCGGGCGAAGTGCACCGGGATGCCGAAGTGATGGGTGGCCAGGTTGGTGAACCGGTGCGCCGCCGTCTCGTAGGAGACCCCGAACGCGTCCCGGAAGTCGTCGATCGCCAGCGCCCGGTCGGCCTTCGCCTCGGCCAGGAAGTCGACGGCGAATCGCTCCGGCATGAGCAGCGCCGCGGCGAAGTAGTTGACCTCGACCCGCTGGCGCAGGAAGTCACCGTAGTCGGCCGGGTCGTTGTGCCCGAGGACGAAGTGCCCGAGGGTCTGCAGCACGACGGCCCGCGGGTCGTGGCCCTTACCGCTGGCCACCTGTGGGAGATAAATTCTGCGGTTCTTCAGGTCGGTGACCGATCGGGTGGAGCTCGGCAGGTCGTTGACGTAGTGCAGGCTGAACCCGATCTGGGCGGCGATGTCGAGGATGCCGCGCTGGGACAGCGGGCCGGTCGTGTGCCGTACCGACTGAAGGACCTCGGCCGCCGCCTGTTCGATCTCGGCGAAGTAGTTGTTCCGCCGGCGCATGTCGGCGCGCAGCTGCGCGTTGGCGCGCCGCGCCACCTCCGGGGTGGCGGTCTGCTCGGTGAGCACCCGGTTCAGCTCGCGGTGCATGCCGATCAGCGATTCCAGGGCGTCGGCCGGCAGACGCCGCCCCGCCTTCACCACTGGCAGGCCGAGCGCCTGGTAGGCGGGGTTCTGCTGGAAGTGCGCCAGTTCGATCTCGAGACCGGCGCGACGGCTCGGCGCTTCCGGACGGAGAAGATCCTGCATCGGTACGCCCAGCGCGCCGGCGATCGACTGGAGCACCGACAGTTTGGGCTCACGTTTGCCGTTCTCGATGAGCGACAGCTGTGACGGCGCCCGGCCGACCGCGTCGCTGAGCTGGTCGAGGGTCAGGCCACGCGTGCGGCGCAGGTGCCGGAGGCGCTGTCCGAGGGTCACCAGATCGACGGAGGTCTCGGAGGAAGGTGAAGCGGTCACGGGTTTCACGTTAACAGAATTTCTTCACTTCTTTCACAGCCAAGGGCCTTCAGAGGGGCTGGTGCGATCCATGAGAGTGAAGTTCTTCCACGAGGAAGAACGCGACAGGGCAGGAAAGGGATTTCTCTGATGACTGAGTCGACCGAGAACCGGGGCGGTACCGCTGAGGACCTCACCCGGGAGTGGGCCAGTAACCCCCGCTGGGCCGGAGTCAAGCGCGACTACACCGCGCAGGACGTCGTGCGGCTGCGGGGCACCCTGCAGGAGCGGCACACGCTGGCCGAGCGCGGTGCCGCGAAGCTGTGGGACCTGCTGCACACCGAGGACTACATCAACGCCCTCGGTTCGCTGACCGGTGGCCAGGCGACCCAGATGGTGCGCGCCGGCCTCAAGGCGATCTACCTGTCCGGCTGGCAGGTCGCCGCCGACGCGAACCTCTCCGGCCACACCTACCCCGACCAGTCGCTCTACCCGGCGAACTCGGTCCCCGCGGTGGTCCGCCGGATCAACAACGCGCTGCTGCGCGCCGACCAGATCGACACCGCCGCCGGACGCTACGAGCGCGACTGGTTCGCCCCGATCGTCGCCGACGCGGAGGCCGGTTTCGGTGGCCCGCTCAACGCGTTCGAGCTGATGAAGGGCATGATCGCGGCCGGTGCCGCGGGTGTGCACTGGGAGGACCAGCTCGCCAGCGAGAAGAAGTGCGGCCACCTGGGCGGCAAGGTGCTCATCCCGACCCAGCAGCACATCCGCACCCTGAACGCGGCCCGCCTCGCGGCCGACGTGGCCGGCGTGCCGACCCTGGTGATCGCCCGCACCGACGCGCTCGCCGCGGACCTGCTGACCACCGACGTCGACCCGCGTGACCAGCCGTTCGTCACCGGCGAGCGCACCTCCGAGGGCTTCTTCCGGGTCACCCCCGGCGACGACGCGGCGATCGCCCGCGGTGTCGCCTACGCCGACTACGCCGACATGCTGTGGGTCGAGACCGGCAAGCCCGACCTCGACTTCGCCCGCAAGTTCGCCGAGGCCGTACACGCCAAGCACCCCGGCAAGCTGCTGTCGTACAACTGCTCGCCGTCGTTCAACTGGAAGAAGAACCTGGACGACGACACGATCGCGCGCTTCCAGAAGGAACTCGGCGCGATGGGCTACAAGTTCCAGTTCGTCACCCTGGCCGGCTTCCACGCGCTCAACCACTCGATGTTCGAGCTGGCCCGCGGCTACGCCCAGACCGGCATGAGCGCCTACGTGAAGCTGCAGGAGGCGGAGTTCGCCGCCGAGGCCGACGGCTACACCGCCACCAAGCACCAGGCCGAGGTCGGCACCGGCTACTTCGACGCCGTCTCCACCGCGCTCAACCCCGACAGCAGCACCACCGCCCTGTCCGGCTCCACCGAGGCCGAGCAGTTCTAGGCCCGGTTCAGTAAGAAGAGGAAGGAAGACCAGACATGGGCGCCGAAGAGATCACCATCACCGGTACGACCGCAGGCCGCTACTCCGAGATCCTGACCGCTGAGGCCGTCGAGTTCATCGTGGCCCTTGACCGCGAGTTCGGTGCCCGCCGGGTGCAGCTGCTCGAGCGCCGCCGGCGCCGCCGGGCCACCCGCACCACCGACCTGGACTTCCTGGCCTCCACCCAGCACGTCCGGGACGACCTGTCGTGGCAGGTCGCCCCGGCCGCGCCAGATCTCACCGACCGGCGCGTCGAGATCACCGGCCCGCCGGAACGCAAGATGACCATCAACGCCCTCAACTCGGGCGCCAAGGTCTGGATGGCCGACTTCGAGGACGCGACGTCGCCCACCTGGGACAACGTGATCCTCGGCCAGCTCAACCTGCGCGACGCGCTGGACGGCACGCTCGACTTCACCGCGCCGGACGGCAAGCGCTACGAGATCGGCGCGCAGATGCCGACGATCATGGTCCGGCCGCGTGGCTGGCACCTGCCGGAATGCCACCTGCGGATCGGCGGCCGGGCCGTCTCCGCGTCGCTGTTCGACTTCGGTCTCTACCTGTTCCACTGCGGACAGCGGCAGATCGACCGGGGCAGCGGGCCGTTCTTCTACCTGCCGAAGCTGGAGTCGCATCTGGAGGCCCGCCTCTGGAACGACGTCTTCGTCTTCGCCCAGGAATACCTCGGCATCCCGCGCGGCACGATCCGGGCCACCGTCCTGATCGAGACGATCAACGCGGCGTTCGAGATGGAAGAGATCCTGTACGAGCTGCGCGAACACTCGGCCGGCCTGAACGCGGGCCGCTGGGACTACCTGTTCAGCATGATCAAGAACCGTCCGGACGTGGTCCTGCCCGAGCGCTCGCAGGTCACCATGACCGCGCCGTTCATGCGGGCGTACACCGAACTGCTGGTCAAGACCTGCCACAAGCGCGGTGCCCACGCGATCGGCGGGATGGCCGCGGTGGTGCCCAGCCGTGATCCGGTCGCCGCGAAGCGGGCCCTCAACCAGGTCCGCCAGGACAAGCGGCGCGAGGTCGGCGACGGCTTCGACGGCTCCTGGGTCGCGCACCCGGGCCTCGTCGAGACCTGCCGCGAGGTGTTCGACCAGTGGCTCGGCGACGAACCGCACCAGATCGTGCGCAAGCGCGACGACGTGCGGGTCACCGCGGCCGATCTGCTCGACATCAAGTCCACCTCGGTCACCGTCAGCGAGGTCGCGTTGCGTACCAACGTCAGCGTGGCGCTGCGCTACATCGCCGCGTGGCTGGGCGGCCGGGGCGCGGTGGCACTCGGCGGCCTGATGGAGGACGCGGCGACCGCCGAGATCTGCCGGGCCCAGCTCTGGCAGTGGATCTCCTCGGGCACCCCCACCGACTACGGCGTGCCGGTCACGGCGGGCCTGGTCACCCGGATGCTCCGCGAGGAGCTCGATGTCCTCAGCGAGACCGGCGCCCTGGACGAGGAAGCGGCCCGTTGTTTCGGCCAGGCGCGGACTCTGCTGACGGTCCTGCTCTCCGAGCGGACCTGCCCGGAGTTCCTCACCCTGCCGGCCTACCTACGGCACCTGGCCGGTGGGATGGCGGCTCCGGCGACCGCTCAGGCTCCTGTCGCGGCCTGATCGGTTGAGGGCGGGGCGGCGTGGTCTCGGTCCACGCCGCCCCGTTCGCACGTTCATCATTTCCTGTTCTGCCAGGTGCACAGGCAGAACTTGTTGCCCTCCGGGTCGGCCAGCACCCAGAAACTCGGTGCATCCGCGTCACTGACCAGCGTGCCGCCGGCCGCCAGCGCCCGATCGATACGCGGTTGCACCTCGGACGGGTCCACCCACAGATCGGGGTGCCACCGCTGGCGCGGTTCCTCATCCCCGGACCGCTGGAACCAGATCAACGGCACCTTGCCGTACGGGTCCCGCAGATCACCCTCGGCGTCGCGCGGACAGCCCAGCACCGCCTCCCAGAAGTCCAGCTGCTCCGGGACCCGCGGACTGTCCAGCGCCAGCTCCAGGATCACCAGCCCGTTCGCGTCCGCCGCGACACCGGCTGCATCAGCGAGCTCACTGATCGTCGCCGCCAGCCGCAGGTCCCGCCCGGTCACCGCGCCCACGTCGTGGCTGCTCAGCCGCACGTCGACATACGTGTACCGCAGATCCAGGTCGGGATGGTGATCAGCCGCCTCGGCCGCCGTGCCGATCGCGTTCACCAGCGCCAGGCCGGTCGCGAAGTCCCCGGTCCGCAGCCGGGTCCGCAGCGCGTTGCGCAGATAGACCCAGCCGCGCGGCATCCGCTCGGTGATCTCCGGTCCAGTCAGCTTCGTCATGCGCTCATGCTCGCACCGCGCCAAGGCATCGGCCCGCCGGTGGGGGACGCGCCACGCGAGCCGTCGCTGAAGCGCCCTTCGGGGCGGACGGCAGGTGTGGGTACGGCCGGCGGGGCCGGGGCTGTCAGGATGGGGCGGTGGGGTGGATCGATCACGTTCGTGGGGTGCTGACGGCCGAAGCCCAGCCGTTGCCTCCGATGGCCGGGGTCCGGGGGATCGGGTGGCTGCCACATGTGGCCGTCGTGGCCGGTGCCACTGTGCTCGGTCTGACCGGAGCGGACGGGCCGGCCACCATGCTGGCCGCCGTGCACGCGGTCACACTCGTGGTGGCGTTGCGCCGGCCGGTGCCGGCGTGGTGGCTGTCCCTGGCCCTGCTCGTCGCCATCCCGGTGGTTCACCCGCCTAGCCCGGCCAATCAGTTGTGGGCTCCGGTCGTACACGCGGGGGTGCTGTTGCTCGTGGCCCTGCGCAACCCGCCCGGAGTCGCGATGGTGGCCGTGGGGATCAGTGTCGTCGCGGTGGCGGGGCTGGGAGTGGCCGGTGGACGCGCCGGGTCATGGCAGATCGTCGCGTTCGCGATCGTGATCTTCGGGCTGGCCGCGGTTGCCGGCGGCGCCCGATGGAGTCACCGGCGGACCCGGGAACGTCTGGCGCGTGAACGGTCGCAGCGCGTGCTGCTGGAGGAGCGGGCCCGGATCGCGCGGGAGCTGCACGACGTCGTCGCCCACCACATGTCGCTGGTCGCGATCCAGGCCGACGCGGCACCGCACCGGGTCGCCGAGCCGCCGGAGGAACTGGTCGCCGCTTTCGCCGGCATCCGGGCCGGGGCTCTGGAGGCGCTCAAGGAGCTGCGGCAGGTGCTCGGCGTGCTGCGTGAGGGCGGCCCCGCCCCGGACGGCCCGCAGCCGGGTCTGGACCAGCTCGACGACGTACTCGTGCAGGTTCGCGAGGCCGGGCTGGACGTGACCGCGACCGTCGGTGGGGTCCGCCGGAGGTTGCCGCCGAGCGTGGAGCTGTCGGCGTTCCGGATCGTGCAGGAGGCGCTGAGCAACACGCTGCGCCATGCTCCGGGCTCCCGGGCGACCGTCGACATCGCCCATTCGGATGCCGGGCTGCGCGTACGCGTCGTCAACGGGCCCGCGTCCCGCCCCGCCGGGGAACGCGGGCGTTCCGGGCACGGCCTGCTCGGGATGCGCGAGCGGGTCGCGATGCTCGGCGGTGACCTGGCGGCCGGGCCCACACCGGACGGCGGCTACGAGGTGTCCGCCCTGCTGCCGGTCGGGGAGGACCCGCGATGACGATCCGTGTGCTGATCGCCGACGACCAGGCCATGGTCCGCGAGGCGTTCTCGATCCTGCTGGGCGCGCAGCCCGGCATCGAGGTGGCCGGCACCGCCGCCGACGGGCTGGAGGCGGTGGCACGGGCCGCCGGACTGCGTCCCGACGTGGTCGTGATGGACATCCGGATGCCGCGTCTCAACGGGATCGAGGCCACCCGCCGGATCACCGCCGACCCCGCCCTCGACTGCCGGGTGCTGGTACTGACCACGTTCGACCTGGACGAGTACGTCTACGAGGCGCTGCGTGCCGGAGCCAGCGGGTTCCTGCTCAAGGACGCCTCCGGGGTGCAGCTGGCCGAGGCGATCCGGGTCGCGCACGCCGGCGACGCGATTCTGTCACCGGTCGTGACGCGGCGCCTGATCGCCGAGTTCGCGCGCCTGGGCGGACCCCGGCGCCCGCCCGCCACGGTCCGCGCCGAGCGGCTCACCGAACGGGAGAACGAGGTGCTGGCCATGGTCGCGCGGGGCCTGTCGAACGCCGAGATCGCCGCCGAGCTGGTGCTGGCCGAGCAGACCGTCAAGACCCACGTGGGCCGCATCCTGGCCAAACTTCAGCTTCGCGACCGTACGCAGGCGGCCGTCTTCGCCTATGAGACGGGGATCGTCACGCCCGGCCGCATCGACCTGTAGTACCTGAGAGGTACGCCGGAATCTGGCTCCACGGCGTGACGCCCGCGGGTGGGTCCCGCCCATAGCGTCGGGTTCATGAACATCGACATCCGCAGGGTGGTACGGCTCACGGCGGGGGCGCTGGCCGCCGTCGCCGGCTCCCTGTTCGCCTTCCTGGCCGCGGCCGTCGTCCTCGGCGCGTGGTTCCCGGGGATCCCCAAGGCCGGGGTGGCCGGTCCGGTCCTGGCCGGGCAGTGGCCGTTCCACATCGTTCTCATCGCCCTCACCGGTACGGTCCTCGGGCTGATCGCCTGGCGGGCCGGCCTGGTCCGGTGGGGCCGGGTGCTCACCGTGGTCACGGCGGTCAGCGCCGCGGCCACGCTGGTCATCGCCGGTCTCCAGATCCGTGATGCGGTCCGCGCCGGCGCCGACGTCTCCGTGGGCGAGATCTTCACCGAGCTCGGCTATCCCGGTGCCGTCCCCGACGAGTCGGCGGTCTACGCCAGTCCCGGCGGGCAGCCGCTCACCGTCGACGCCTACCTGCCGGCGGCGGGGCCGGGTACTGCCGCACCCGCCGTCGTGCTCGCTCACGCGGGCGGCTTCCGGACCTTCGACAAGAGCGACCTTCGCGGTACGGCACGCTGGCTCGCCGACCACGGCGTGGCCGCCTACGCCGTCGACTACCGGCTGGCCACCGCCACCACGCCGACCTGGGACAAGGCGCCGCAGGACCTGGTGTGCACGCTCGGCTGGGTGCACGCGAACGCGGTCCGGCACCACGTCGACGCGGGCCGGATCTCGCTCGGCGGCATGTCCGCGGGCGGTGTCCTCGCCCTGGGCGCGGCGTACCGTCTGCACGACCGCACCATCACGTCGCCCTGCGGTCCCACTCCGGTTCCGCCCGCCTCGGTGATCGGCTTCTACGCCGGGTTCGACGTCGAGCAGATGTGGAACCTCGACGTGGACGGCAGCCGTGAGGCGGCTACCTGGTTCACCGGCGGTACGCCCGCCCAGTTCCCGGACCGCTACCGGGAGGTGTCGCCGAGCGCGCACCTCACACCGGGCCTCATGCCGACGCTGCTGCTCGTCGGTGACCGGGACCGCAGTGTCGCCGTGCCGACGGTCAAGGAGTTCGGGGCTGCGCTGACCCGCAGCGGGGCCGAGGTCCGGGTCGAGACGCTGGCCTTCGGTGTCCACGCCTTCGACGACGCCTACGGCAGCGTCGCGGCCCAGACCAGCCGGCGCATCCTGCTCGACTTCCTGACCGGGCCGGCCCGGGGCTGAGTGCCCCGGGCCGGTGCGGTCATCAGGGCAGATACCAGCCCGTGGCGTAGGTGTTCCACGCCAGCCGGTACTTGTTGATCGTCGAGAAGTGCCGGCTGGTGCAGTCGTTGACGTTCGGGCTCGAGACGGCGACCACGCCACTGGCACCCGCGTCGAACCGGCCGGTCACCACGTAGCCGTCCGAGTGGTAGTCGCAGACCGCGACGTTCCAGCCGGCGCTGGGGTGCGCGGTGACCGTGATCCGGCCGACCCGGATGGATCCCGCGTCGTTCCAGAGCTCCAGAATGCTGCCCGCCCCGTAGGGCTGGTACCTCGGTGCGACGGCGAGAGCCGGTGACGCCACCGCCGTCGCGCCGATCAGTCCCGCCAGGAGCACCGCCATCGCTCGCTTCGAAAGGCCTGTGATGCGCATCCGCTTCCTCCTTCCCGGCCACTCCCTCGGCGGCCGGCGGATTCCAGGCTGGATTCCGGGAGCCGGGCCGGGCAATGCGGAAATGTCCCTGACCTGGGCGTATCTGTCCCTCCAGACAGATAAGCCGGCACGGAAGCGGCGGCCGGATCCGTGGGGAACCAGCTCGAAGCGTCCGAACATCCTGTTCATCGTCGCCGGCGACCTCGGCTGGGGTGATCTGATCGACGCCCGCTGCCGCGTTACCGCTGACGGGCCGGTTCGCCGTCCGGCACCCGATCGGAGGCCCGGACGGCGAACCGCCGGAAAACCGCAAGCGTGATCACCGGGACGGCGGCGCCCAGCAGCAGGCCGGCGAGTACGTCACTGGTCCAGTGCACGCCGAGGACGACCCGGGTCAGCGCGGTGACCGGCGGGATGATCCACAGCCACCGCAGCCGCGGGAACACCACCACGAGCACGGCCACACCCAGGACGCTGTTGAGGGCGTGCCCCGACGGGAACGCGTAACCGATGGCATGGGACACCGGGTCGGGCAGCTCCGGACGGGCCCGTTCGAAAAGCAGTTTCAGCAGGCCGCCGAGCAGGCCGCCGGCGATCATCGTCACCGCCACCCACGCCGCCGTCCGCCGGGCCCGGCGCCGGACCAGCCAGATCACCAGGACGAGAGCGGCGACCCGGAACACGTTCGGGTGGAAGATGTTCGTCAGCCAGCTCATCACGGTGGTCAGGAATGGGCTGGCCTGCGCGACGTCGTGCAGGGTGTCCGTCACGTCCCGGTCGAGTTCGTGCAACGGCTGCCAGCCACCGGCCATCAGCGCCGCCAGCATGGCGAACGGGATCAGCAGCAGAACCGCCACCAGGGCGACTGCGCTGGCTCGTACCTCGGGTAGATCAGGCCGCATGACGAACCATTACCCCACACGGAACCCCCGAAGCTCCTGGCAGAACAACTCGGGTCCGCCGCCGGCCGGATGATCGGTCAGCCTGGTCCGGGCGGTGGAGAAGTCGTCGATCTGCCCGGTCGTGCTGCACCTGGTCCCCTGACAGCCAGGTCCTCACAGCTGTGCGGAACCGCTGTCTCGGGGGCCTTGAGGCGGCGGTGTGACAGCTGGGTAGTCAGGGGTCAGATGTCCAGCAGTTCGACGGCGACAACGGTGACATCGCCGGCGGACAGCGACTCGGAGGTGCGGACCGCCCGCTTGATCGGCAGCACATAGGCGTTGCGGCCGCTGTCCGGGAAGATCGACGTGGTCCAGACCGTCCCGCCGACGGTGACCCGGACCCGCAGCGATCCGAAGCCGCGCCGCAACCCGCCGGCCCGATGACGAATCTCCTCCGAGGCGTCGGTCGGCAAGCTGACGAACGTCCAGCTCTCGTCGCGCCGGGCGTCCCAGATCCACAGCTCACTCTCGAATTCGACCCGCACCCGCGCAGCATTCCACGGGGGTACGACAAATCGCCGATGCGGCTCGCCGACCCCGTCGCGACGACCCTAAAGATTCCTTAACAGTCTTTACTGTTAGGACTCTTTAATTTACGTTGATGAACACGCAGCCCCCTCTGCAAGGAGCAATGCATGCGACGCAGGTTCACCCTTCCCGCGCTCACCGTCGCAGCGGTCGGCGGTTCCCTCCTCGTGGCCGCTTCCCCGGCGTCCGCGCACGGTTACATCTCGTCCCCGCCCAGCCGCCAGGCCAACTGTGCCAGCGGCGCGGTCGCCGGCTGCGGTGACATCGTCTACGAGCCGCAGAGTGTCGAGACCCCGAAGGGTTCGACGCAGTGCAACGGCGGCGGCAGCCGGTTCACCGTCCTCAACGACAACTCCAAGAACTGGCCCGCCGCGAACGTCGGGTCCAGTGTCACCTTCAACTGGGTGATCACCGCCCGGCACCGGACCGCGACGTGGGAATACTTCATCGGCAACAGGCTGGTGGCGTCCTTCAACGACAACGGTGCCCAGCCGGGGGCCACCAAGCAGCACACCGTCAACTTCGCCGGCTACACCGGCCGGCAGACCGTGCTGGCGCGGTGGAACATCACCGACACGGTCAACGCGTTCTACTCGTGCGTGGACCTGAACTTCGGCGGGGCCACCAACCCGACGCCCACCCCCACCACCCCGAGCCCGACGCCGACCACCCCGGCACCGACCACGCCGACCCCGACGCCGACCACCCCGGCACCGACCAACCCGGGTTCGACCACGTGGGCGGCCGGTAAGGCGTACAAGGCGGGGGACCGGGTGACCTACAACGGAGCCTCCTACCAGTGCCGGCAGGCGCACACCGCGCTGGCCGGCTGGGAACCCCCGTACACCGCGGCGCTGTGGGCCGCCGTCTAGCAGGATCGGGCGGTCCGGCCTTCCGGGCCGCCCTCTCCCTGCTGCTGCTGTGCGTGCTCACCGCGTGCGGCGGTTCGCCGGAGCCCGCATCGCGGGCCGCGGCCTTCAACGACACCGACGTCATGTTCCTGCAGATGGGTCTGGCGCAGATCATCGAGGGCGACCGGGTGGCCGAGATGGCCGAGAGCCGGGCGTCCAACCCGGAGATCAAGGCGGTCGCCACCGAACTGCGCGGCCAGTGGCGTACCGAGCGGGATTCCATGCGCGGCTGGCTGGAGCAGTGGAAACGGCCGCTGGAGGCGGACCCGTCGGCCGGGCTGCACGCCGGGCACGGCGACCTGCACTCGCTGCGCGAGGAGGACTTCACCGGGCTGAGCGCGTTCCGGGGTGCCGAGTTCGACCGGGCCGCGGTGGCGCTGCTGCTCGGCAATCTGCACAACGCGATGGAGACCATCCGGATGGAGACGGCCGGTGGCTCGTACCCGCAAGCCGTCGATCTGGCCGAACGCATGACCGAGGCGCGGCAGAGCCAGATCCAGCGCCTGCTCGCGCTGGCGGCCGGATGAAAAACGGCTGGACCGGGTGGGTACGGTCGGCGCATGCCAGAGTTGATCGCACCGACCGCCCGCCTGCACGCCTCCTGGATCGAGTCGCGTGACGAGTGGGGCCGGGACGTCCACCAGGACGGCGCCGGCCTGCGTGAGGGTGACGAGGTCGATTCACCCGAGGGGTTCGGGGCGTGGGTCGCGGGGCTGAACGCGGCCGAGCTCGAGCCGCCGGACGGCTGGGTGCCGTGCTCGTTCCGCTGGATCGTGGAGGGCGACCAGTACCTCGGCGCGATCGCTCTGCGTCACGAGCTGAACGACTTCCTGCTGGAGGCGGGTGGTCACATCGGTTACGGCGTGCGGCCGTCGGCGCGCCGCCGGGGACTGGCCTCCTGGGCGCTCGGCGCCATCCTGCCCGAGGCCCGCGAACGCGGCCTGGACCGGGTGCTGGTGACCTGCAACGTGACGAACACGGCCTCGGCCCGCATCATCGAGCGCCACGGCGGTGTCCTGGAGGACGTCCGCGTCACCGGGCTGGGCACTCTCAAGCGGTACTGGATCACCCTGTAGTCAGCGGCGTCGCGGGCAGCGCCTGCACGGTCTCGCGCAGCATGGTGAGCAGGTCGGCGACCAGCGGATCGGTGCGCCGCCGCCGCGCGATGGCGGCGCCCACGTAACGGCACGGACCGGGCGGGAGGAGCCGGGCGGCGGTGAGCCCGGAGGTGTCGGCGGTGAGCGCCACCTCGGGGATCATCGAGATGCCGATGCCGGCCCGGACCAGCGACTGCGCGAACTGGTAATCGGTGCCCCGGCAGGCGGTGACGACGTCGAACCCGGCGAGCGCCGCGTAGTGCTCGATCATCTCGGCCACCGACAGGCAGCCCTGCACCCAGCGTTCGCCGGACAGTTCGGTGAGGGCCAGCGCGGTGCGCCCGGCGTAGCGGTGCCCGGCCGGCAGCACGATCCACATCGGGTCGTCGAGCAGTGGCGTCCACTCCACGCCGGGCGGGATCGCCGGCACGCCGTCGTAGTGGTAGACCAGTGCCAGGTCGGCGGCCCCGGACCGGACCAGCGGCAGGCTGGCCTCGGGTTCGCTCTCGATGACGGTGAGTTCGACGCCGGGCCGCTGGGCGGTGAACCGGGTGAGCGCGTGCGGCAGGATGCGCTGCCCGCCGCTGGTGAAGGTGGCCACGGTGAGCCGCTCGGTGCGGGTGGACAGGCGGGCGATCTCACGCTCGGCGCTGAGCAGTTCGGCGGCGATGGCGGTGGCCGCCTCGGTGAGGACCCGGCCGGCCTCGGTGAGTTCCACGCCGCGGGTGCTGCGCCGCACGACGGGGGTGCCGACGGCTCGTTCCAGGGCGCTGATCTGCTGGGAGACCGCCGACGGGGTGAGCCGCAGTTCGGCGGCCGCGCGGTTGAGGCTGCCCTGGCGGGCGACCTCGATGAGTACCTGCAGGCGACGCGGGTCGATCATCAGTTTCCCTTAACACGGCATCAGTAGGTGGCCACTTCCGCTTACTACCGTACGGGCTCAGGCTGTAGCGGTGAATCGTCTGGCTTGGCTTCTGTTCGTGCTCTGCTCGTTCCTCTGGGGCATCCCGTACTTCCTCATCAAGATCGCCATCGAGGACCTGTCGCCGGTGCTCGTGGTGGCCGGCCGCACCGCCGTCGCGGCCGTCGTGCTGCTCCCGTTCGCCCTGATGCGCGGCACTCTCGGGGCGCTGCGCGGGCGGATGCGTGTGGTCGCGCTGCTCTCCGCCGTGCACATCGTCGGACCGTTCCTGCTGATCACCTACGGCGAGCAGCACATCACCTCGTCACTGACCGGCATCCTGATCGCGATCGAGCCGGTCGTCATCGCGCTGCTGCTGTCGCGCACCGAGCCGATCACCCCGGTACGGCTGACCGGTCTGTTCATCGGGTTCGCCGGGGTGGTGGTGCTGGTCGGGGTGGACCTGTCCGGTGACCGGTGGGGCCTGCTGGGAGCCGCCATGGTGCTGCTCGCCGCGATCAGTTACGCGGTCGCCACGATGATCGTGCAGCGGCACGCCGCCGACCTGCCGCCGGACTCGCTGACCGTCGGGACCACGGTGATCACCACGCTGGTGCTGCTGCCGGTCGCCCTGTTCCACCTCCCGGCCGAGCCGGTGGGCGCGGACTCGTGGGGCGCGCTGGCGGTCCTCGGGGTGTTCTGCACGGCGATCGCGCTGCTTGCTTTCTACAAGTTGATCGCGCTGGCCGGGTCGAACCGGGCCGGACTGATCACCTATGTCAACCCGGTCGTCGCCGTACTGCTCGGAGTGGCGCTGCTGCACGAGCCGATCGGGCGGGGCACGCTTGCCGGTTTCGCGCTGGTGGTCGCCGGTTGCTGGTTCGCCACCCGGCCGGTCGTACGGCGTACCGAGGAAAAGGTCCTGGAGCTCGCGCGGTGAGCTGACCGAAAAACGGGGAGGCCGGTCCGCATGGGGGACCGGCCTCCCGATTTGATCGGCTCTGACCAGGTCCTTTGTATAACGGTACGGGAACCTTCATGACCCATTCAGAAAAAGTCCCAGTCAACTCACAGCGAGTGAACAGCTGGCACCTCTTGGATGCACAGAGTTTTTGCGAAATCTTTGCGGAGTCTTCAAGATCGTAGGGAAGACCTGGAAAGGAGCGACATGACAGCGCTGGGGACGACAAACCCCCCGGGGTGCTTCTACGGTGGTCGGCATGTCCTCTGACCGTCCGATCTTCGTCGTCGGCTGTCCCCGGTCCGGTACGACGATGCTCCAGCTCATGCTGCACGCGCACCCCCGGATCGCGCTACCGCCGGAGACCCGGTTCCTCCTCGCGGCCTACCAGAAGCGCGCCGAGTTCGGCGACCTGACCGACCCGGACCGCCGTCGCGAGCTCGGCCGGTTCATCGTGGAGAGCGCCCAGTTCGAGGACCTGGGCCTGGGCAGCGAACAGACGGTGGAGGCCGTCGTGGCCGGTCCGCCGACCATCGGCTCCGCCTTCGGGATCGTCTTCCGGATGTATTCGCAACGGTTCGGCAAACCGCGCTGGGGCGACAAACGACCCCTCTACCTGCGGCACCTGCCGACCATTCTGCGGCTGTTCCCGGACGCGCAGATCATCAACATCATGCGGGACGGGCGGGACTGCGTGGCGTCGCTCAAGGAGACGCCGTGGAAACCGTCCGAGTTCGACACGCTCATCGACTACTGGACCAAGTCGGCCGACGCGTCGCTGCTGGCCGCGCGCCGCTACCCGAGGGACGTCTACTTCCAGGTGCGCTACGAGGACCTGGTCGCCGACCCGGAACCCGGTCTGCGCCGGATGTGCGAGTTCCTCGAGGAGGACTACGACCCGGCCATGAGTACGCCGAACAAGCTGGCCTCGGTCGCCGTGCCGGAGTACAAGACGTGGCACACGCTGACCCACAAGGCGCCCACCACCGAGCGGATCCAGAGCTGGCGCACCCGGCTCAGCGAGGAGGAACTGCGCCGGTGCGAGGAGACGTTCGGCGACCGGCTCGCCCTGTTCGGCTACGAGCCGTCGGTGCCCGTGCCGCGCAGCACCCGGATGCGCTCGGGCGCCCGGCTGATCGCCCGGCACCGGCTCGGCCCGGCCAGGCAGGCAGCCCGCAACCTCTTCCGGCCCGCCGAACCGGCCGAGCCGCCGGTCGCCGCACTGCTCACCAAGGGGCAGCTGCGCAGCCGCTGATCAGCTGACCAGGCGCCGCTCCCAGGCCCACGCGGCGATCTCGACCCGGTTCCGGGTCCCGAGCTTGGCGTGGATGCTGCCGAGATGAGTCTTCACGGTGCCGACCGAGATGAACAACTCGCCGGCGATCTCGGCGTTGGTCTGACCGCGGGCGGTCAGCCGGACCACCTCGAGCTCACGGGGGGACAGTCCGCCGTCACCGCCCGCGGGCGCCGGCGCCGACAGGTGCTGCAGCAGCCGCACCGTGATCGACGGGCTGATCAGCGCATCCCCGGAGGCGGCCGCCCGGACCGCCTCCACCAGCAGCGCCGGCCCGGAGTCCTTGAGCAGGAAACCGGCCGCGCCGCCCAGCAGGGCCTCGTGCACGTACTCGTCCAGGTCGAACGTGGTCACCACGACCACCTTGACCGGGTCGGGCACCTCCGGGCCGGCCAGCAGCCGCAACGCCTGCAGCCCGTCCATCCGCGGCATCCGGATGTCCATCAGCGCCACGTCCGGCTTGAGCCGGCGCGCCTCGGCGACCGCCTCCACCCCGTCGGCGGCCTCACCGACGACCTCCATGTCCGGCTGCGCCCCGATGATCATCCCGAACCCGGTGCGGACCATGGCCTGGTCGTCGGCGATGAGAACCCTTATCAAGACTCGCTCCACTCCAGCGGTAACACGGCGTCGACCACCCATCCGCCGGCGATGCCCGGCCCGGCGGTGATCCGCCCGCCCACGGCGCGGACCCGTTCGGCGAGGCCGACGAGACCGTACCCCGGTCGGTGCGGGACGGCAGGCGTACGGGTGGCGGGTCCGTCGTTGGTCACCCGGACCATCAGATGCGCGGGCGTACGGGCGAGCCGGACCTCCACCGACGACGCCTCCGGAGCATGCTGCCGGATGTTCGTGAGAGCCTCCATCACCACCCGGTAGGCCGACGTCGACACCTCCACCGGCAGCGCCGTCACGTCCCCGTCCGCGTACAGTCCGGCCGGCGGTCCACCGGCGGCGGTGAACTGCCCGATCAGCGTCTCCAGGTCGGACACCCCGGCGACCGGGGCGAGCGGCGCGTCCGGCCGCGACTCCGGGTCACGCAGCACGCCGACCATCCGCCGCATCGACGCCATCGTCTCGGCGCCGGCCCGCTCGATCTGCTCCAGCGCGAGCAGCACCCGTTTCGGGTCCTGCTCGGCGATGAAGCGGGCACCCTGTGCCTGCACCACGATGCCGGTCACGTGGTGGGCGATGAAGTCGTGCAGATCGCGGGCGAACTCGGCGCGCTGCTCGGCCCGGACCGCGTCGACCGCCCGCTGCCGGTTGCCCTCCAGCGTCCGCAGGTAGACGCCGACACCGATGGCGGCCGCCCCGGCCAGGGCCTGGATCAGCCCGAACACCACCCCCTGGGCGCCCGGCAGGCCGGTCCGCAGCGGGGCCGCGGCCACCGCCGTCAGCAGCACCGCCACCGCCGGGACCGCCCATGCCGCCTGGCCCCGTCGGGACACCACCATCAGCACCCCGAGCAGCGCCGCCGACTCGGCCAGCCCCCACAGCGACTGCGCCGGCGTACCCACGAACAGGACCGCGGTCAGCAACAGCGAGTGCACGCCGAGCACGATCCCGGCCCGCGGCAGGAACACCGAGTCCTGCCGGTGCGCCGGAAGCCAGACCGCGGCCGCGGCGACCGCCGAGGCCACCCGCCACAGCGCGATCTCCACCGAATCCGAGGCCAGGCCGCCCTGAACATCGAGGATGCCGAGGAAGGCCAGCGCGAAGAAAGCGGCGAGCTGGCCCAGGCGGAGCAGGGCGAGGTTCATCATCGTCACCCAGCGTAGGCGCGCCGGAGTCCCCCTCCATCGGCCGAAAGTTAGACCCGCATCCCCGACAGCGGGCCGATGCGCCCGGTTGCGTAGATCGACCAGTATCCGACGGGTCCGATTCACAGCCAACTGGGAGCATTCATGCAGAGGCAGTCCTCACCCGTCACCGGGCGCGAGAGCCAGGCGGCCGTCGCGGCGGTCGGCCTGGTGAAGGTGTACGGCGCCGGCGACACCGCGGTCCGGGCGCTCGACGGCGTCACCGTGGGCTTCGAACGCGGCCGGTTCACCGCCATCATGGGCCCCTCCGGCTCCGGCAAGTCCACGCTCATGCACTGCCTCGCCGGACTCGACACCGCCACCTCCGGTCAGGTGCTGCTCGGCGGCACCGACCTCAGCACCCAGCCGGACCGGGTACTCACCAAGGCCCGCCGCGAGCGGATCGGTTTCGTGTTCCAGTCCTTCAACCTGCTGCCGCAGCTCACCGCGGCCGCCAACATCACGCTGCCGCTCGACCTGGCCGGCCGCAAACCCGAGCCCGAGTTCCAGGACCGGCTGATCACCACGCTGGGCCTGTCCGGCCGGCTCGGCCACCTGCCGGCCGAGCTCTCCGGCGGCCAGCAGCAGCGGATCGCGCTGGCCCGTGCCCTGGTCTCCCGGCCCGAGGTGGTCTTCGCCGACGAGCCGACCGGCAACCTCGACTCGAGGTCCGGCGCCGAGGTGCTCGGACTGCTCCGCGACTCGGCCCGGAACCTGGGACAGACCATCGTCATGGTCACCCACGACCCGGGGGCCGCCGCGTACGCCGACCGGGTCGTCATGCTCGCCGACGGCCGTCTCGCCGGTGAGGTCCACGACCCGGACATCGCCTCGGTCACCGACGCACTGCAGAACCTGGCGGCCGGTCGATGAACACGATCCTGCGCACTCAGCTCGCCGGCGCCGGCAAGCGGCCGGCCCGGATGCTGCTCACCGGTCTCGCGGTGCTCGTCGCCTCGTTCGTGGTCTACGCGACCGTGCTGGCCCAGCAGATCACCGAACGCAGCGTGCTCAACGGGCTCAGCGGCACCCCGGAGGCCACCGACCTGGTGGTACGGGGCGGTGAGGTCACCACGGGGGACCTCACCGCGATCGGGAGACTGCCCGGAGTCGCCGAGACGGTGGCCCGCGCTGAGAACGGCATCCCGCTCGGCGCCGGCTACCTGGTCATCGCCACCGACCCGGGCAGCGGGCCGCTGAGCACCGTCAAGGTCACCGAGGGGCGCTTCCCGGCGGCGACCGGCGAGGTGGCGGTCACGCCCCGGACCGTGGAGCGGATGGACCTGCCGGTCGGCTCGACGATTCCGGTGAAACCCGAGGGCGGCAAGCCGGGCACCCTCACCGTGGTCGGCGTGGTGCAGCCCCGCGACGACGTCGGCTTCCTGGCGTACGGCTCGCTCGACACCCTGGACGCGGCGACCGGCCACGCGTTCATCGACCGGCTCGAGGTCCGGCTCGACCCCGGCGCCGACGCCCGCGCTGTACGGGACGGCATCGCGCCGCTGGTGGCCGGTGAGAGCCCGGCCGAGTTCGTCACCGGCTCCGAGGCCCGGCACGAGGAGGCGCGTGCGGCCGCCGCCGAGGTCGAGCAGCTCTTCATCGTGGTGCGCGTGTTCGTGGCGGTCGCCGTGGCCGCGGCCGGGCTGATCGCCGCCTCCACCTTCCGGATCGTCTTCGCCCAGCGGATGCGGCAGCTCGCCCTGCTCCGCGCGGTCGGCGCCGGCCGGGGCGCGCTGGCCCGGGCACTCGCCGCCGAGGGGGCACTCACCGGCCTGCTCGCCGGGACCACCGGGGTGCTCGGCGCGCTGGCCCTCGGTCACCCGCTTCCGCCGGCTGTGTCGCTGTTCGGCCTGGAGCTGTCCGGCCCCGGCCTCCCACTGATCGAAGCGGCCGGAACCGTGCTGCTGGCCGTCGTGATCACTGTCCTGGCCGTTCTGGCGCCGGCGTTCTCCGCGGCCCGGGTCGCGCCCCTGGAGGCGCTGCGGTCGGCCGCCACCTCCGGCGCCAAGCAGGGCATCGGGTGGTTCCGGGCGGTCGTCGGCCTGCTTTTCGCCGTGGCCGCCGCGGGAATGGCCGGCCTGGTTTGGCGGAACCTGCCCGCACCGGACGAGCAGGACTATCCGGCCGAGACGATGATGCTGAGCGTGGTCGGCTCCGGCTTTCTCGCCTTCATCGCGCTGATCGCGCTCGGCCCGGTACTGGTCCGGCCGATCCTCGCGATAGCCGGCCGCCCGTTGCGGATGCTCGGCCCGGTCGGCCGGCTCGCCGTCGGCGGGGTCGGCGGCAGCACCCGGCGCGCCGCGGCCGTGTCGGTGGTGGTCGCGCTGGGCGTCACCCTGATCACCGGGGTGCTGGTCGGCGGTGACTCGATCCGGGTGCTGGCCAACCGGGAGGCGGTGGCGTCGGCGCCGGCAGACTTCCAGGTGGAGGGCGCACCGGGCAGCGCGCTGCCGGCCGGTCTCGCCGACAGGGCCGCGCGCAGTCCCGA
The DNA here is from genome assembly GCF_040639655.1 of Actinoplanes sp. NPDC023801. NCBI lineage: Bacteria > Bacillati > Actinomycetota > Actinomycetes > Micromonosporales > Micromonosporaceae > Actinoplanes > Actinoplanes sp. NPDC023801. The sequence continues at coordinate 15,836 of NZ_JBFAAI010000017.1, read as the reverse complement.
GGTGACCCGGGTCGTCGCCTACCGGCGGGTTCCCGAGGTCAAGGTCGGCGACATGGAGGGCGGCACGGCCACCGACCTCTCGACGGCGGCGCTGCCGCGGCTCTCTGAGCTGGACGTCAGATCCGGGTCGGTGGCCGGGCTCGCCCCCGGGCGGGCGGTCGCCGCCGGGTACCTGGAACTGCGCACCGGCGACCAGGTCACCGTCTCGGCCAAGGGCAAGCAGGTACGGGTGACGATCGCCGCGGTCCTCGGCGGTTCCACTCCGCTGCGCACCGAGATCCTGCTCGATCCGGCCGACCTGACGGCCCTGGGCGCGCCCGTCGCACCGACCGGTGTCCTCGCCGATGCCGCCACCGCCGGGGAGGACGGCCGCACCAGCGCGCTGCGGGCACTGCAAGGTGTGACCGGCGCCGGTTCGGACGTGCGCGTCGAGGTCCTCGCCGACCAGCGTGACCAGGTCGACAGCGCGCTCGCGGTGCTGATGACGATCGCCCTGGCGCTGATCAGCCTGACGGTGCTGATCGCGATCGTCGGGGTGGGCGCGACCACGGCACTGTCGGTCGTCGAACGGGCCCGGGAGTCCGGTCTGCTGCGCGCGGTCGGGATGTCGCGGGGCGGCCTGCGCGGGATGCTCACCACCGAGTCCGCCCTGTACGGCCTGATCGGCGCCGTGCTCGGGGTCGCGCTGGGTGTTCCGTACGCCTGGCTCGCCGTCTCCGCGATCGGCCTGAACGCGCCGCTCACCCTGCCGGTGTGGCAACTGGTGGCGGTCTTCGTCCTCCTCGTGGCCCTGACCGCGCTGGCCGGCGTGATGCCGGCCCGCAAAGCGGCCCGGGTGAGCCCCGTGACGGCGCTCGGCACCGACTGAGAGCCGCCCGGCCGGTTCCGGAGATCCCGGAACCGGCCGTGGCCGCCCTCCGCGCCAGTCAGGGCCAACACGGGCGGTGACCGTCCGGTAAGGTCGCGTCCTCAAGACTGTCGATCACCGCGGGGGACACGGGGATGCAGCGCAAGCTGGCGATCGGTATCGGCACGGCGGTCGCCGTGCTCGCGGCGGGGGGCGGCGTGGCCGTCCTGACCTGGCCGTCCGGAACCACACCGGCGGAGGCCGCACCCGTGGTCACGCCCACCGAGCTGCCGCCGGACTCCAGCCCCGAGCCGCCGCGGATCCGGACCGAGCTGACCAGCCTCGACCTGACCGCCACCGGTGGCCGGACGGAGATCGCGCAGCGGGCCACCAAACGGTTCAGCCTGCTCGGCATCAGCTGGTCGGACCCGGCCGCGGAACCGGACGGCACCATCGAGGTGCGTACCCGCAGCGTGGCCTCCGGCACATGGACCGGCTGGCAGGAGCTGGAAAAATCGGACACCGGCCCGGACGGCGCCGAGGCGTCCCGGTCCGGCCGGCGGGGCGCCACCGAACCGCTCTGGGCCGGCCCCTCCGACGGGGTGGCCGTCCGGATCGCCGGGAAGCAGAACGGCCTTCCGGCCGGCCTGCGGCTCGACCTGATCGATCCGGGCACGGAGAAGACCGGCGGCCGCGGTGCCGGAGAGCCCTCACCCAGCGCCTCGACCGGGCCCTCGGCCTCGCCGTCACCGGAACCGGCGACCGCGGCGCCCGAGGGCGGGGAACCGATCGAGGGCGACGGTCCGGTCGAGGACGTCACCGAGGAGCCGGTCGCCGAGCCCACGGTCACCGAGGAGACCCCCGCCCCGGTTGCGGAGGACCCGGCCGCCGGCGCCGACTCGGTGATCCAGCCGGTGGCGACCGCACAGGCCACGTCCACCGGGCCGGTCCCGGAACCGACCTCGACGGTGCCGGTGAAGGCGCAGTTCCCGGGCTACTTCACCCGCAAGGCGTGGAGCGCCGACGAGACCATCGTCGGCAGCGTCACCGACGCCAAGGTGGTCAACGCCGTCTGGGTGCACCACACCGGCACCACCAACGACTACGAGTGCTCCGAGTCGGCGGCGATCGTGCGCAGCATCCAGAGCAACGACGTCAAGGTGAAGGGCCTGGCCGACCTGGGCTACAACTACATGGTCGACAAGTGCGGGCGGCTCTTCGAGGGACGCCGGGGCGGCGTGGAGAACGCCATCGTCCCCGCCGCCACGGTCGGCTTCAACACCGGCTACGCCGCGATCGCGGTCATCGGCAACTTCGAGACCGAGCCGTCCAACGCGGCGATCGAGACGATCCTCGCCCAGGTCGGTGCCGCGCGCCTGGGCAAGTACGGCTTCAACCCGGCCGGCCGGGCGACGTTCGCGGCCGGTGTGGCCAACGACAAGCTGCCCAAGGGCGCGAAGATCACGGTGCCGCGCCTGGCCGGGCACCGCGAGGCCGACGCGACGGTGTGCCCCGGCGCCAAACTCGACGCCCGTCTCCCCGCCATCCGCGCCAGGTCGCAGCAGATGGTCACCGGGATGACGCTCACCAAGGTCGCGGGCGGCGGTTACTCCGGCGGTGCCTACTACGTGAAGAACGCCGCCTGGCTCACCTGGGCGGTTGCCAACACCGCGACCGACATCGACCGGTTCGAGATCCACCTCGACGGCAAGGTGGTGAGCACCCTGCCCGGCACCGCGACCGGCGCGAAGGTGAACATTCCGGCCGGGGCGCACACCGTCACCGTCCTGGCCGTGCACACTGCCGGCACCACCGCACGGGTCGGCGTGACCGTCCACGGCGACATCACCGCGCCGGCGTACCGCGGCGTGCTGCCCCTCGACCTGACCACCGGCACCTACAGCACCACGGCGGTACCGGTCCGGCTGGGCTTCACCGGCACCGACAACCTCAAACTCGCCGGGTACGCGGTGAGCCGCCCCCGGGCCGCGAACCTCGGGCCGGTCGGCAGCTGGAACACCACGGTCAAGCCCGGCGCCGCCACCTGGACCGTCACCGCGCGGGACATGGCCGGCAACACCCGGGCCGCCTCGATGTCCCGCACCGTGGTGCTGTCCGCCGAGACCTCCGCCAGGAAGAGCGGCACCTGGAGCTCCCGGGCGGGCAAGTCGTACCTCGGCGGGAAGGCCCTCGCGTCGACGAGGAAGAACGCGAAGCTCACCTACACGTTCACCGGCCGGTCGGCGGCGCTGCTCTTCTCGCGGGGGACGAAGACCGGCAAGGCGTACGTCTACCTCGACGGCCGGAAGGTCGCCACGATCGACACCCGGTCCGGGGCCACGAAGTACCGCCAGGCGCTGTGGGTGTCGGCCACGTCGGTCAAGAAGCACACCGTCGTGGTCGTGGTGGCCGGCACTTCCGGGCGCCCGACCGTGGTCTCCGACGGGCTCGCCTACATCCGGTGACCCGTCACCCGGACCGGCGTGGACCTCCGCGCCGATCCGGGCCGGTGAAGCCGGCGGCCGGTGGCAGCGTGAACCAGAACGTCGCGCCCCGGCCCTCCTCGCTCTCCGCCCAGATCTCGCCGCCGTGCCGTTCCACCGCCCGGTGCACCGTCGTCAGCCCGATGCCGGTGCCCGGGAAGTCGCGGGCGTCATGCAGCCGGGCGAACGGCCGGAACAGCTGGTCGGCCTGGTCGGGCGGGAAGCCGGCACCGTTGTCGCGCACGTAGAAGCGGTCACCCTCGGCGCCCACCTCGACGACCGGGTCGGCGACCTTGTGGCTGAACTTCACCGCATTGTTGATCAGGTTCTCCAGGATCACCCGGACCAGGCCCTCGTCGGCGTCGGCGGTCATCTCCTCCCGTACCGCGAAGGTGACCTCCCGTTCCAGGTCGCGGGCCGCGACGTCGCCGATCACCTGGCGGGCCGTCGCCGTCATGTCGAACCGGTCGCGCCGCAGCTCGCCGCGGCTCGCGTGGGCCAGGATCAGCAGCGACTCGATCAGGTCGGCCATCCGCATCGCCGCCGCGTGCACCCGGGTGAGACGGTGGCGGGTCTTCTCGCCGAGCGGCTCCTCGTCCTCCTCCAGCATGTGTTCGGCGAAGCTGCTGATCACCTGCAGCGGTCCGCGCAGGTCGTGGGAGACCGAACCGGAGAACGCCTCCAGCTCCCGGTTGCGCCATTCCAGCTCCTCGACCAGCGCGGCCCGCGTCTCGGCCAGCTGCCGGGCGGCCCGTTCCTCGGCCGCGTCCAGTTCCCGGCGCATCAGCTCCTCACGGATCCGCCGGGCGTCGTCGTGCGACTGCTTGCGGCGGATCTGGGCGCGTACGTGCACCCGCAGCCCTTCCGGCACGTCGGTGTCGCGCACGTAGTCGTCGGCGCCGGCCGCCAGGCAGTCGAGCATCAGTTCCTCGGCGCCGGTCATCACCACCGGCAGATCCCCGACCAGCGGCACCTCACGCAGCCGCCGGCAGTCCTCACGGGCCCGATCGAGGTCGTCGTCGATGCTGATCACGATGCAGTCGACCGGCTGCGCGGCGAGCAGGTCGAGGGTGTCGTCGATGCCGGAGGCCTGCACCACGTCGTAACCGTCGGTGCGCAGCGCGTCGGCCCAGTGGTCCATCCGATGCCGGTCGGAGCTGACCATCAGCACCTTGCCCGGCCCGTGCGGCCCGCCGAGCGCCTCGATCGGCAGCTGCTCGGCGCTCTGCCGCAGCACCGCGGCCAGTTTCGCCAGCACCACCGCCAGGTCCTGGTGCTTGCGTACGAACGCGTCGGCGCCGGCGTCGAGCATCTGCATCTCGGTCGCGTAGTCGTCGGCCGCGGTCATCAGCAGGCAGGGGGTGTCGCGCAGGGCCGGGTCCAGGCGGATCCGGCGGATCACGGTGGCGCCGTCGATGCCCGGCATCACCCCGTCGACGATCACCGCGTTCGGCCGGCGGTCGGCGGCCATCCGCAGGCCCTCCTCGCCGCCGGGGGCGGTCAGCACCGCGTAACCCTCGGGTTCCAGCAGGTCGCGCAGCTGCTCCCGGAAGGTCATGCTGTCGTCGATCACCAGGATCGTGGTGCGGTCCGCGGACCGGTCCGGGGACTCACCGAGCAGCTGCCGGGTACGCGCCACCACGTATCCGGCGTCGTAGGGTTTACCCACGTACTCGTCGGCGCCGATACGCAACCCGGCCAGCCGGTCGGTGATCTCGCTCTCGCTGGACAGCAGCATCGTCACCACGCCGCCGCGCGTGGGGTTCTGCCGCAGCTCGGTGAGCAGTTCCAGGCCGTCGGCGTCGGGCAGCAGCACGTCCAGCACCGCGGCGTCGAACGTCGCCTCGCTGAACGCGGTCCGCGCCTCGGCCCCGGTGGCACACAGGATGGTGGCGAACCCGTCGTCGGAGAACGCCTCGTGCAGGTCCATCCGCACGGTCAGGCTGTCGTCCACGATCAGCACGGTCGGCGTCATCGGCGTACCGCCGCGGAGTGCAGTTCGGCCAGATGGGAGGCCATCCGGCCGGGCGGCAGCACGTGCATGGCCGCACCGAGCAGCGCCGCCTCCCGCGGCATGCCGTAGACGGTGCAGCTGCCCTCGTCCTGGGCGAACGTGATCGCGCCGCGGCTGCGCATCTGCAGCAGCCCGGCCGCGCCGTCGCGGCCCATCCCGGTGAGCAGGCAGCCCGCCGCGTTCGGCCCGAACTCCTCGGCCACCGATTCGAACAGCACGTCCACCGACGGCCGGCAGGAGTGCCGGGGCGGTCCGGCACTGAGCCGGAGCAGGCCGTCGCGGACGAACAGATGCCGGTCGGGCGGTGCCAGCACGACCCGCCCGGCGCCGCGCGCGACCGGGGCGCCGTCGACGGCGTAGCGGACGTCGCGGCCGGTCTGCCCGGCCAGCCAGTCGGAGAACGCGACCGCGAACTGTTCGCTTGCCGCGATGTGCTGCACCGCCAGCACCGGGGCCGGAAAACTGGGCGGCAGGCCGCGCAGCAATTCGGTGAGGGCGGCCGGTCCGCCGGTGGAGGCTCCGACCGTGACGACGTTCAGCCGCCCGGTCGCCGGCAGCGGTACGTGTACCGGCGCCGGCGGGGCAGCGGTGACCCGGCGGTCCAGCCGGGCCCGGGGATGCGTGATCACCCGGATCCGGGCGACCATCCGCACCGAGGTACGCAGCCGCACAGCCCAGTCGGCGTCCGAGTCGTCACCGCGTGGCTTCTCCATCACGTCCACCGCACCCGCGGCCAGGGCGTTGTACGTGCTGAACAGCTCCTCCCGGTCGGCCGACGACACCACCAGGATCGGGGTCGGATGCTCCGCCATGATCTGTTCGGTCGCGGCCAGCCCGCTGATCCCCGGCAGCATCATGTCCATCGTGATCACGTCGGGGCGGAGGCGCCCGGCCAGCAGCACGGCACGTTCCCCGTCGACGGCCTCGCCGACGATCTCGAGCTGCGGATCCGCGGTGATCGCCTCCCGCAGGTGGTGGCGCATGGTCGCGGAGTCCTCGACGATCAGGACCCTCGTCATGACCGCACCACCAGCCGCCTGATGTGCCCCAGCAGCTGTTCCTGGTCGAACTCGCCCTTGACGACGTAGGCGCTGGCCCCGGCCGCCCGCCCGCGGTCCCGGTCGGCGGCACTGGACCGGGAGCTGACCAGGATCGCCGGTACGCCGGCCAGTTCCGGGTCGGCGCGGGTCCGCTCGACGAAGGTGAACCCGTCGATGCCGGGCATGTCGATGTCGGTGAGGAACAGGCCGTACGCGCGGGCCGCGGCCTTCTCCAGACCCTCCTCGGCGGACGCGGCCAGGTCCACCTCGTACCCGGCCGACTCGAGGATGCTGCGTTCCAGCATCCGGGTGGTCAGCGAGTCGTCGATGACGAGGATCGGCAGCGGCTCGGCCACGGGCGCGGCGGACGGCCGGGCGCCGCCGAGGTGGCTGCGCAGCACCTCGTCGGCCAGTCCCAGCGGATCGAGCACCAGCCGGGGGTTGCCGTCCGCGTCCACCGCGACGCTGCCGATCACCGGCGTGGCCGGGGCCAGCTCCGGCAGCGGCCGGGCCACCAGCGCCGACGTGCCGGCCAGCCGGTCCACGCCGATCGCGTAGACACCCTTGTCGCCGGCGATCACCACGGCGGCACCGATCCCGGGGGAGTCCGGCACGGTGGAACCGGTGTAGAGGGCCTCGGCGAGCGGCAGGAACGGGGCGGCAGTGTCCTCGTGGACCAGCCGGCCGCTCGAGGCGGCGGTCGCGGCCTCCTCGGCGCTGAGCCGCACGCAGGCCCGGACCGCGTCCAGGGGCAGGGTCGCCACCGTGCCACCGGCCTCGACGATCAGCCCGGTCATCGCCAGCAGCGCCAGCGGGATGATCAACTCCACCGTGGCGCCCTGACGGGGCACGGTGCGGACCACGACCTCACCGTGCAACTGGGCGGCGACCTCGCGGACGGCGTCCATGCCGATGCCCCGCCCGGACACCTCGGTCACCGACGGCGAGGTGCTGATCCCGCCCTTGAGCACGAGTTGCAGCAGCTCGTCGGCGTCCGGTGGCCGTCCGCCGCCGGGCAGCAGACCGCGTGCCTCCGCGGTACTGCGCAGCGCCTCCAGGTCGAAGCCGCGCCCGTCGTCGGAACACCGGAACACCGCGAACCGGCCGCGCCGCTCCACCTCGAGAGTGACCGTGCCCTCAGCCGGTTTGCCGGCCGCCAGCCGGACGTCCTCCGGCTCGATGCCGTGCACCACCGCGTTGCGCACCACGTGCAGGAAAGCGCCACTGACCGGCCCGAGCAGGTGCGCGCCCATCCGGATCGCCGTGCCGCGGGCGACGAACCGGACCCGCTTGCCCTCGCCGTCGGCGGCGTCCCGGACCGCCCGGCGCAGCACGGTGAACACCGTGCCGGCCGGCACCAGCCGCAGCCCTTCCGCTTTGGCCCGGACGTCGTCGAGCTCGCGTTCGAGCTGGTCGACCGCATCGGTGAACCGCCGGCCCGCCGACCCGAGCTCCCCGGCGAGCCGTTCCGCCGCGGCCCGGGCCGCCGCCGTGTCGCCGGTCGGGGACAGCCGCAGCTGGTCGGCGAGGGTCGTGGCGGATCGGTGCAGCCTGTCCACGGTGGTGGCGCCGGTGCGCAACGGTGCCATCCGGGCGTTGGCCTCACCGATGGCGTCCAGCAGTTCGTCGAGGTCCTGAGTGGACGACCGGTGGGTGGCGGCCTCGGCCTGCTCCGGTTCGCGGTCGGCTGCCCGCTCCGGTGGACTCGCCGGCGTCCGCTGCGGTTCCGGGGGCTTCTCGAGCGCGGAGACGTACGCCGCGATCTCGTCGTTGAGGCGCAGCAGCTCCCGCATCTCGCCGGCGGCCAGCGACCCCTCGTCGGTCCGGTGCGGGACCAGGATCTCCTCGAACGCGTGCGCCCGGTCGGCGATGTCCTTCTGCCGGACCACCCGGGCCGCGCCCTTGAGCGTGTGCGCGAACCGCAGCAGCCGGGCCACCGGCTCGGGCCCGGCCTGCTGGTCGAGGTCGAGCACCCCGGCAGTGATCTGGTCGATGAGTTCGCGTGCCTCGATCCGGAAGTAGCGCAGCGGATCCCGGCCCTCGGCCATCAGTGACGCCCGGTGCCGACCATCTCCAGCAGGTCACTGGAGAGTGCCGAGAGGTGGGCGGCGGTCTGTTTGGTCTGCACCGCGCTCGCCTCGGTCTCCCGGGACACCCGGGCGGTGTCCGAGGCGGCCACGTTGACCTGTTCGACCGCGGTGGTCTGCTGCTTGGTGGAGAGCTCGATCTCCCGGGTCGCGTCGTTGGTGGTGGCGACCAGCTGGACGATCGCCCGGAACGAGTTGGTGGCGTCGTCGAACTGCCGGGCTCCGGCGTCGACCGCCTTGGCGCCGATCTCGGTGGCCATCACCGTGGTGTTGACCGCGCCCCGGACATCCTCGATCAGCGTCCGTATCTCCTTGGCCGACGCGGCAGTGCGGTCGGCGAGTTTGCGGATCTCCTCGGCCACCACCGCGAACCGCCGGCCCCACTCACCGGCGCCGCTGGCCTCGATGGTGGCGTTGATGGCCAGGATGTTGGTCTGTTCGGCCAGTTCCGACACCAGATCCACCACCTGTCCGATCTGCTGCGACTTCTCGCCGAGCGCGAGCATGTGCTGGACGATCTGGTCTACCTGGGAACGGATCGTGGTGATCGAGTTGCGGGTCTGGTCGATGGTGGCGTCCCCGGTGCGGGCGGCAGCCTCGGTGTCCTCGGCCACCTTCGACACCCGCTGAGCGGTCTCGGCGATCTGCCGGGAGGTGATCAGCAGCTCGCTGATCGTCGTGGTGATCTCGCTCATCGCGCTGGCCTGGTCGCGGCCACCGTTGACCTGCTGGGCGGCGGCCGCCTCCAGCTGCGCCGACGAGCTCTGGATGTGCCCGACGGCGGCGCCCACCTCGCGCTTGAGGTCACGGCTCAGCCGCCAGGCCACCACGAGCGCGCTCAGCGTGGTGAGCACACCCAGGCCGATGACCAGTCCGATCGCCTGCTTGCCCCGCGTCGAGGACTCCTGCCGGGCGGCGGTGACGTCGTCGCGGACCCGTACGATCAGATCCGCCAGCCCCTGCTGCAACTGGCGGCGAATCGGCACCACCTGCACGTCGTTCATCCGGGTGATGGCGGGGATGTCGTCGTTGCGGGCGCGTTCGGCCATCATCGCCGCGCTGGCCGCGGCGTGCTTCTCGTTCAGGCCGGCGATGTCCTCCAGCATCTCCTTGGAATTGGGGTCGTCGATGCCCCGGCGCAGCTCCTCGAGCATGCGGTTGAACGCCTGGTGGTGCTCGTCGGTCAGGCGGGCGTTCTCGGCCGCACCGTCCAGCAGGTAGGCCCGGTAGTCGGCGATCCGCATCTCCATGATCCGGCTCAACTTCTCGGCGCCGGCCAGGTCGTCGGTCGCCGACGTGATGGCCGCGTCCTTGGCGGTGACCACGACGGCCAGCCCGGCGACCGAAGTGACGATGGTCAGCAGGGTGAACAGGACGGTGATGGCGACACCGATCGCCAGCTTCCCGCCGTAGGTGCGTCCGGCCTTCATCGGGTCTCCTCGGGAACGGGCCGGTGTCCGGCCAGCTGATGAACGAGCGCGCGGGTGGCCGGTACGTCCACGATCGGCCGGTCGCCGTCCGGCAGCCGGACCATCCCGCGCAGGCAACCCTGCCGTTCGACGTCGGCCGAGCCGCCGATCACGTCGGCGACCGGAACCCGCAGGTGCCGGTCCAGTTCGTGGAAGGCGAGCGCCAGCGGCGGTTCACCGGCGGTGAGCAGCAGCCATCGCGGCCGTTGCGGGACCGGGTGGGCCAGCAGGCCGGCCAGGTCGTAGACGGGGACCACGGTGCCGGCGAACCCGGCCACGCCGAGCAGCGCCCGGACCGAGGTGGGCAGCGCGGTCACCGGCCGGTCCGGGTGCACACCGGAGGACTGGTCCAGGCGGATGGCGTACGGCCGATCGCCGGCCCGCACCGCGAGCAGCTGCACGGTCTCGCCGTCGAGGACGCGGGCGGGTTCGGCGAAGGACCGGTCGAAGTCTTCGCGGAGCCGGGCCACCCGGTCGGCCACGCTCAGCCGGCTCACCGACGGGCCCCGCAGGCGTCCAGCTCGGTACGGCACAGCATGGTCAGCGCGAGCCTCCCGAACCCGCCGCCGAACAGCACGATCCGGTCGTCGTTCTCACCGGGCAGCAGTTCCAGCGCGGCCGCGAGATGCTGGGCCGCCCCCCGGTCGTCGCCGCGCCGCCGGGCCAGCAGTCCCATCCGCAGCCGCGGCATCGCGAAGCGGGGGTCCAGATAGGCGGCCAGCCGGTACTGCCCGACGGCCTGTTCGGCGCAGTCCAGCTCGTGGCAGACCCCGAGCAGATGGTGCGCGTCGGCCTGCGGCCCACCGGCGTGCAGCAGCCGGTGTGCGGTGTCGCGGGCCTCGTCGACCCGTCCCACTTGGGCCAGCAGTACCCCGCGGGGCAGCGAGTCGTGGGTGCCGATCGCGATCAGGGCCTCGGCGAACCGGTCCTCGCTCATCAGCCCGAGCGCCCGCTGCAGGGAGTCGGTCCCGGCCGGCGGCCGGGGCGTGGTGGCGATGACCGGGGCCGGCACGGTCCGCCGTGGTGACGGAGCGGGCCCGGGCGGCGGGGGCTGGGTCCGCCGCCGGTAGTAGACGGTCCCGTCGGCGTGACACACCTCGAGGCCGTCCGGCCGGCTGCCCAGCGAGTCGGTGTGCCCGAGGAAGAGGAACCCGCCGTCGGTGAGGGCGCGGGTCATCCGCCGGATCAGGTCGGCCCGCACCTCCTCGGTCAGGTACATCAGCAGGTTGCGGCAGAAGATGACGTCGTAGCGGGCCGGATGCCACAGCTGCGGGTCGTCGGTGGCGACGTTGTGCTCGACGAACCGGACCACCGGCAGGATCTCGCCGGCCACCCGGAAACCGTCGGCGGTGCGCTCGAACCAGCGCCGGATCACGTCCTCGGAGGTCTCCCGCAGCGACCATGGCGAGTACTCGGCGGCACGGGCCCGGCGCAGCATGTCGCGGTTGGCGTCGACACCGGTCACCGACACGATCCAGTCCGGGCCGGGGCGGGCCCGGATCGCCGCGATGGCCAGCGAGTACGCCTCCTCGCCGGACGAGCAGCCGACCGAGAACAGCCGCAGGACCCGCTGCCCGGCCCGTGCCTCGACGAGTTCCGGCAGTACCCGGTCGCTCAGCACCCGGAACTGGTCGGAGTGCCGGAAGAAGTACGTCTCGGTGATGCTCAGCGCCCGCGCCAGTTCGGCGGTCTCGGCGGTCCACCGGCGGCCGGCCAGCCGGTCCAGGTACTCCCGGTGGCCGAGGCCGTGCGCCTTGGCCCGGGCGGCCAGCACGTCGGCGGTCTGCCCGAGGTCGTGGTCGGCGAACGTCCAGCCGAGCCGGCTCTGCAGGAGCTCCCGGAACCGGGTCAGGGACGCCGCGCTGATCATGACGGGGCCTCCGGGGGTGCCGCACCGGCTGCCTCCCACACCTCGTCCGGTACCGCGGCGATGCCGTGCAGGAGCAGCAGTGGTTCGGTGCCGACCGTCCCGACGGCGGCGATCAGCGCCCCGGAGACGCCGGCCAGCAGCGCGGCCGGGCCCTCCGGCGGTTGCACGTGCACCAGCCGTACGCCGAGCACCGGACCGGTGGCGCAGACGACCGGCCCGCGTCCGGCACGGACCGCGACGTACCGGTCGACGGCCGCCTCGACACCGGTCAGCAGGCGCGTCATGTCGATCACCGGGGCCGGGGCGCCGCGCAGGATGGTCAGGCCGCGGACGTACGGTGGGGTGCCGGCGAGCGGCCGGGTCGCCAGCGGGCGCATGGTCTCGATGACCTCGCTGAGTGGCAGAGCGCAGTAGAACGGACCGGCGCGGAAGACCAGCGCGGCGACTCCGACGTCCAGCGCCGGAGCCAGTGCACCGCCCTGCTGCCCCCCCACTGCCTCAGGCTAACCACCGTTTTGCGAGCTTCGCTCGCTTTCAGGCATTCACGGCATACCGCGGTACGCCGGCCCGGCGGCCAGGCCTGTTCAAGGTGTTTCGTCCGGCCCGGTGAAGCGCAGCGGCAGCGGGTGGGCGTCCGGCTGCGCGGGCGGCGCGAAGCCGGCCCAGGGAGCACCGTGCCGCCCCGGCCGCGGCACACCGGGCCCGGCCGCCGGCCGGCGGCCCGCCACCGGCATGTCCCCGGCGAGCCGGTGCGACGTGATGCGCTGGGTGGCCACCTCACGGCCGGGCATCGCGGGCCGTGGAATCTCGGGCCAGCCCGCCGGGAGCCGGTCACCCGCCCGCGGTGCCGGTGCCGGTGTGATCCCGGGCCGCGGAAGCTCCGCCCCGCCGGCCGCCGCCGGCCGCGGATCGGGCGGGGCGAGCCCGGTCGCGGCATCGTCCACGACCGGCCACAGTCGCGGCCGCCGCCGGGCCGCCAGGTCCTCGGCCCATCCGAACAGTGCCACCGGCACCGCGGTCAGTGCGACGGCCACCACCAGGGCCGCCGGCTCCTCGAACCGGCCGAGGCCGTCCAGGCCGGTCCGCTCCATGACCGGCCGGGCAGCGGCGATCGCCGCCCCGTGCCACAGACAGATCGTCACGGCCCGGGAGTTGAGCCCGGACACCAGTTTCGCCACCGGGGGCAGCACCGGCGGACCGGGTGCGGGCTCCCAGCGCAGCAGGAGCAGCACCGCGCCGAGCGAGTAGACGGCCTGCGCCCCGGGCGCCTCGCCGAGATCCCAGCCGGTCCCGGCGGGCCCCCGGGCGAGCCAGTACAGGCCGAGGCCGCCGAGTGCCAGAGCCGCGAGGACGGTCAGAGCCGGGTGCAGCCGGCGCAGCCGCCCGTCCCGGTGCGCGAAGCCGGCCAGCCAGCACGCCCCGAAGGTGGTCAGGTCCCGGCACGCCGACTCGATAGCGGCCGGCATGCCGGAATCGCCGCTTTCCAGAAGTGCCATGCCGACAAGTGGCACCGCCAGCAGCGGCCACCCGACTCGTCGGAACAGCGGGTACAGCAGCGGGGACAGCAGGACGAACCACAGATACGTGCGGACGTACCGGAGCACCTCCCCGGCGAAGGCGGCCTTTTCGCCGGCCGGTGGGTCGCCCAGCGGCAGCAGCCAGAAACCGAAGTCGGCCGGCCGGAACGGGTGCTGCCCGCCGGGCTCGCCGGACCACCCGGACCACAGCATCGCCGGAACCGCCACCAGGCCGAACAGCCACACCGGGGGGAGTAGCCGGCGCAGGCGCGAGGTGACGACCCGGCCGGCCGGGCGGCGCTCCAGCGAGGCGGCGGTCAGCGAACCGGCGACCGCGAACATCACCCCCGTCGCGGGGAACACCACGGCCAGCCAGGCCCAGCCGAAGTGGTGGTACACGACGACCCGGACGATCGCGGCGGCACGAAGTGTGTCCAGGTATCGGTTGCGCACCGCGAAACCGTAGCGACGGCCCGTCCTCGTCCGGGACCTCCGGCCGGGCGGCGAATACGCCTGTGTGGATTACCCCGATAGGCGGAAGAACGCCGGAATCCGGTGCGCTTGTGCGATGTCCGTGATCCGGTCCGCGTTGCGTTTCCGCTGGCCGTCCCGTTGGTCTACCGGTGAGCGCCCCGGAACGGCCGGGGCGCGGTGCGAACAAGGAGATCGACGGCGACATGCGGAAACCTCTGGTAGTGCTCGGCCTGGCTGCCGTGACGCTGGTGGCGGGTGGTTGCACCGCTCGTGCTCTGGCGCACGAGCCACCGGACACACCGGACCTCACGGCAACGGCGGATCACCGGCGGCTGTACGGGGACCCGGGGCTGCTCAGCCCTCCGGACGACCCGGCCGCGGGGTGGGGCGGCGTATCCGTCCGGCCGGTGGCGCAGGCGCCCGCCCGTACCGCCGCCGCACCGTCGTCGTCCACCGAGGAGCCCGACATGCGGCAGCCCGCGCGCCGCGCCGCCGAGGCCGGGAACGACGGTGACCCGATCGCCGCGTCGCGTACCGCGATCACCGCAGCCTCGGTGTCGCCCGGCGTGCAGGCGCCGGTGCAGCAGCAGGTGCTCGCGCTGGTGAACCGGAACCGGCGGGAGGCCGGCTGCGACCCGATCAGCCTGGACCGGCGGCTGGTCGAGGCGGCCAACCGGCACGCCGCCGACATGGCCCGGCGCGACTACTTCGACCACGAGTCGCCGGGCGGCGCCCGGGCCGGTGAGCGGGTGACCGATGCCGGCTACGTGTGGCGGCGTTACGGCGAGAACATCGCCAAGGGCCAGGAGAGCCCGTACGAGGTGATGACCGATTGGATGAACAGCCCCGGCCACCGGGAGAACATCGTGGACTGCCGGCTCGACCAGATGGGCGTCGGACTGGCGCTGGCCGCCGACCGGACGCCCTACTGGGTGCAGGACTTCGCGACTCCCCGTAGCTGAATCACCTCAAGCCGGTGCACCCGGGTGCCGATGGCATACCGGTTTCGTGTCACCGGTCCGCCCGGGCCTCCACAGGTGGGACGGCTGTGCTTCGATGTGCGGACCAATCAGTCCTGGGGAGGAACTTTGGCAAGGGGACGGGTTTCCGCTCGCCTCGCCGGCGCCACGATGGCGGCGCTGGTGGGTGGCGGTCTCGGCGCTGTCGCGCTGACGCCGGCGAGCGCCGGTGCGTCCGCGCCGGTGGCCGCGGCAGTGAGCACCACGGTGGTCACCAAGGCAGCTGCCGCGTCGTGTGCGACCGGCAAGTACCAGAAGCAGGTCGAGGGCTACCTGAAGCGGCTGGGCGGCTACGGCACGGTGACGGTCGACGGCAAGCAGTCGCCTGCCGACTGTGCCGCGATCGTCAAGTTCCAGAAGCGCTTCGGGATCCAGCCGGCCAAGGGCCTGGCCGGTCCCACGACCTTCGACGTCGCCAAGCGACTGGCGGCGACGAAGACGGGGGCCTGCAAGGCCAAGAAGACGGGCATCACCTTCTGCGTCGACCTGACCAACCAGACGACGTGGGTGATGAAGAACGGCAAGGTGTTCGTCACTCCGACGATCACCCGTACCGGGTACAAGGGTTACCGGACCCCGGCGGGCACCTTCAAGATCAACAAGCGGACGAAGAAGGAGTGGTCCGACCCGTACGAGGTGTGGCTGCCCTACTGGCAGCGCTTCATCGGCGGGCGGGGCTTCCACCAGACCACGACCTACATCCACGACAAGTGGCGCGGGTCGCACGGCTGCGTGAACCTCCTCGAGTCGGACGCCAAGAAGTACTGGAGCATCGGCAAGATCGGCATGACGGTGAAGGTCATCGGGCGTCGCCCCGGCACCTGATCCACCTGTGCGAACCAACGAGCGGGCCGCCCCGGACAGGGGCGGCCCGCTCGCTGTTCTTCCGGGGCTGTGCGGTGCTGCTGTCTCAGCGCAGCCGAGACAGCCATCCGTGTCTTTCTGACGCCCGTGCCGTGCGTGAAAATCGGGGGTGGTCACCCGCTCACGTCGTCTCCGCTTGGTGCTTCGAGCCC
>NZ_JBFAAI010000016.1:0-218668 GCF_040639655.1 Actinoplanes sp. NPDC023801 | reverse complement strand
CCGGGCGGGGGGGGGGGGGGGGGGGGGCGCCCGGTCCTTCAACCCCCGCGGCCCGCCCCGGCGGCGGGGCCGCCGGGGCGCCCCCCCCCCCCCCCGCCCCGCGCCGGGGGGCCCCCCCCCCGCACCCGCCCGCGATTTCGGCGGGCCGGCCGCGATCGCGTCGGCGTCGCCTGCCGCCACGCCGTCGACGTCGGCGGCGGCAGGCGTACCGGTGCAGGACGCGAAGCTCCCGAAAGCCGCCGCCGACGGGCCGGCCCGGCTGCGCATCCCGTCGCTGGGCGTGGACGCACCCGTCGACGCGGTCGGGCTCGACACCCGGACCGGGGAGGTCGCCATCCCCGAGCGGGTGGCCCGGGTCGGCTGGTACCGCTACGGCCCCGGCGTGTCGGCGCGGGCCGGGTCGATAGTCGTGGCCGGGCACGTGGACAGCGCGGCCGAAGGGAAGGGCGCCTTCTTCCGGCTCGGCGATCTCAAGGCCGGTGACGTCGTGACAGTCGCCGGACCGGACGGCCGGGACCGTACGTTCGAGGTCGTTGCCCGCGAGCGTTACCGCAAGACGGCGGTCCCGCTGGAGAAGTACTTCGCCCGCGACGGCGCGGTCCGGCTCACCCTGATCACCTGCGGCGGCCCGTTCGACCCGGACACCCGCCACTACCGCGACAACGTCGTCGTCACGGCGGTCCCGGCCGGACAGTGAAGACATCGACGCCCGGCGTGGCGTCCCGGGTCTGCGGGGCCCGCGGCGTCATGCTGGTGGGGCATGACAGATTCTGAGCAGACACCTCGTCATGTCCCCGCCGGCCCTGTGGATCCGAACGGGCCGGCATCCGATCCGGGCGCGCATGTGGCCGCCTACTGTGCGGCATTCGCGAGTGGATCGAGCGCCCTGGTGGACCGGTTCTACGAGCCCGGCGCCGTTCTCGTTCCCCAGCCGGGTACACCGCTTTCCGGAGTGTCCGAGCGCGCCGCGGCGTACGACCATCTTCTGGGTTTCGGAGTTCCGATGAAGGCCGGGACCCGGCATCTCTACGTCGCCGGTGACATCGCGCTGTCGATCGTCGACTGGTCGATGCGCGGCACCGCCCGCCAGGGTTTCCCGCTCGACCTGCACGGGGTCGCCGCCGACGTGCTGCGTCGCGGTGCCGACGGCCGCTGGCGCTATCTCATCAACAATCCGTTCGGCACCGGCTCATGAGGGGACGGCCGCTGACACCGGTGACGGTGCTCAGCGGCCTCGCCCGTTCCCGGCTCACATCGGGAGGGCCCAATACCTCGACAGGTGTCTGGACTTCTCTCCTGCTCTCCGTAGAGTGTTCTCGACTGTGGAGACTCGACGACGGAGGACTGATGGCGGACCAGGAGATTCCCGGCTCGGTGGTGGTTCAGGTCGTCGACGTCTCCGAGGGGCGTGAGATCTCCTGGAACAGCAGTCTCGTCGAGCGTCTCAAGGATCGTGCGGCCGACGTGCGCAGCGCGATCATCGCCGGGGCGCAGGCGATCAACGCCGATGTGAACGACCTGCCCACCGCTGAGGGCTGGCAGATCAAGGAACTGTCCGCCACCTTCGGCATCACCCTTTCCGCCGAGGCCGGCGTGGTCCTGTCGCGCGCCTCCGCCGAATCGACCTTCGAGGTGACCGTGACCATCGAGCGGGCATGATCGACGGACGCATCTTCGGTGGCGGCAAAGACCTTGGCAGCGCCTTCGCGCTGACCGACCGGATCGTGGCCACGGCCGCGCACGTGGTCCGCAAGCGGGAGCCCGGCGACCTCACGTTCATCACGGCCGGCTCGTCGGTCCAGGTCGAGGACATCCAGATCGAGCCGAAGCTCGATGCCGCCGTCCTGAGGGTCGCCGAGTCGCTGGCCATCATGCCGTCGCTGGCGCATGCCGCAATGGATGAGGGCTGGTCGGTCACGGCGCGGCCCAAGAACGCCGACTCCCGCCTCACCGGTGCGGTCACGGCCGTCGACCACCTGATCCAGAATGCCGGCGGTCACGAGATGAACGTCCTCCAGCTGGATGTGACCCAGAAGTTCGGTGACTTCTCCGGATACTCCGGCAGCGCGGTCGTCGTCCGTGACTCCATCGTCGGGCTTCTCGTCGAGCAGGTGAAAGAGAGAACGGCCGGCCCCGGGGCGAAACCCAGGGCGGCCAACGTCCTCTATGCCGTTCCGGTCGACCGGCTGGTCGCCCGTTTCCGGCTGGGGCTGAGGGTGGAACGGCAGCCTGGGCCGAAGGACTCCCGGCAGCTGCTGAACACCGCCTACTTCGACCTTGACCGCCTTAAGAATGCGATACTCGACGCGCGAGCCACGGTGACGGACCGCTTCCTGTCGTTCGGTATCCCTGTCCAGTGCACCGACATGAAGGTCGTGGACAACCTGCGCGACTGGCTGCCCTCTCATCTCGGCGAGTTCGCACCGAAGGGTCAGATCACACTCCGGCCGGAAGTCAATTCGGTGGAGCGGGCGGTCAGCTACGTCGTGCGCTATCGCGCTGAGCTCGAACGCGTCAACGTGTTCTGCCCGATCCTGGCCGACGGGGTGTCACCCGAGACCGTCTCGCGGTTCATCAACGAGGTGCGCGCGGCCCTGGGCAGACATCGGAGGTGGATGTTCCTCCTGCTGGTGGGCGAGCCGGCGGGTGGATTCCCGGATCCCGTCGCCGCTCTTCCGCTCCCCTCCTTCGCTCCGGAGGACGTGGGTGGGTGGGCCTATCGCATGGTCGCTCTGCGGCGCTGGCCGAAGCATCTGGCGCCGGTATGGCGCGACCGGATCGTCGACGAGGTCGGCATGGTCGACGGCCTGCTGGACGTACGCGCGACTTACGAGGTCCTGGAGGACCACATCGGCAGAGTCTGCACCAGAGCCGAGGAACTGAAACGCGAGCTGGAAGACATGGAGGCCTGGTGAGGTCGCGACACGAGGTCGACACCACCACCCGCTTCAACCGGGAGTGGGAACTGCCCGACGAGCGGCTGATCGAGGTGGCCGGCACCGAGCCGATCGCCGAGACGGACCCGGTGACCGAAACCGTCACGCGCGAGCCCTACATCGCGGATCCGGACCTGGAGGAAGCGGTCAACGTGGCGATCGCCCTCGGCCGGCCGCTGCTGCTGCAGGGCGATCCCGGGGCGGGGAAGACCAGGCTCGCGTACGCCGTCTCGTACGCCCTCGGCCTCCCGCTCGAAGAGGCCTACATCAAGTCGACGAGCCGGGGCCAGGAGCTTCTCTACACGTACGACGCGGTCCGTCGCCTCTACGAGATCCAGTCGGCACGGGGATCAGGCGCGCGGCCGGTCGAGGAGCCGGACAAGTATGTACGCCTCGGCCCGCTCGGCCGGGCCATCGCACGCGCGGCGTACGGCCGTCGGTCCGTCGTGCTGATCGACGAGATCGACAAGGCCGACATCGACTTCCCCAACGACCTGCTCCGTGAGCTCGACCAGCTGAAGTTCGAGGTGCCGGAGGTCCCCGGCCTCTCCTACGCGGTGCCGGCGGGCCGGCCCGAGCTCCGCCCGATCGTCATCGTCACCAACAACGAGGAGAAGACGCTGCCCCCGGCGTTCCTGCGCCGTTGCGTCTTCCACTACGTCCGCTTCCCGTCCCGGCCGGAAGAGCTCGACTCGATCCTGGAACTGCACGGCATCAGGCGGCGGTCGCTGCGCAAGCAGACGATCACGACGCTGCTGAGCCTGCGCGAGCTGGACCTGGGTAAACCGCCGGGGCTGAGCGAGCTGCTCGACTGGGTGGGTTATCTGCAGGCCGTCGACGCCGGAAACCGTGACATCGAGCGGCTCGCCTATTCCGGCGCGCTGGTGAAGCAGCACACCGATCAAGCACGCGTGACGGAGTGGCTGGCCGGCCGATAGCCATGTCGACGGTGCCGGACTTCCTTCACCAGCTGACCACACAGCTGCGACGGCGGGGGCTCACCCTGGGGATCGACGACATCGCCGCCCTGCGGCAGGTCCTCGCCGCCGGACTCGGCTGGTCCTCGGACCGGAGCCTGCTCAACGTCTGCATCGCGCTGTGGGCGAAGTCGGCATCGGAAGCCGAGATCATCCGCGCCACTTTCCCCCGCGTCAAGGCCCCGACCTGGACCACTGAGGAAACGCCCGGCCCGGCGGCCGCTCCCACGCCCGTCATCGGAGAAATCAAGGCCGGTGGTGCCGCCGCCATGTCGATGGACAGCGAGTCCGGGCGACCGACCGTTCCACCGGCTTCGCAGCCGGTCATCTCCAGCGGCGGTTCCGGTCCCGTCACCCAGCCGGTTCGCGGCTTCCCGGCCATGCCGCCCGCCACCGGCCGGCACGACGCCACGCTGGTCACCGAGCAGCAGTATCCGCTGTCCGCCCGGCAGATCGCCCAGACCTGGCGCGGGCTGCGCCGTCCCCGTCGTGACGGCCCCGCCATCGAACTGGACGTGGCCGAGACCCTCCACCGGTACGCGGTAACCGGAGTCGCGACTCCTCCGGTCCTCGTACCGCGCCGCCGCAACTCGGCGAAGCTGCTGCTTGTGATCGACCGGCAGGGGTCGATGACGCCTTTCCACGACTACGTCGACCACCTGACGTGCGCGGTGATGTCAAGTGCGCGCCTCGACACGATCACCGTCGCCTACTTTCACAACACGGCCGGTCACAGCCCGGACCGGCAATTGATCGCAACCATGGACGACCCGTTCAGCACCTCGGTCGACTTGATACTCCCGGCGGTTCCACCGCTCGGCGAAGGACACCTGTACGCGGATGACGCCCTCACCGAACCCCGATGGCTGAGCTCGGTGCTGCGGCCGCTGCCTCCGGAGACCGGCGTCGTGGTGATCAGTGACGGCGGGGCTGCCCGAGGCCGGCTGGTCCTGGAACGTCTCCTGGACACCGTCGCCCTCCTCAAGGCCCTGACGAGGGACGGCCGCATGCTGGCCTGGCTCAATCCGTTGCCGGCGTCGACCTGGAACGGCGCCACCGCCGGTCAGCTGGCCCGGCACGTGCCGATGTACGAGCTGACGCGCGACGGGATGTACCGGGCCGTGGACGTGCTCCGCGGCCGGCCGGTCGAGCTGGAGAGGCCTCTCTGATGGCGAGCTCCGCGGTCAGCCGGCTGGCCAGCATCCGGGAGCGACTGCCCAGTGGCACGCTGGAGCTGGCGTGCCATGTGGCCGTTCCGGTGGCCTTCGACGCCGGATTCCTCAATCTCGTACGCGTCAACTTCTTCCTGGATCCGCCGATCGTCCTGCCGTATCACGCCGAAGCCGCCCTGCTGCTGTCACCACTGTGCCGGGAGCTGGGCGAGGGCCTGTACGAGATCGACCCACAGATCCGTGACCTGCTGCTGTCCAGCCTCGTGGCGACGTTCGGCAACGAGCGACTCGAGCGAACCGCCATCCTGCTGGAGATGTACACCGACCGGCGACAGGCGTGGAGTCTCACACCCGAGCTGGAATACGCCCAGCGGCTCACGGCACTCAACCTGCTGAACCCAGACGCGGCTCAACGGTGGCTGCACGAGGCACGGGAGCAGTCCGAGGGCACCGATGCGCTCAGCCGGGAGTGGTTCGTGGCGATGGACCTCCGCAACAGCAAGGCCAGCCGGCGCGAGGATCTGAACCAGATCATGGCGACGGCGCTCCGCCGGATGGAGACCGGTGACGCGGAAGCGGTACGTGAGGTCGGCGAACTCGTACTGCTGCCAGGAAGCGAGCCGGCGGGAATCGTCCCGGCCCTGGAACGTGCGGCGAGGACGTCGACCGAGGCCGGTCAGACGGCTCGGCGAGTGCTCCGGACCCTGCGACGTCTGTTCCCGGACCTCCCCGGACCCGAAGACCCGGCGAGTCCCGGTCCCGCCCGGCGCAAGATTTTCATCT
Organism: Actinoplanes sp. NPDC023801; assembly: GCF_040639655.1. Taxonomy (NCBI): domain Bacteria; kingdom Bacillati; phylum Actinomycetota; class Actinomycetes; order Micromonosporales; family Micromonosporaceae; genus Actinoplanes; species Actinoplanes sp. NPDC023801. The sequence continues at coordinate 212,800 of NZ_JBFAAI010000016.1, read as the reverse complement.
CCTACGTGGGAGCGGACCGGGCATGGGCGGAGTGGGCTCGCTGGCATCTGGAGGCCGCCGGATTCGCCGCGGAGCTGACATCTGCCGAATGGGTTCCGATCGACAGCTCGTTCGAGGGGAAGAACGAGCTTCCGTGGCTGTCGGACCCGGTGCTGCTACTGCTCTCGAAGGCCTCGACGGTACCGGGCTTCATGGCGGACTATATAGCCGCTCGGCTTACCCGGGGGCGCCCCGACCCCGACAACCTCATTCCCTTACACATCGACAACGTTGATCTGTCGTCAACGAACTGGGCGCTGCGCTTCGTCCCCAGCGTGGCCGGCCTGGACTCGGCCGAGGCGGTTCAACTGCTGCTGGACACTGTTGGTTCGGTACTCGGGCCGCCGCCCGGGCCGGCGTCGAAGGGTGCCGGCTCTGGACCGCGTCTTCCGGGATCCCTGCCTCCGGTATGGAATCTGAGCCGGCGAAACTCGGCGTTCATCGGCCGCGACGATGTTCTGAACCCGGTGCATGACGTGCTGTCCCAGCCGGGTGCCCGAGTCGCGGTGCACGGCCTGATCGGTGTCGGTAAGTCCCAGTTGGCGCTCGAATTCGCATACCGATACGCCGACGAGTACGACTTGGTCTGGTGGATCTCCGCTGAGCACGCCGGGCTGATCGGTGAGCAGATCGGTGCACTGTGCTTGCAACTGGGGATCGTCGGTCCGGAGGCGCATCCGATGGTCGCCATGAGCAAGATAGAGGACAGTCTGACGGCGCGAGCGCGCTGGCTGCTGGTCTTCGACAACGTGGTCGCCCGCGAGGACATTCTCCCGTGGCTGCCTCGGGACAACGGCCATGTCCTGGTCACCTCGCGATCGGAGGACTGGCGGCAGATCACTCCCTCCGTCGAGTTGGACGTCCTGCCTCGCGCGGAAGCGGTGCAATTCCTGCTGGAGCGGCGCCCCGACCTGGCCGCCGGCGATGCGGTGGAGATAGCGCAGGCGTTGGGTGACCTGCCCCTGGCGCTGACGCAGGCGGCCGACTATCTCTCCGTGACGGCTGTGGCGGGTGCCGACTACCTGCAACTGCTGGTCCAGGAAATGGTACCTGTCCTGGAGCTGGGGCAGCCGATCGACTATCCGCAGTCGTTAGCGGACGCGATCGCGTCGAGTATGGCCGCGTTGTCCGAGGCGGATCCGGCGGCAGCGGCGGTTGTGCGATTGTGCGCGATGCTCGCGCTGGAACCTGTCTCGATCGAGGTGCTGGTCGCGCTGGCGCAGCCGTCCGAGGAGTATCCGCGCGTCTTGGAGCCGCTGCGGGAGGTGATCGGTGGGCCCTTGGCGCGCCAGGAGTCGATCGGCCGGATCGGCGCGTACGGGCTCGCCCGGCTGAGTCCCGGAACGGTGGAGGTCCACCGTTTGACTCAGGCGGTGGTTCGCAGCCAGATGGGGCCTTCCGAGACAGCCGAGTTACGGAAGCACCTGGAGTCGAGGCTGGCCCAGATGCGGCCGGGGGACCCGACAGCCCTCGAGAGCTGGCCGGTGTGGATCCGTTTGCTGCCGCAGGTGCTTGCTCTGGACCCCGGGCGCAATGCCACTCCGGCCCTGCGCGACTGTGCGCATGACGCCGTGCGGTACCTGGTCAGCCGGGGTGATATCGAATCAGCTCTGAACCTTGCCGAGAAGCTGGCCGCGGATTGGCGGGAGCAGCTCGGCGCCGATCACCCGGGGACTCTGAGCGCGGCGAGCGATCTTGCCACAGTCCTGCGGGCCTCAGGCGAGTATCGGCAGGCGGTGCAAATCAGCCGTGACGTCTGGGAGCGGATGACCCGGGTCTTGGGTGCGGAGCATCCGGACACGTTGCGGGCCGGGAGTGATATCGCCTGGTCGCTGATGCTCCTGGAGCGGTATCAGGAAGCATTGGCGCTTCTGGAACAGGTGCGGATGCAGCGCCGGCGGGTGTTGGGTGAGGATCATCCGGACACGCTGATGTCTGCCGACAATGTTGCCGCGGCGTTGACGAAACTGGGGCGACATCGAGAGGCGCTGGCCATTCAGGAGCAGTTGCAGGTGCAGCGGCGGCGGGTGCTGGGTGAGGATCATCCGGACACGCTCAGATCGGCGTTGAATCTCGCGGTCTCTTACCTGAACCTTCGCCAGATCCTGGCTGCTCGCCGGACCGCTGACCAGGCGTGGGAGGGCCTGCGAAAGCTGTTCGGCCCCGAGCACCCGGATACGCAGCGTGCAGCAGCGGTCCGAAGCACAATCACACAGGCGATGGGCGGGCGAGCGGACGGCGAAACGAAGAGGCGACGGTAGACCAGCGTCGTGGAGCTCCGTCGCTGCCGAGGGTTCGCATCGGCGATCTACGATGTCGCGATGCAGCAGGATTTCACCGTGGTACTGCGGGGCTACGACCGTGCGCAGGTCGACTCCGTCATCGGGCAGGGCTTCGACGCGCTCGACGAGGGGAGTGGTCCCGCGAAACGGGCGGCCGCGCGGGACGCGTTGCGGGCCGCCTCGTTCGACGTGGTCCTGCGTGGCTACGACCGGGACCAGGTCGACAAGGCGGTGCGGAAACTGCGGGGCGAGCTGGATGGGCCGGCGTCGACCGAGGATCTCCGGGTGACGCTGGCCTCGATTCTGCGGATCCCGGAGCCGGCCGACCAGTCGATCATCGACGAGGTTCGGCGGCTCCGGGATCTGGCCGACCGCCACGGCCTTTAGAAGGGTCGCCTCAGGCGGTGGGGCCAGGTCGGAAAGGGCGTGCCTCAGTCGGTGGGGGTCAGGTCGGTCGAGGCGCGGAACGAGCCGTCCATCTCGAAGGGGACCGACTCGTGCTCGTGGGTCACCAGCCATCGGCCGTCGATGCGGCGCAGGCCCAGGGTCACCCGGAACCACATGGTGAACCGGTCGGTGGAGCCGCGCGGCACCGCGGACAGGCTGTCGATGCTGGTCGCGAACGCCACGTCGCCGTCCGTGGTGATCTCCAACTGGGTGACCTCGCGCCGTGGCGGCGCCGCGAAGTTCGCCATCCAGGTCTCCAGCGGGGCCGGGTCGCGGCCGTCGCCGGGCTGGCGCAGCGGTGGCGCGAGGTTGAACTCGACGAAGGTGGGCGCGTAATAGGACAGGATGGCCTTGGCGTCGCCGGTCTCCAGCAGCGCGGCCTTGCTTTCGATGACTTCCCGGATCTCGTTCATGCTGCGATGTCGAAGCCGGGCCGGCCGGTTTCGACATCCGGATGACAGCGAAGGGGAGCAAAAATGAAATACCTGATCCTGATCCAGTCGAACCCGCAGTCGCTTGCCGTCTGGGAGACCCTGACCGACCAGCAGCGGACCGACTTCGGCCTCGGGCATCTGCGGCTCACCGAACAGATGCGCGAGGCCGGTGTGCTGGTCGTCGGCGAAGGGCTCGGCGATCCGGCGCTGGCCACCCAGGTCTCGGTGCGCGACGGGAGGACGATCACTTCCGACGGGCCGTACGCCGAGGTCAAGGAGCATTTGGCCGGCTTCTACCTGATCGACGTCGCGGACCTCGACGAGGCGGTCGCCTGGGCTGCCCAGGCGCCGGACGCCGCGTACACCCGGGTCGAGGTCCGTCCCGTCCTCGACATGAGCACATGGGAGATCTGAACGAGCTGCCGGACCTGCTGCGTGAGTGCGCGCCGCGGGTCCTGGCCGCCGTCGTGCGGCGGTACGGCGATTTCGAGGCCTGCGAGGACGCGGTGCAGGAGGCGCTGATCGCGGCGGCCCGGCAGTGGCCGGACACCGGCATACCGGAACAGCCCCGGAGCTGGCTGATCACCGTGGCCGGTCGCCGGCGGGTGGAGTCGGTGCGCAACGAGGTGGCCCGCCGGCGCCGTGAGGAGGCGGTCCGTCACGATCCGGTGCCGGAGGTCCGCGGCGACGACGAGCTGACCCTGCTGCTGCTCTGCTGCCATCCGGCGCTGAGCGTGCCGGCGCAGGTCACGCTCACCTTGCGGGCGGTCGGCGGGCTGACCACCGCGGAGATCGCGCGGGCGTTGCTGCTGCCGGAGGCCACCGTGGGCCAGCGGATCAGCCGGGCCAAACAGCGGATCCGTGACACCGGCACCCGGTTCGAGATGCCGGCGCCGGATCAGCTCGGTGAACGGCTCACCGCGGTCCGGCACGTCCTCTACCTGATCTTCAACGAGGGTTACACGGCCAGTTCCGGTGACGCCCTGAACCGGGTGGAACTGACCCGCGAGGCGATCCGGCTGACCCGGCAGCTGCACCGGCGCCTGCCGGACGACGGCGAGGTGGCCGGGCTGCTCGCACTGATGCTGCTCACCGACGCGCGCCGGCCCGCGCGGACCGGACCGGACGGCAGCCTGATCCCGCTCGCCGAACAGGACCGCAGCCGCTGGGACCCGGCCGCGATCGCCGAGGGCGTCGCGATCGTCACCGACGTGCTGGCGCGGGCCCCGATCGGGCCCTTTCAGCTGCAGGCCGCGATCGCCGCGGTGCACGACGAGTCGGCGCGGCCCGAGGACACCGACTGGCCGCAGATCCTTGCTCTGTACGGGATGCTGCACGCGCTGGCGCCGAGCCCGATGGTCACGCTGAACCGAATCGTGGCCGGTGCCATGGTCGACGGCCCGGCGGCCGGGCTCGCGGCCCTGAACCGGGCGGCCGGGGACCCGGTGCTGGCCCGGCACCACCGGACCGCCGCGGTGCGGGCCCATCTGCTGGAGCTGGCCGGTGACCGGGCCGGGGCGCGCGAGCAGTACCGGCTGGCGGCCCGCCTGACGCTCAGCCGGCCGGAACAGCGCTACCTGGAGTCCCGCGCCGCCGGCCGGACACCAGCCGCTGGGGGTGAGGCCGGGCACGATCCAGGGGCATAGCGTCGCGGCAACGCTCGACCGTTGAGCGGCGTGACTCTCGCTGGGAGGTGGCATGGGCGGCGCCGATCCGGTGCCCGGCATCCGGGTGCTGGCCACCTATCAGCGGCGCTGGCTGCCTCGGGACCTGCTCGCCGGGATCGTGCTGACCACGCTGCTCGTGCCGCAGGGTATGGCCTATGCGGAGCTCGCCGGACTGCCCGCGATCACCGGGCTCTACACGTCGGTGTTGTGCCTGCTGGCGTACGCCGTCTTCGGTCCCTCCCGCATTCTGGTCCTGGGCCCGGACTCCTCGCTGGGGCCGATGATCGCCGCCGTGATCCTGCCGATCGTCGTGTCCGGCGGTGATCCGGCCCAGGCCGTGGCGCTCGCTTCGATGCTGGCGCTGATGGTGGGGGCGATGATGACCGTGGCGGCGGTCGCCAAGCTCGGCTTCGTCGCCGACCTGCTGTCGCGGCCGACGCAGCTCGGTTACGTGAACGGCCTGGCCCTGACGATCCTCATCAGTCAGCTGCCGAAACTGTTCGGGTTCTCGGTCGACGGTGACGGGCTTCTCGCCGAGACCGCCGGGTTCGTGCGCGGGGTCGTCGACGGCCGGACCGTCCCGGCCGCGCTCGCTGTCGGCGCCGGAGGGCTCCTGACGATCCTGGTGCTGCGGAAGTGGCTGCCCAGGGTGCCGGGCATCCTCATCGCGGTGGTGGGCGCCATCGTGGTGACCGTCGGGTTCGGGCTCACCGAGCGGGGCGTGGACGTGGTCGGGCCGCTGCCGCAGGGATTCCCGCCGTTCACCGTACCCACCGTCGAGTGGTCGCAGGTGGCTCTGCTCGCCGCCGGGGCAGTCGGTATCACCGTGGTGTCGCTGACCGACACGATCTCCACCGCTTCGACGTTCGCCGGGCGTACCGGCCAGGAGGTCCGCGGCAACCAGGAGATGATCGGGATCGGGACCGCCAACCTGGCGGCCGGCCTGTTCCAGGGCTTTCCGGTCAGTACCAGCGGCTCGCGGACCGCGGTGGCGGAGAGCGCGGGCGCGCGTACCCAGCTCACCGGAGTGGTCGGGGCGGTCGCGATCACGCTGCTGCTGGTCCTCGCGCCCGGCCTTCTCCGCAACCTGCCGCAGCCGATGCTGGCCGCCGTCGTGATCGCCGCGTCGTTGTCGCTTGCCGACGCGGCGGGGATGCGGCGGCTGTGGCGGCAGCGGCGCACCGAGTTCCTGCTGACGCTCGCCGCGTTCCTGGGGGTGGCGCTGCTCGGGGTCCTGCCCGGCATCGCGGTCGCGGTGGGATTGTCGGTGCTCAACGTGTTCCGGCGGGCGTGGTGGCCGTACCGGACCGTACTGGGCCGGCAGGACGGGGTGGCCGGCTATCACGACGTGCGGGTCTACCCGGACGCCGACCGGATTCCGGGGCTGGTGATGTTCCGGTTCGATGCGCCGCTGATCTTCGCGAACGCGCGCACGTTCCGCGACGAGGTGCGGCACCTGGCCCGCGCCGAGCCACGACCGGAGTGGATCCTGGTCGCCGCCGAGCCGATCACCGACGTCGACACCACCGCCGCGGACATGCTCGAGGACCTCGTCGCCGAACTCGCCGCCGCCGGGATCACGCTGGTGTTCGCCGAATTGAAGACGCCGGTGCTGGAGAAACTGGAACGATACGAACAGCGTCCGGCCCTCGGCCCGGAACACGTCCACCCGACGATCGAGAACGCCGTCGCGGCGTATCAGGCCCGCCGGGATCGGGCTTGACCGCGGCCCGTACGCTCAGTCGCTCGGCGGGCTGGGAGGCGGCGACGGATGACCATGGTGAGTGCTGACGGTGTACGCGAATCCGCCGGCCGGCCCGGTGCCGTGTATCTGCTGGGCCCGCTGGTCGTCGCGGGGCTGGCCGCCGCCGGCGTGGTGGCGACGTACCGGGTCTTCGTCGGCACCATCTCCGGGCAGTGGCTGGACACGGCCGCGATGCTCGGCACCGACGTCGAGCACCCCCGGGTCGCCGAGATCCTGGGCCGCACCATGGACGCGACCACACTGACCAGCCTCGTGCTGGTCTGTATCGTGGCCGCCGCGGTCGGGCTGTTCCGCAAGCGAGCCGACCTGGCGATCGCGGCCGCCGTCCTGGTGCTGGCCGCCAACATCACCACCCAGCTGCTCAAGGGCTCGTTGCCGCGGCCGCCGTCCGACGGGCTGACGTACCCGAACTCGTTGCCCAGCGGTCACGCCACCGCCGCGGCGTCTGTCGCGTTCGCCTTGGTCCTGGTTCTGCCACCGGCTCTGCGGGCGACGGCCGCGCTGATCGGCGCCGCCTACACCGCGGTGATCTCGATCGGCACCGTCTGGGCGCAGTGGCACCGGCCCAGCGACGTCGTCGCCGCGGTCCTCGTCGTGCTGGCGTGGGGTGCGGTCGCGGTCCTCGGCCTCCGGCTGGTGCGGTGGCGCAGAGCGGCCAGGCCCGGCCGCCCGAGCTGGCTGGGTGTCGTGCCGCTGCTGGCGACGGCGGCGATCACAGCGCCCGTCACGGTGCTGGGGTTGCTTCTCGGGAAGACCTCGGAGAGCATGACGACCACCCCGGAGCCCAGCCGGTTGACCTTCCTCACCGGTGCGGCCGGTACCGCCGCCGTGGTGGCGATCGGCTTCCTGGTCTGGCTGTGGCTCACCACCGACGACGAGAACATCGCGACACCGTGACATCGGAGGCCCCGCCATGACCGCAACCTTCAGCTCCGCCGAGGCCTCCGCCCTCGCCGCCATCGACGAGCAGTCCATCGCCAGGCAGCTCACGGAACTCCTGGCGATCCCGAGCATCACCGGCAGCCCCGCCGAGAGCGAGATGCAGCACCTGCTCGCTGCCCACCTCGACCGGCTCGGGCTCGACATCGACCTGTGGTCCATGGACCTGCCCGCCCTGTGCGGCAACCCCGGTTTCCCGGGCACCGAGGCGCCCCGCGACGAGGCGTGGGGCCTGGTCGCCACCACCCCCGCGGCCGAGGGTCCGACCGTCATCCTGCAGGCACACGTCGACGTCGTCCCGCCGGGGGACCTCGGCAAGTGGGCCGGCGACCCGTTCGTCCCGTACGCCGACGGGGACGACATCCACGGCCGTGGCGCTTGCGACATGAAAGCCGGGCTCGTGGCGAACCTGGCCGCGATCTCGGCCATCCGCGCCGCCGGCATCCGGCTGCCCGGCCGTGTCGCCGCCCACTTCGTCGTCAGCGAGGAGGACGGCGGCCTCGGCGCCTTCGGCACCCTGCAGCGCGGCCACACCGGCGACGCCTGCATCATCACCGAGCCCACCGGCGGCACCGTCATCACCGCCAACGCGGGGGCGCTGACCTTCCGCATCGAGGTGCCCGGCAAGGCCACCCACGCCAGCACCCGGTACGCGGGTGTCAGCGCCATCGACGTGTACCTGCCGATCCACGCCGCGCTGGCCCGGCTCGAGACTCGCCGCAACACCGGCGCCGACCCGCTGATGGCCGGCTACCGGATCCCCTACCCGCTGGCGGTCGGCATCGTCCGGGCCGGTGACTGGGCCAGCACCGTTCCGGACCTGCTCGTCGCGGAAGGCCGCCTCGGCGTCCGGCTCGGCGAGGATCCGGCCGCCGCCCGTACCGAACTGGAGAGGTGCGTCGCCGAAGCGGCCGCCTCCGACCCGTGGCTGCGCGACCACCCGCCGGTGGTCGCCTGGACCGGCGGCCAGTTCGCCAGCGGCCGCCTCCCGGCCGGGCACCCCCTCGAGGATCTGATCCGGGAAGCCCACCGCGACGTCACGGGCGAACCGCACCTCGAGAACCGGGGCGCACCGTACGGCAGCGACCTGCGCCTCTACTCCGCCGCCGGGGTGCCGACTCTGCAGTACGGGCCGGGCGACGTACGCCTGGCGCACAGCCCGTACGAGAAGGTGTCGGTCACCGAGACCGTCCGGGTGGCCCGCACGGTCGTCCTCGCCGTGCTCCGCGCACTCAGCAGTTCGGCAGGATCTTGAACGTGTAGCCCTGGCTCTTCAGCTTCGGCAGCAGTCGCTTGAGGGCGGCCAGCGAGTCGGCCTGGGAGTCGCCGCCGTCGTGCATGAGTACCACGGATCCGTTCCGTACGTTCTTCAGCACGCGGTGGTAGATGCGTGACGAGGTCTGCGAGTTCTCCCAGTCCCGGCTGTCCACGTCCCAGAGCACGGTCCGCAGGCCGACCTCCTTGGTCCAGCGGCGCACCGCCGTGCTGGTGGCCCCGTACGGCGGGCGCATGCAGTCGCTGCGGTGACTGCCGAGGGCGCTCTGGGTGCGGGTGAGCTGGCTCTTGACCTGCGCCTTGCTGAGCTTGGTCAGGTTCGGGTGGCTCCAGGTGTGGTTGGCGAGAAGGTGCCCTTCACGGTCGATACGGGCGACGATTCCCGGGTACGCCTTGACGTTGCGACCGGTGGTGAAGAAGGTGCCCTTCGCCCCGTTCTTCTTGAGGACGTCGAGGTACCGCGGTGTCCACTTGCTGTGGGGCCCGTCGTCGAAGGTCAGGTAGACCGTCTTGCGTGCCGGTGCCGCCTGTGCCGGCGAGGCGACGAACGTGATTCCGCAGACGAGGGAAAGCATGCCCATCAGGGCGGCCACGGTGCGCATCTCTGCTCCCATCCCCGCCGGGCGCATCCCCGGCGAACCGTCACGTTATGTAGCCGTCGATTCTTTGGGTAGCTCTGCGTAGCGACAATGGCTGTTCGGCCCACGGGTTTCTGCCCGGTCGTTCTCAACCGGTGTTGACCTCGTCGGTGCAATTCTCGCGGCGCGGATCGTCCCGCCAGAGGCAGACCTGCAGGGTGACCGGTGCGCCGGCGATGGTCGTGGCCACCGCCGGAGTGTGCACATACTTACGCTCAGTAACGGCTAGTACCCTGTCGCAACTGCGCCACGGGCTGTCGCCGATCCGCCAGCGGACGCGTGTCCCGCCGGCGTGCGGATCGTGGTCGTCGGAGCCCGCCCGGCCCCAGTAGTAGGTGCGTCCCTGATGGCGGGCGTACCGGGCCGAGCCGTTCATCTGGTCGAAGTCGAGCGTCGGATTCAGCCGGGTCGCCCGATCGTCGGCGAAGACCGAGGTCGTGGCGTCGATGATGTCGTCGCCGGAGGCGCCGTCCCGGCAGGCGGCCTCGGTCGCCGTGTTCGGGCGGGCCATGAAGATCCCGGCCGTGGTGCACGACAGGACCACCAGGAAACTGCCGAGAGCGATGCCCCACCGCCGCCGCCTCCGGCCGGGACGATGAACGGTGACCGTGGCCTCCAGGACCACCGGTTCCGCTTCCCGGCGTTCCGGCGTGGCACGTGCCGCGGGCAGCAGCGCCGGTGCGTCCCGGTCGGCCTGCTCGGCCGCCTCGACCAGAGCCGCGATGCGGGCGCTGGCCACGGCCAGCCGCTGGGCGTCGGCGTCGTCGAACGGTGCCTCGGCGATCAGGTGCGCGGCCCGGGCCACCCCGACAACCAGGACGGGGTCGGTGATGTGGCGCAGGTCGCCGGCGAGGACCTTGGCGACGATGTCCTTGTCGACCGAGATTCCGGGAGTGAGCCGGTGGGTGCGGATCACCTCGGCCAGGTGCCGCAACGACCCGGGTCGTCGCCGGCGCCGGGGTGGGGCCGACCCCGGAGGGGGTGTGTAGACGCCCTCCCGGCCGGCCTGCCCCGCGGCGGCGTCGAGGCTGGAGGCGAGCAACTGTGCGGCGTCGTGAGCGTCCCGCCACCAGGGCGCCAGCGGCTCCGGCATTCCAGCAACCTCCCGAGAATCGATGTCCGTTGATTCTCGCAGAGGCGATCCGGGTGTCTGAAGGGGACAGTCGTGCCGGGCCGGGGCGTGCTAACTTCTACAGCCTGTAGAAGTTGGTGCTGACCGGAGGGGCAGCGCAACACGATGACGGCAACGCTGGGCGACTTGCTGCTCGTCTTCCTGGCCGACCGGCCGGGAACCGCGTACGACCTGCAGCAGCGCCACACACAGACCTTCGGCCCGGACCGTGTCGTCGACGTCACCCGGGTCGGCGCGACCCTCAACCGCCTGGAACGACTCGGGTACGTGCGGACCGCGGCCGTCGTCCGGCCCGGCACACGGCGGGTGTGCACGGTGAGCGATGCGGGCCGGGCCCGGCAGCGTGCCTGGCTGCTCGACGTCCCGGCTGGTCCGGCCGGGACGGACGTCGTCGACCGGGTCCTGCTCGCCATGACGGCCGCGGACCGGGCGACCTTCGACGCGGTCGTCGGCGCCTGCCTGACGGCCATGCAGGCGCAACGGCAGCGGGCCGCCGGTCACAACACGGCGGTAGCGGTGTCGGCTCCGGCGGCCCGCGCCGAACTCGACGACATCATGGCCGACTCGGTGCTCACCTGGTTGCGCCGCCTCGCCGGCCGTCCGCGGGGGCGCGACGTCGCAGCCTGATCGGAGCTTGGCACGGCCCGGGCGGAGGTGGCGCCGGGCCGGCGGTGTCCGGCACCGGACGGGTATCGGATCAGGACGTGGCGAGCACCGATTCGACGGCGGAGACCAGCTCGGGAGCGTCCGGGCTGGTCTGCGGGGAGAACCGGGCGACGACCCGGCCGTCCGCGTCGATCAGGAACTTCTCGAAGTTCCAGCGGATGTCGCCGGTGTGGCCCTCGGCGTCGGCGTGGCCGGTGAGCGCCTGGTAGAGCGGATGCCGTCCGTCCCCGTTGACGTCGACCTTCTCCGTCATCGGGAAGGTGACGCCGTACCGGGCGCTGCAGAACTCGGCGATCTCGTCGGCGGTGCCGGGCTCCTGGCCGCCGAACTGGTTGCACGGTACGCCTAGCACGGTGAAGCCGCGGTCCGCGTACCGCTCGTGGAGCTTCTCCAGGACCGCGTACTGCGGCGTGAGGCCGCAGCGGGAGGCGACGTTGACCACGAGGGTGGCGGTGCCGCGGAATTGGCCGAGATCCAGCGGCTTGCCCTGAAGGTCGGCGATCTGGACGTCGTAGATGGCCGGCTGCGTCACGCGGTCCTCCCGGAGTTGGCGATGCGATCTTCCAGGTCAGCCTAGCCGGGTCAGGTCGCCTTCCTGAGCCAGGCGCGGCACAGCCACCAGGCAGCGGTGCCGCGCAGCCGGGTTGAGGGTGTCAGCCGGCTCGGCCGAGACGCGTGAAGGAGACCGCGAAGACGGTCGAGGCGATCCAGCCGAGGATGGTGCAGAGGTTCAACAGCCACTCCAGCAGTACGCCGTTGCGCTCCGCCACCGGGTACCAGGTGGACCGCTGGTGCAGGTCGATCAGCGGTACCACCGTGTCGACGGCGTAGAAGAACGGGCTCAGGCAGCGGACCTTGCCGTTTCCGCAGTCGCCCGGCGGGTCGTGTTCGTCCGGCAGGGGCTGGGCGCCGGACGGGGTGAAGACCAGCGCGTTCTGGTCGGTGGCGCGCATCTGCGCCTGCACGCCGGGCAGGCTCAGTCCGGCGGTGACCGCGGCGATCAGGGCCAGCAGCAGATAGAGCGCCCGCTGCGGCCGGAATCCGTAGCGGACCGTGACGTCCTGCAGCAGATCGAAGAAGCGGCGGCGTCCGGTCCGCAGCTGACGGGCCTGGCGGCGCTGGGCCACCAGTACGGTGTCCGCTCCGTCGGCGTCGCCGGCCGTCCGCAGTACTGCCGCCAGGTGTTCCCAGGCGCGGGGGTCGTACGGCGTCATCCGGGACAGCCAGGCGATCCGTGCGTCGGCTTCCCAGACCGCGCCGCCATCCGCCTCGACCGCCTCGAACCGCTCATAGACGAAACCACCGACATACGAGTCAGGTGGCCAGTCCCGGTCCGGGCGGTCGGCGAGGTAGGACGTCGTCGTGCCGGTGAAGTCGGCGCCGCCTGACGTGATCCGCCAGCCCAGGTCGATTCCACCGCGGATCACGGCCGCGATGACGTCGATCGCGGCTCCGCGCCGGTTCGACGCGCCCGGTGGGTCGAAGGGCTCGGCGGGCGGCGACCACGCCAGGGTGGCGCCGTCGGCCCGGAGCCGGCCCCCGATGTTCGCACGGCTCAGGACGACCAGACCGGTCGACCGGAAGTCACCGCACAACCGGACATTGCCGGTCACCTGGGCCATGTGCAGGCTGATCGTCGTGTCGCCCGGATTGCTGACAAAGGCGTCCTCGGCGTCGAAGACACCGGTGATCGAGGCGCCCCGGAAGGCGGTTCGGCCGCCGACGGCGGTCATGCCGCGGAGTTCCACGTCGCCGGTGACGACGAGTCCGACGGCGGAGAGGCAGCGACGGTTGAGCGGTTTGGTCAGCGTCGTGTGGTCCAGGCAGATCGGGCCGTCGACCCGTGCGCTGTCGAGGCGGACGGTGCCCTCGATGGAGGCCGCCGACGCGTCGAAGCCGCCGTCCAACCGCGCCTGGGACAGGTCGAGTGCCACGTCGAGGGGATTCCAGACGGCGCCGCCCAGCCTGACCCCGCCGCCGAGCTGGGCGCCGGGCAGCAGGATGCCGCCGTGCACCACGGTGTCGCCTTCGATCTGGAGGGTTCCGTGCACGGTGAGTCGCGGTGCCAGCAGAAACGTCCGCCCGGCGTTCGACGCGATGCTGTAGATGCGCGCACCGGTGCCGGCCGGTGGGGCGGTCAGGTCAGCGTTCCGGATCACGAGCGCGCCGCGGATCGTCGCGTGGCTCATGTCGATCCGGCCGTGGAGGCGGCAGCGACGGCCGGTGTCCGGCGAGTCGAGCAGGAACATGCTCCCGCCGATGGTCGCCTCGGCGAGGTCGAGCGCGCGTCCGCCGGCCGGCGCGAACTCGGCGCCCATCACGTCGAGCGAGCCGCCGAGTTGCATGGCCAGCAGACGGATCTCGCCGGTGGCCCGGAAGCCGTTCACCAGCCGGATGTTCCCCGCCACCCGGATCCGGTCGCCCTGAACGGCGCGGCCGGTCGACGGCAGGATCCGCGTGCCGTACGCGATCAGGCTGCCGCCGATGTCGGCCTCGGTGAGCCAGACGCTCGCCGGGCCTCCGGTCGCGGTCTCGGTGGGGAGGTCGCCGTCGACCACCATGCCGGACAGGATGAGGTCGCGCGTGATGCGGGTGCCGGAGGCGAGGAGGCCGGGCAGGACGGCCGGCCGTGACGCCCGGGGATCGGCGATGATCACCAGCTCTTGCAGTTTGGCGCCCTGCACGTTGACCGGGCCGGTGAAGGTGCAGGACTCGAACCGGAGAGGAACCGGCACGGTGCAGGTGCGCAGGTCGAGACTGCCGGTGACCCGTGCGTCGGCGAGTCGCAGGCCGAACGGGTCGGCCTCGTCGGCGGACAGGCAGGCGGCGCGCAGACCGGCGGCGTCCACGTCGGCGCCCGCGCAGGTCAGGCCACGACGGGCGCGTGACGCGGCGAGCAGTTGTGCGACGAAGTCCTCGTCCGGTCGCAGTGGCAGCCAACCGGAGGAGTCCATGCGTACACATTAGAAAGGGGCACCCACCGTGTGATGGGTGCCCCTCGCCGGATCAGGAACTACTTCCAGGTGATGTCGCTCTGGCTCACCTTGCAGTTGCTGTCGTTCCAGCCCTCGCCGAGGTACTTGGGCTCACTGCCCTTGGCGACGCCCTGGTACTTGCCGCAGACCGTGGCGCCGGAGCTGCTGGTCAGGGTCACGCGGGTGATGGTGGCGGTGTCGCCCCAGTTGCTGTTGATGCCGGCCACCATGTCGATGTTGTTCAGCAGCACGTTGTCGATCTTCACGTGGCGCTGGTGCGAGGTGGTGCAGTTGCCGCAGCCGCGGTACAGCTTGCCGGCGCCGCTCAGGTAGAAGCCGGAGATGCTGACCGTGCCGTTGCCGTTGTGCTGGAACGTCTTGTCGCTGCCGGACCGGGCGCCGCCACCGATGACGTAGCTCGTACCGCCGGTGGTGCCCTTGAAGGTGGCCGCGTCCTCGCCGATGTCGTTCCACCACACGTTGCGGATGGTGCAGGTGCCCTCGCAGTGCACGCCGTCGCCGGCCGGGGAGCCGAGGATGACGTTCTGCAGGGTGCCACCGTTGGCGATCTTGAACATCGGGTCCTGCGACTCACTCTGGCCGCCGTCGCCGATGCAGCAGTAGGTCTTCATGCCGCCGTCGAACGTGCCGGAGACGTTGACCGTGCCGGAGATCGAGACGTTGCCGGTCGAGCTCGGCCACGCACCGGTCGGGGTGCCGGTGCCGCCGGTCGGTCCCGGGGTCGGGCCGGTCGGACCGGGGGTCGGGCTGGTCGGGCCGGAGGTGGGGCTGCTGGTCGGGGTGGAGCCGCCGCTGGAGTACGTCTCGAACTCGGCGATCCGCGGCGCGCCGGACGCGCCGGTGATGTCGAGGGTCAGCTTCTTCAGTGACGTGGAGGCGAAGTTGATGGTGCTGGGGCTGCCGCTGCCACTGGCCAGGACACCGCCGTTGTCGGCGTTGAGCAGGCGCCAGGAGCTGATCGAGCCGCCGCCGGAGGCCTGCTTGATGACGGCCGAGGACACCGTGGTGGCGCTGCCCCATTTGACCGAGACGTAACCGGTGCTGCTGCCCGGCGCCCAGTAGGTGCCGGCGTTGCCGTCCTTGACGTTGCCGTAGCTGGTGCCGCTGGCCTTGCTGGAACCGTCGGCGCCGGCGCCGAGGCTCAGGTTGTCGGCGGCCATGGCCTGCGCTGTCGGCAGCATCAAGGCGATCGCGGCGCTGGTGGCCGCGGTGGCTCCCACGGCTATCCAGCGGAGGGCGACTGGTCTTCTCATCGGGTGCTCACCTTCATGTGGGGATGGGGCAGCGCCTTCGAGCGGGGGGAAAGCGCTTTCCTGGCGAGAATAGAGACGGCTCGATGGGATCGCAAGACGAGGGAGATATGAGAGTTGACTCTCATAAAATGTGAGAGGACACTCTCAGGAATGGAGGCTACGAATCCGCTCGGCGACGTCGAGATCACCGACCCGCAAGCCATGCGCGCGCTGGCCCACCCCGTCCGGCTCGCCATCCTGGACATCCTGCGCCGCAACGGCCCCGCCACCGCGACCCAGCTGGCACCGGAGGTCGGTGCCACCCCGACCGTGACCAGCTGGCATCTGCGTCACCTGGCCGGTTTCGGCCTGGTCCGCGACGCCGAGCCCGGACCCGACCGCCGGCAGCGGCGCTGGGAGGTGGTCGGCCGAGGTTTCCGCTTCAGCGCCCCGATCGACGACGAGGCCGGCGCGGCCGCCGCCCGCGCGCTGGGACGGGAGATGTTCCTGCGTTACGCCGACCTGCCGCACCACTGGGTCACCGAGGTCGAGCCACAGCTGGAGCCGCAGTGGCGCCGGCTCGGCGGCCTGGCCAACACCCGGGTCCACCTGACCGCCGAGGAGCTCCAGAACATCGAGAACGCCATCGAGCAGGTGCTCGCGCCATATGTGACCAGAGATGCCGACGACCGCCCGGAGCAGAGCCGCCCGGTGCGCCTGATGCGCTACACCCTGCCGGAGGCACACAGTGAGTGATCTATGGCGCCACCGGGGATTCCTGCGGCTGTGGGGCGGCCAGACGCTGTCGCAGTTCGGCGACCGCATCTCCGAGCTGGCCCTGCCACTGATCGCGGTGACCCTGCTGCACGCCTCCACCGCCGAGGTCGCCGCCCTGACCGCGCTGGTCTGGGGGCCGAACCTGCTGGCGATCCTGCTCGGCGCCTGGGTCGATCAGCAGCGCCGCAAACGCCGCCTCATGGTGTTCGCCGACCTCACCCGAGCGGTGGCCCTGGCCACGCTGCCGGTCGCCTACCTGCTCGGCACCGTCACGCTCGGTCACCTCTATCTGGTGGCCGTCGCCACCGGGATCGCCGGCGTGCTGTTCAACACCGCCTACGCGTCGTTCTTCGCCCGCCTGGTCCCGCGCGGCTCCTACCTCGACGCCAACAGCAAACTCGGCGCCAGCCGTTCGGTCTCCCAGGTCGCCGGCCCCGCGGCCGGCGGGGGACTGGTCCAGCTGCTGACCGCGCCGATCGCGCTCCTCGCCGACTCGCTCACCTTCCTGCTGTCCGCCCTGCTGATCGGCCGGATCCACATCGAGGAGCCGGAGCCGGCCCTCGCCGCCGGTACCCGGCCGTCGATGCTCAACCGGGCCCGCGAGGGCCTGCGGTACGTCGTCGGCCACCCGGTGCTGCGGGCCAGCCTCGGTTGCTGCACCACGGTCAACTTCTTCACCTTCATCGCGTACGGGCTGACGGTGCTCTTCGCCAGCCGTGACCTCGGCCTGTCCGCCGGAGCGATCGGCCTGGCCTTCGGGGTGGGCGCGATCGGCAGTGTCCTGGGCGCCGTCCTCGCCCCGCGGATCTCCCGGTGGATCGGCGTCGGCCCGACCATCGCCACCGGTGTCGTGTTGTTCGCCGCCCCGATCGCCGTCATCGCCATCGCCGGGGGCCCGGTCTGGGCGCGGATCGGCGCACTCGCCGTGGCCGAGTTCGTCTCCGGGTTCGGCGTGATGCTGCTCGACGTCAACCTCAACTCGCTGCAGACCAGCGTCGTGCCCGACGACATGCGCAGCCGGGTGTCCGGCGCGTTCAGCACCGTCAACTACGGGGTCCGCCCGCTCGGCGCGCTGGTCGGGGGAGTGCTCGGAACGTACGCCGGGATGCGCCCGAGTCTTTTGATCGCGGCCGTCGGTGGCACCCTCTCCGTGGGGTGGCTCCTGGCCTCGCCGATCGTGCGGATCCGCACCCTGGATGCCCTTCTCCTACCATCCTGAGAGGACTCGGATTATGCGCACACGCACGCTGGGCAGGGGACTCGAGGTGTCCGCCCTCGGACTGGGCTGCATGGGCATCAGCCACGGCTACGGCGAGGCGGCCGGCCGTGCCGAGGGGGTCGCGGTCATCCGCGCCGCGGTCGAGGCCGGCGTCACCTTCTTCGACACCGCCGAGGCGTACGGCCCGTACACCAACGAGCAGGTCGTGGGCGAGGCCCTGGCTCCCTACCGGGACCGGGTCGTCATCGCCACCAAGTTCGGGTTCGCCCTGGGCGGCGGGCAGCAGCGGGCCGGCCTGGACAGCCGTCCCGAGCACATCCGCGCGGTGGCCGACGCCTCCCTCAAGCGCCTCGGGATCGACACGATCGACCTGTTCTACCAGCATCGCGTCGACCCGGACGTCCCGATCGAGGACGTCGCCGGCGCGGTCGGCGAACTCATCGCCGCCGGAAAGGTCCGCCACTTCGGCCTCTCCGAAGCCGGCGTCCGGACCATCCGCCGGGCCCACGCCGTACAGCCGGTGACCGCCCTGCAGAGTGAATACTCGCTGTGGTGGCGCGAGCCGGAGGAGGAGATCCTGCCCGTCCTCGAGGAGCTCGGCATCGGATTCGTGCCGTTCAGCCCGCTCGGCCGGGGATTCCTCACCGGCAAGATCGACCAGAGCACCGTCTTCGCCGACGGCGACATCCGCAACGGCCTGCCGCGGTTCAGCGCCGAGGCCCGCCAGGCAAACCAGGCCCTGGTCGACCTGATCGGCACCGTCGCCGCCCGCCTCGGTGCGACTCCCGCGCAGATCGCTCTCGCCTGGCTGCTGGCCCGCAAGGCGTGGATCGTGCCGATCCCAGGCACCCGCAACCCGCGGCGCCTGGCCGAGAACCTCGCTGCCGCCGACCTGGAGCTGAGCGCCGACGACCTGGCCGGCCTCACCGAGGCGGCGGAGAAGATCGGTGTCCAGGGCGACCGCTACTCGGCCGCCATGCAGCGGACGATCGATCGCTGAACAGCCCTTGAGAAGCCTCCATAAGATCATCGGGTGGTGATGATCGACCTCGGTGACGTGAGTGCGCCGGAATACCCGCGCCCGGACCGGCGGCCGCGTCACCGCTACCGCCGGCGCGATCTCGGCCTGGCGTTCGTGGCCGTGCTCTGCCTGGCGACGCTGCACTCCGTGCCGGTGACCGCGCCGATGGTCCGGACGCTGTGGACGTCGCCGTTCGACGGGTTGCTGCTCGCGCAGGCCGGCCCCGGCACGGTCTTCGCCCATCGGGCCGTCGGCCGCGGCGGTGAGCTGGTCGCCCACGACCTGGCCACCGGACGGATCCGGTGGGCGGTGCCGACCACACCGGCAGCCGTCTCGGCGGGCTGGATCTCGGTGCTCCCGGAACCGGGCCTGGTGCTCCTGCCGACGGAGACCGGCGCCGCGGTTCTGGACGCGGCCACCGGCACTAGTCTGTGGACACTGGCCGGCAGCGTGGAGGGCCGGACCGTGGACACCCTCCTGCTGCGCGAGGGCGGGGACGACGGCCGCGCGTCCCGGCTGCGGCTGGCCGGGGCCCGGGATGGCCGGACGATCTGGCAGCGTCCGGTGGGCGACGTTCAGACCATGCGGGTTCAGGACCGTGACGGCCGGCCGGCGGTCGTCGCCGTGAACGACGGCGACCTCACCCTGCTCCGCTACGACGACGGCGCGATGATGGGCCGTACGGACCTGCCGCAGGCCGGCGTCGACGCGCCGCAGCTGTCGTTCGCCGGTGACCAGCTGCTGGTCAGCCGTTACTTCGACAATCGGGTCTCGATCACCGCGCACCGGCTGGACACCCTCGCCGAGAGCTGGCGGACCGAGGTTCCCGGCTGGGGCTCGGCCGACGACTGCGGTCCGGTCGTCTGCCTGACCAGCGGCGCCGGGGTCTCCGGACTGGAACCCGGCAGCGGAGCCGAACGGTGGCTCGTGCCCGGGGCCCAGGGCATGTCGCCGGTGTCCGGCCAACGGCTCCTCGCCTTCGAGAATCCCCGCTCGCCGGACGGGCAACCGTTGCTCTCGATTGTCGACGCGGCGACCGGCCGGCGGCTCGGTGACGAGGTGTCCGGCCTGCCGGCGTACTCCTTCACCGGTGATCGCCGGCTGGTCGTGCTGCGGCCTCACGGCCCGGCGGTCGCCCCGGCCAGCGTCTACGACCTGGATACGGTCACCGGCCGCAGCACCCTCCTGGGGCAGGTCGGGTATGAGCTCATCAACGAGCCGTACGAGCTGGCCGGGCGTTACCTGGTCCGCCAGCGTCAGGGCCGGCTCCAGGTCATGGCCGTCGGCTGAGGCGCGGCTTGCGGCGGGCGCTCGTCACGACGAACGGGACGACCGCGAGTGCCAGCACGCCACCGGCGATCGACAGGGTGGCGTAACCGGTGGCGTTCATGATCATGCCGCTGGTGATGCCGCCACCGGCACCGGCCAGCGCGACGCACAGGTCGACGGTGCCCTGGGTGCGGGCGCGGCCGTCAGTGGGAGCGTTGTCCGTGATCATGGCAGTGCCGGAGACCAGCCCGAGGTTCCAGCCCAGCCCGAGCAACGCCAGAGCGACCGTGAGCAGCACCACCGAGTCCTCCGGGGCCAGCGCCGCCACGACACCGGCCGCGAGCAGCGTCGACCCGGCCGCTACCGCGACCGGCACCCGGCCGGCCCGGTCCACGAGAACGCCGGTGACCGGCGACGGCAGATACATCGCGGCGATGTGGATGGCGATCACCAGGCCGGTGGCCTGCAGATCGTGGCCGTGGGCCTGCATGTGAACCGGCGTCATCGTCATCACCGCGACCATGACCACCTGGGTGAGCACCATGGTGACCGCGCCCGCCATCACGCTCCCGGCAAACCGCCGGCCCGGCTCCCGGCCGCCGGCGACCGACGAGGCGGGCGCGGTCCGGGCCGCCAGCAGCGGGTCCGGGCGCAGCAGCAGGAACAGGACCGTGCCGGCGATGCCGTAGGCGACCGCCGCCAGTGCGAACGGCCCGGCCAGAGCGGGGATGCCGTACCGCTCGGAGAGCTCACCGATCGGCGCGACCAGGTTGGGGCCCGCGACCGCACCGAGCGTCGTCGCGACCAGGACGGTGCTGACCGCCCGCCCGCGCCGGTCCACGGTGGCCAGATCGGTGCCGGCGTATCGGGCCTGCAGATTGGTGGCGGTGCCCGCCCCGTACACCAGCAGGGACACGAGCAGCAGCGGCAGGTTGTCGAGAACGGCGGCCAGCACCACGCCGGCCCCGCCGAGCGCGCCCGCGGCGTACCCGGCGGCCAGTCCCGCCCGCCGCCCCGAACGCTGCGACAGCCGGCCCACCAGCACCGCGGTCGCCGCCGAGCCGGCGGTGAACAGGGCGGTCGGCAGCCCGGACAGGCTGGTCGTGCCGAACATGTCCTCGGCGAGCAACGCGCCGACCGTGATACCGGCGGCCAGACCGGCGCCGCTGAACACCTGCGAGGCCATCACGACCGCGAGGGTGCGCCGCTGCAGCGTCCGGCGCGCTTCGGGCGTACTGATGGAGCTGGTGGATGTCATTGTCCGGGGTGGTCCTTGCCGTTGGGAGATAGTTTCGGGTCGCAAGGTTTCTACCCTGGAGGCGCCGATGGGGCATCCGATCTTCGCCCGCTTCTACGAGAAGCTGAGCGTGCAGATGGACCGGGCCGGAGTCACCGAGCACCGGCGGGTCCTGGTGGCGGGCCTGTCCGGCCGGGTCGTCGAGATCGGCGCGGGTAACGGCCGGATGTTCACCCACTACCCGCCCGCCGTCACCGAGGTGCTCGCGGTCGAGCCGGAACCCCGGCTCCGCGCCGCCGCCGAGACCGCGGCCCGGACCGCGCCGGTGCCGATCCGGGTCGTCGACGGCCTTGCCGACGCGCTGCCCGCCGGCGACGGCGAGTTCGACGCGGCCGTCACCGCGCTGGTGCTGTGCACCGTGCCCGACCAGCGGACCGCGCTCGCCGAGATCCACCGCGTGCTGCGGCCCGGCGGCCGGCTGCGCTTCCTCGAACACGTCCTCGCCGAGCAGCCCGGCACGCTGCGACGGGTTCAGCGCGTCGTCGACGCCACGGTGTGGCCGTGGCTGGCCGGTGGCTGCCACACCGGGCGCGACACCGCCACCGCCATCACGGCGGCCGGGTTCACCGTCGACGAGCTGCATCGCTTCCGGTTCCCGCCGGACGGCCCGACCAGCCCCGCCTCCCCGTTCATCCGCGGCTGCGCCGTCCGGGGCGCTCCCTGATCGTGCCGGTCGGGTCAACGGCACCCGGACGCCGGCCGTAGCATCGCCCGGTGCGAACTCGAAGGATCGCCCTGACCGCCGCCGTAGCCGTGTGCCTGGCCGCCTGTCAGTCGGAAGAGGCGGCACCCAGCATCGCCCCGACACCGTCCGCCCCGGTGACGGTGGCCGGTTCCGTGCGGCCCCCGGCCACGCCGCCCGCCGCGTCCACCTCCGCGACGCCGTCCGCGACGCCGGCCGTCAAGTCGCTGCCCAAGCCGGGCAACGCGGCGGGCCGGGCGGCGATTCCGGCGGCGGCGCGGCCGGTCGACACCAGCAAGCCGGATCGTACGATCGGCGACGGCACCCCGGCGAGCTGCACCTCCGCGGCCGTGGTTAAGGCGGTCGCGGACGGCGGCCTGATCACCTTCGACTGCGGCCCGTCGCCGGTGACGATCACCATGACGGCGACCGCCGAGGTGCGCAACCCGGTCAAGAGGGTCGTTCTCGACGGCGGCGGCCGCGTGACCCTGGACGGCGCGGGCAAGCGCCGCATCCTCTACATGAACGTCTGCGACACCGCGCAGGGCACCAGCCCGGCGAGCGGGCACTGCCACGAGAAGGCCACCCCGCGGCTGACCGTCCAGAATCTGGCGTTCACCCGCGGCAACGCGACCGACCCGACCGACGAGGCCGGCGGCGGCGGGGCGATCTTCGTCAACGGCGGCGGCCTCAAGGTGATCAACTCACGCTTCACGAACAACAGATGCGCGCGTACGGGACCCGACCTCGGCGGCGCCGCGATCCGGGTCCGGCTGCAGGGCGCGAACCAGCCCGTCTACGTGGCAGGCAGCACCTTCACCGGCGGCAGCTGTGCCAACGGTGGAGCCCTGAGCAGCATCGGCGTCTCCTGGACCCTGCTCAACAGTCACTTCTCCGGCAACTCGGCCGTCGGCACCGGCGCCAACCCGGCCCGTGACGGCACCCCGGGCGGCGGCAGCGGCGGAGCGATCTACCTGGACGGCAACACCTTCCAGCTCAGACTCGACGGCACCCGGATCGAGAAGAACCGGGCGAACGAGGGCGGTGGCGCGGTCTTCTTCGTCAGCAACGACCGCACCGGAACCCTGTCGATCCGCAACTCCACGCTGCGCCGCAACACCAGTGAGGGCTTCGAGTCCGACGGCCTGCCCGGCATCTTCTACCTCGGTGCCGGTTCCCCGTCGATCAGCGGTTCCCGCCTGACCGGCTGACCCCGGCTTCCGGCGAAGGCGGCGCCGCCGTCACAGGGCGACGGCGGCCACCCGGTCACGGCCGGCGTGTTTCGCCGCATACAGGCTGGTGTCGGCCTGACCGAGCAGCGACTCAGCGGACACCGGACCGACCGTCCAGGTGGCGACGCCGATGCTGACGGTCACCGGCAGGGCGCCGGTGAGCGGGCTCCAGTTCGTCGTGCGTACCAGATCGGCCAGCGCCTCGCACCGGTGACGTGCCGCCGCCTCGCTCACGCCGGGCAGCAGGATCAAGAACTCCTCGCCGCCGAGCCGGGCAGCGCGTTCGGCACCGGTGACGAAGCGGTTGAGCAGGGCGCCGAGCTCCTGCAGCACGGCATCACCGGCCGCGTGCGACATCAGGTCGTTGATTCGCT
This sequence comes from Actinoplanes sp. NPDC023801, assembly GCF_040639655.1. NCBI lineage: Bacteria > Bacillati > Actinomycetota > Actinomycetes > Micromonosporales > Micromonosporaceae > Actinoplanes > Actinoplanes sp. NPDC023801. The sequence continues at coordinate 189,417 of NZ_JBFAAI010000016.1, read as the reverse complement.
TGAAGTGATCGGCGTCGATCACCGCGACCGACAGCGGATCGCCGGAGCGCTGCGCGGTGGCCACCGCGGCGGCCAGGCGTTCGTCGGCGTAGCGCCGGTTGTACAGGCCGGTCAGCGCGTCCTGGTAGGCGAGCGCCTGGAACCGCTCGGAGGTACGGCGGGCCTCCTCCGCCTGGAACACCGCCTGCATGGCGTAGGCGCGAGCCTCCCGTTCGGCCGAGTGCAGCCGTTCGGCCCGGGCATGGAAGAGCCGATATTCCTCGTACGCCTCGCGGAAGCGCCCGGCCCCGGCATGCCACTCGGCCCGCGCCCGGTGCACACGACTGCCGGTCCCGTCGATACCGCGCTCGTCGCAGATCACCGAGGCCCGGTCCAGCGCCTCGCCGGCCATCTCGGGACGGCCCGTGCCGCTGTAGATCTCGGCCAGCGTCAGGAGGCATTCCGGCAGGCTGTCGCCTTCGCTGACCAGTGGCCCCTCCGGGTCGTCGAGGACGGGCTGCAAAGCGGCCTCCGCCTCGTCGAACCGGCCCTGCAGGAACGCGATCCGGGCCAGCGTGTCCAGGTAGAGGCCGTCCAGGGCGATCCCGTGCTCGGCGGCGATCGTCCGCATCTGCCGGGCCAGCTCGTTGGCCTGGCCGACGTCCTCCTTCTCGTACGCGGTGAACGCCATGTTGTTGAGGACGGTCAGCGCCTGGTCGGGGTCGTCGTACTTCTCGGCGAGCGCCAGTGCCTCGGCGAACCGGCGTCCCGCCTCGTGGAACTGGCCGTTGAGGTCCAGCAGCACCGCGACGGTGACCAGCTGGCTGCACAGCAACCGCTCCGGCAGGCTGTCGGCGTGCTGCATGCCGATGATGGCGTGCGACAGCGCCTGCGCCGGGTCGCCGAGCCGGCGGAAGAAGATGGCCTGCAACCGGTGGCCGCGGGCGATCAGCAGTTCGTGGCCGTGCTGCTCGGCCCAGAAGGTGACCTCGCGGGCGACCCGGCCCTGCTGGACGCTGTCGCCGCGACGCCCGGCCACGTCGGCCAGGATCAGCTGGGCCCGCTGCACCAGATCCTCGAATCCGTGCTCGCGGGCCTGCAGTTCCAGCATCGCGGCCGGGGCCGGAACCGCCTCGAAGTTCTTCGGCGTGAGCAGTTCCAGCTCCAGCAGGTGTGCGACCAGGCGGTCACGTATCGTCGGCTGGTGCGGGGGTGTCGCGGTCACGGCACTCGATTCGGCGTGTCGATCCACCACCTGAGACATCTCCCGCGGATCGCGCGGTCACGGCCGCCAACTTGTCGCCGATCGGTGGACCCGGCCGCCCCTCAATCGGCCGGGAGCCGCACCACGACGGCGGTGCCCTGACCACCGGCCGGACCCAGCGCGATCCTCCCGTGGTGGCGGGCGGCGATCGCCGAGCACAGCGCCAATCCCAGTCCGCTGCCGGGAATGGCGTGCTGCACCGCCTGCGGGGATCGGTAGAAGCGGCGGAACACGTGGTCGCGATCGTTGTCCGGGATCCCGATGCCGGAGTCGGTGATCCGCAGGTGGGCGACGCCCGCCCGATGTTCCAGCAGGACGTCGACGCGACCGCCCTCCGGGCTGTACTTCACGGCGTTGCCGAGCAGGTTGTCGGCCAGTTGCCGGAGCCGGAGCGGGCAGCCCTGCACCGGTAGTTCGGCGGGCAGGACCGGGTGGAAGGTGACGCCCAGCCCGGCGGCGGCCGCGGACACCGCGTCGAGGGCTTCCCGGACGACGGCGGCCAGGTCGACCCGCTGCCGGTCCAGGCCGGTGTGCCCGGAGTCGAGCGCGGCCAGGTCGAGCAGCCCGTCGATGACGGCTCGCATGTCATCGCCCTTACGGCTGATCAGGCCGACCAGGTCCAGCACCTCGGACACCGGCGTGTCCGGTTCGGCGTCGAGCAGCAGGGTGGTCGCCGCCAGCATCGACGTCAGGGGGGTGCGCAACTCGTGGCCGGCCAGGGCGATGTATTCGTCCTGTGAGCGCGCCAGCTGCCGGTGCAGGTCCTCGGCCCGGCGACGCTGCTGGAACTCGCCGACCTGCGCGGCGATGCCGGCGAGCAGGGCGATGCAGGAGGCGTCCTGGGTCCCGGTGGTGGACGCGAAGACGGTAAGTGCGCCGATGGCCCGGTCGCCGCCGTGCACCGGCACCGACAGAGCGGCCCGCAGCCGGTAACGTGCGGCGGCGTCGCCGGTCAGCGGCGCCGGGGCGACGGCCAGGTCCGGCACCCACACCGGTGCGTCCTGGCCCCAGGCGACCCCGGCGAGACCGTACCCACGGTCGAGACCGGCCGGGACGTGTACCGGCACCGGATGGTCCGGGCCCGTCCAGGAACCGGCCGGAAGCAGCCGATCGGTCAGCTCGTCGGCCAGCCACAGTTCGGCGTGCACCCAGCCGAGGGTGACGGCGATGACCTTCAGCACCTCGGGAGCCGCCTCGGCGAGGTCGTCAGCGGTGGCGAAGATCCGGTGCACGGCGAGTTCGGTGTCGCGGAACCGCTCCGCGAGACGGCGTTCGGTGATGTCATGCGCTGTCGCCACGGCTCCCAGCAGCACTCCCGATCGGCTACGGATCTGGTTGCCGTGCGAGACGAACCATCGCCGCCGCCCGGACTCGTTGACGAGGATGTTGTCAATGTCGCGGACGCACTCACCTCGTAACGCCCGGACCACCGGCATCTCCGCGGCGGTGAACGGCCGTCCGTCGGGATGCAGTACGCGCAGGCGCGACGCCCACTCCATCGGTGTCAGGCTGGGATCGGCCTCGTGGTCGAGCGCCCGCTGCAACGCACGGTTGAACAGGACCAGCCGGCCCTCGGTGTCACACGCAGCGACCCCGCTGTCCAAGCTATCCAGGAGAGCTTCCAGGAACGCCTCGTGCTCCTCGGCGCGGCGGGTGGCCTCGGCGACCTGGCGGTTCGCCTCCGACAGCCGCGCGGCGTGCATCTGGCCGGTGATCTCGGTCGCCGCGATGGCGGCCAGATCCTTGAGCAGCAGCAGTTCGTCCGCCTCCCACTGCCGAGGTCTGGTGTCGGCCGCGCAGAACGCCCCGATGGGGGTTCCGTCCGATGCGGCCAGCGGATATCCGGCGTAGGCGACGATCTGCAGGTCCGGGATGGCCAGACTGTTCCGCAGCAGCGGGTGCAGCCGTGCGTCCGACACCACCAGGACCGTCCCGGCCTCGACGACGAACCGGCAGAGCGAATGTGTCAGCGGCGTGTGACCCATCGACGCCCACGGCTCCCTCAGCCCGCGGCCGCTGAGGACCCGCTGCCGATGCGGCTCGATCACGGTGGCCAGCGCGATCGGGACACCGAGCAGCCGTGTCGCCATGGCCGTCAGCCGGTCCAGCCCCGGCGAACGGTCGTCGGCGGCCGGACCGCGCGTCGGCGCGGCGGCCGGGGTGCGCGTCATGCGGTCACCACGTCGTCGATCGTCGCACTGTCCCGGCCGCCCCAGCCGGGAATCGGCCAACCCGCCTGGCGCGGCTCTGTCAGTCGTCGATGGCCTGGTAGACGGCGGTCCAGAGGTCGTTCCACATCGGGAGCCGCTGGTCGCCGGCGTGGGCACGCTGCATGAGGAAGATCGCTGTCAGGTTCTCGGCGGGATCGTTGTACCAGGCGGTTCCGTAGTAGCCGGACCAGCCGTAACTGCCGGCCGACGGACCCAGATGGGTACGGCGGGTCCGGACGGCCAGGCCGTAACCCCAGCCCATCGCGTCGAAGTAGCCGGGCCAGAAGCCGGAGACCGCCTTCTGCGCAGCGGTCAGCTGATCGGTGGTCATCAGCGTCACCGCCGGCCGTGACAGCACCCGGACGCCGCGGTGCCGGCCACCGGAGAGAAGGGCGGAGGTGAAGGTCAGGTAGTCCTCGGGCGTCGAGACGATCCCGCCGCCGCCCCAGGGGAACAGCGGCGGCCGGCTGAACTGCCCGTCGGGCGGGTCCTCGACGACCGCCGTGCCGGTGGGGGAGCTGTCCCTCTCGTACGCCGTGGCAAGCCTTCCGATATCTCCGGCCGGAACGCTGAAGCCGGTGTCGTCCATGCCGAGCGGACCGCAGATCCGTTCGTGCAGTGCGTCGCCGAGCGGCAGGCCGGTCGCACGGGCGATGAGTACCCCGGTCAGCCCGGCGGCGGTGTCGTACATCCAGCGTTCGCCCGGCTGGTGCACCAGGGGCAACTCTCCCAGCCGGCGGATCCACTCGTCGGCGGTGAGCCCGGTCAGGGCGTCCAGCGCGTCGGCGATCGGGATCGTGCCGGGCTCGGCGGGAATCATGCCGGTGCCGAGAGTGCCGTCGAGCAGGTCACGCACGGTGATCGACCGGTTCGCCGGAACGGTGTCGCCGAGCGGCCCTGCCGGGTCGGCGAGGACGGTCATGCCGGCCAGTTCCGGCAACAGACCGTCGACCGGATCGTCGAGGCGAAGCGTGCAGTCCTCGAGCAGCGTCATCGCGCATGCGGCGACGATCGGTTTCGACATCGACCCCATCCGGAAGATCGTGTCGCCGGCCATCGGTGCCGTCGATCCCGGACCTTCGAAGGCGAGTGTGCCGGTCGACTCGATGTGCACGTCGCCGTGCCGGGCGAGGACGGCCACCAGTCCTGGAACGAACCCGGAGCCGACGTGCCGTTCGAGCAGATCCCGGACACGGGTCAGCCGTGCCGGGGAGAAACCACCGATGGTCACCCGCACATGGTAGGGGAGTCCCGGGCCATGGAAGACCTGGTCAACCGGGCCTTCTGCGGATCCGCCGCCGCTGGTGGGCCGGAATCGCGGGGGTAATGCAGCAATGTCCCGCCCGGTAGGCCAGACTGCGCTGGTGCTGCCGTGAGGAGGAGCCATTGGGCGGGATGCAAGCAGTGCGCCAGTTGTTGCGTCAGTCCCACCATGCCCGGCCGGAGGACATCCCGGAGATGGCGAGGCGGGCCGCCGGGCTGGTCGGTGCGATCGACATGATCATCTATCTGGCGGATCACCAGCAGCGGGTGCTGCTGCCGCTCCTGGCCGGTGATGCCCCGGCCCGCGAACCGTTCCCGGTGGACGGGACGCTCGCGGGCCGGGCGTTCCGCACGGTCATGGCGTGCACCAGCGACGCCGAGCGGGACGGCCGGCGGCTCTGGCTGCCGCTGGTCGACGGTGCGGAACGGTTCGGCGTACTGGAGGTGGTCCTGCCCCACCCGGTTGCCGAGGAGGTGGTCAGCGACTGTGTGAGCGTGGCGTCGTTGCTGGCCGAGCTGACGACGACCCGCAGCCAGTACAGCGACACCATCGAACGGCTGCGCCGCCGGGAGCCGATGCGACTGGCGGCGGAGATGCTGCGGTCCCAGTTGCCGCCGCTGACCTTCTCCACCGGGAATCTGACGATCAGTGGGCTGCTCGAGCCGTGCTACGACGTCGGTGGCGACGCTTTCGACTACGCCGTCAACGGCGACGTCGCCCACCTGGCGTTGTTCGATGCTGTCGGGCACGGTTCGTCCGCCGGGATGGGCGCCGTCATCCTGGCGTCGCTCGCGCTGGCCGGCTACCGCAACGCCCGCCGCGCCGGTCTCGACCTGATCGCCACCTATCACCACATCGACCGGGCGGTACGCGAGCACGACCGGCGCGGCCTGATCACCGCGGTCCTGGCCGAGGTCGACCAGCGCACCGGCCTGCTCCGGATGATCTCCGCGGGTCATCCCAGCGGTATCGTCATCCGCCACGGCAAGCCGGTCCGGGTGCTTCCCACGCCGACGGCGCTGCCGGTGAGCCTCGGTGACAGCCGGGTGCCGGTCGTGGTCGAGGAGGCCCTCGAGCCGGGCGACCACCTGCTGCTCTACACCGACGGCGTGATCGAGGCACGCTCCGCCGACGGCGACCAGTTCGGCATCGAGCGGTTGGTCGACTTCACCGTCCGTGCCGTCGCTGACGGGCTGCCCCTGCCGGAGACGACCCGTCGCCTGGTGCACGCCATCCTGGAGTACCAGCACGGCCGGCTGCAGGACGACGCCACCGTGCTGCTGGCCGAGTGGGTCAGCCCGGCCTCGGCACGCTCGGACACCGACCTGCCGGAGTCCGATGGCCGAGCGCCGTTGGCTCCTCGGCGGACGGGGTGATGGTCCGCCCACCGGTGGACGGGGAAGCGATCAGTTGCCGGCGGCCATCCGGTCGATGGCGGCCCGGTGCACGCGCAGACCGGCACCGAGCTCGAGAATCTGTTCCCGGCTCAGGGCGACGTCGACCTGCACGGTGGCGTAGACCTTCGGGTCCACCGCGATGAGCAGCTGCCAGGTCGAGCCGGTCGGATGCAGGATCGCCCGGTGCTCGCCGACGGCGACGGTCTCCCCGGAAATGTCGCCGCGGTGGGCCTTCTGCTCCAGGAAGATCGCGATCTTGCCGGAGAAGTCGTCCGGGTCGTACATCGGGCTCTTCGACGGGTCCACGTCCGGAGCGGGGTTCTCCACCGACTTGGGCGCGATGGTGAGCCCGCCCCAGTAGTCCTTCTGGATGAAGAAGCCCTCCGGCACCTTCTCGATGGTGAAGTTGTTCGGCTGGCGGCCTTCGTAGCGCACCAGTTCCAGGTTGCCGACGGTGCCCTGAACGATCGCGGGCGGATGGCTCGGCCCACCGGTGCCGCCGGTCGGCGCGCCGTTGAAGGCGACCGTGGCCACGATTGCCGCGACCGCGAACGTCGAACCGCCGACGGTCTGGACCACGCGCCGCCGCTGTGCGGCGCGCCGGCCGCGGGCCACGTCGGCCTCGACGGTCTCCTCGGGCACGGACTCGATCGGCCCGCCGAACCGCTGCAGCCTGGTGTGGAGATCCATTACCGGCTCACTTCCTCTCGATAGGTCTGAAGAACGGTGTCCCCGCCGGACCGGCTCAGCGCGGCGCGAAGCTTCTCCAGACCACGTGCGGTCTGGCTCTTCACGGTTCCGGCTGAGCAGCCGAGCGCCGCCGCGGTCTGCGCGACGTCCAGTTCGTCGAGGAACCGGAAGACGACGGCCGCACGCATCCTTGGTGGCAGTTCCCGCAGGGCCCGGGCCAGTTCCGGGTCGTCGCCCCGCGGGTCCGCCGTCCCGGGCCGGTCGGGGATCTCGGCGACGGTCCGTTCGAACCGCCGCCAGACCCGCTTGCGCTCGTCGGTCAGCGCATTGACCAGTGCCCGCCGCAGGTAGGCGTCCGGGTTGTCGGCCCGGCTGAACGCGGCCCAGGACACGTACAGTTTCGTGAGCGCCGTCTGGACGAGGTCCTCGGCCAGGTGCGGATCGCCGGCGGTCAGCAGCCGGGCGGTGTACAGCAGCCGTCCGCGCCGCCGCGCCACGAACTCGTGGAATTCCCGGTCACGCTCGCTCCCGCCCGGCGATCTTTTTTGTCTCACGTTCTCCATGACCGGCTGTCGAGAGCAGTGGTTGCATCATGGCGCACAAAAAATCGATCTTGTGAGGTACGGCCCTCCGCGGGGCCACCACCTCACAAGATCGGCGGGGGTTGGTCTCAGTTCTTGGCGACCAGGGTGAGCACGTCGTACGTGGCGACCGGTGCGCCGTCCTGGTTGGTGACCACGGCGTCCCAGCGGACCTCACCGTAGTCGGCGCTGTTGCGCGGCTTGATCTGCTTGACGGTCAGGGTCACGGCGATGGTGTCGTCGGCCTTGACCGGGGTCAGGAACCGCAGGTTGTCGACGCCGTAGTTGGCCAGCACCGGGCCCGGCGACGGTTCGACGAACAGGCCGGCGGCCAGGGACACGACCAGGTAGCCGTGCGCGACGATACCGCCGAACAGCGGGTTGCGGGCCGCGGCCTCGGCGTCGGTGTGGGCGTAGAACGTGTCACCGGTGAACTCGGCGAAGTGTTCGATGTCGGCCAGCGTGACCGTGCGGGTCGCGGACTTGACGGTGTCACCGATGCGCAGCTCGGCCAGGCTCTTGCGGAACGGGTGGATCTCCTCGACCCGCTGGGCCGCCCCGGTGGTCCACTGGCCGGTGACCGCGGTGAGCAGGTCGGGTGAGGCCTGGACGGCGGTGCGCTGCATGTGGTGCAGCACCGCGCGGATGCCGCCGAGTTCTTCGCCGCCGCCGGCCCGGCCGGGGCCGCCGTGCACCAGCATCGGCAGCGGGGAGCCGTGCCCGGTGGACTCCTTGGCGTCGTCGCGGTCGAGCAGGAGCACGCGGCCGTGCCACGGCGCGAGGCCGAGGACGACCGAGCGGGCCACGTCGGGGTCGTGGGTGACCACCGAGGCGACCAGGCTGCCCTTGCCGCGGGCCGCCAGGGCGACGGCCTCGTCCACGCCGTCGTAGGTGATCACGGTGCTGACCGGTCCGAACGGCTCGACGTTGTGCGGTTCGACGGCGCCCTTGGCGGCGCGCAGCAGCAGCGGCGTGAGGAAGGCGCCGCGCTCGGCGTCGCCGTCGAGCAGCGTACCGCCGTAGGGGTCGCCCACGATGATCTCGGAGCTGGCCCGCAGCGCCTCGACGGCCTTGCGGACCTCGTCGCGCTGGCCGAGGCTGGCGAGCGCGCCCATCCGTACCTCGGCGTTGCGCGGATCACCGACAGTGATCTTGGCGAGTCGCGCGGCGAGCGCGTCCTCGACCTGGCCGGCGATCCGCGACGGCACGATGACGCGCCGGATGGCGGTGCACTTCTGACCGGCCTTGACCGTCATCTCGGCGACGACGCCCTTGATGAACAGGTCGAACTCGGGGTCCTCGGTGCGTACGTCCGGGCCGAGGATCGAGCAGTTCAGCGAGTCGGCCTCGACGCCCAGGCGCACGCCGCCGTCGATGACGCCGGGGTGGCGCCGCAGGATGCCGGCGGTGTGGGCCGAGCCGGTGAACGCCACCGAGTCCTGCATGGTCAGCTCGTCCAGCAGGCTGCCGGCGCTGCCGCTGATCAGCTGCAGGCTGCCTTCCGGCAGCAGGCCCGACTCGATGATCCGGCGGACCACGAGCTCGGTCAGGTATGCGGTCTGGCTGGCCGGCTTGACGATCGTCGGCAACCCGGCGAGGAAGGCCGGGGCGAGCTTCTCCAGCATTCCCCACACCGGGAAGTTGAAGGCATTGATCTGTACGGCCACGCCGGGCCGCGACGTCCAGATGTGCTGCCCGACGAACGCCCCGGTCTTGCCGAGCCGCTCCAGCGACCCGTCCAGCACGATCGTGTCGTTGGGCAGCTCGCGGGTGCCCTTGCTGGCAAAGCTGAACAGCGTGCCGATGCCGCCGTCGACGTCCACCGCGGTGTCGCGGACGGTGGCGCCGGTGCGCACGGACAGCGCGTAGAACTCGTCCTTGCCGGCCATCAGGTGCTTGGCGAGCGCTTTGAGGGCGGAGGCCCGCTCGTGGAAGGTCAGCGAGCGCAGGGCCGGTCCGCCGGTGTCGCGGGCGTACCCGACCATCGCGGCCAGGTCGAGGCCGCGGCTCGAGATCCGGGCGACCTCCTCGCCGGTGGCGGCGTCCAGCAGCGGCTGACCTTCGTCGGCGGCCCGGAACCATCCTCCGGCGGCGTAGCTCTCCAGCAGCGTGCTCACGCTGACTCCTCCAGGGTCGAAGCTCGGGATCGGGGCGGTTGCGCAGAGCGGCAGCCTCGTGTCACCGTATTACAGACCGATCGTTAAGTAAATTGTCGGAGTGTTCGGAGGGTCCATGACGACGACGCCGGTAGAGCCGCCGGACGCACGGCTGCAAGCCTCCTTCGACGCGACCATCGCGCATCACGACCGCATCGAGCCCCGTGACTGGATGCCGGACGGTTACCGCAGGACGCTGATCCGTCAGATCGCCCAGCACGCGCACTCCGAGATCATCGGGATGCAGCCGGAGGGCAACTGGATCAGCCGGGCACCGTCGCTGCGGCGCAAGGCGATCCTGCTGGCCAAGGTCCAGGACGAGGCCGGTCACGGTCTCTACCTGTACTCCGCGGCGGAGACGCTCGGCGTCTCCCGCGACGAGCTGGTCGAACTCCTGCTCAGCGGCCGGCAGAAGTACTCGTCCATCTTCAACTACCCGACCCTGTCGTACGCCGATGTCGGCACCATCGGCTGGCTGGTCGACGGCGCCGCGATCTGCAACCAGGTGCCGCTCTGCCGGACCTCCTACGGCCCGTACGGCCGGGCGATGATCCGGATCTGCAAGGAGGAGTCATTCCATCAGCGGCAGGGCTACGAACTGCTGATGACGATGATGCGCGGCACCGGCGAGCAGCGGGCCATGGTGCAGGAGTCGGTCGACCGGTTCTGGTGGCCGTCCCTGATGATGTTCGGCCCGCCCGACGACAAGTCGCCCAACAGCGAGCAGTCGATGGCGTGGGGCATCAAGCGCAACTCCAACGACGAGCTGCGCCAGAAGTTCGTCGACATGACCGTGCCGCAGGCGCAGGCACTCGGCGTCACGCTGCCCGACCCGGAACTGCGCTGGAACGCCGAACGCGGTCACCACGACTTCGGGCAGCCCGACTGGGACGAGCTCACCGCGGTGATCCGTGGCAACGGGCCGTGCAACGCCCAGCGCATGGCACACCGCCGGAAAGCTCACGAGGACGGCGCCTGGGTCCGCGAGGCCGCGAGCGCGTTCGCCGCCCGTACGACCGAAGTGGGGTTGAAGTGAAGCGGGACTGGCCGCTCTACGAGGTGTTCATCCGCGGCAAGCGCGGCCTGAACCACGTGCACGTCGGCTCGCTGCACGCGCCCGACGACGCGTTCGCCCTGTCGCACGCCCGGGACGTCTACACCCGCCGCAACGAGGGCGTGAGCATCTGGGTGGTGCGTGCCGACGCGATCACCGCGTCCAGCCCGGACGAGAAGGACCCGCTGTTCGCCCCGAGCGGCGACAAGGTCTACCGGCACCCCACCTTCTACGAGATCCCCGCCGACGTCCCGCACATGTGAGAAGGCCACGATGAACGACGAAAGCGTCTACGACGGCCTGCTCGGCGGCGACTCGTCGCAGTGGGCGTTCGGCACCGACTTCGAGGACCCGCTGGCCGGCGTCGACACGACCGTGCCGGCCGGCATCGACGCCGCCGACCTGGCCGTCTACTGCCTGATGCTCGGTGACGACACGCTCGTGCTGTCCCAGCGCCTCGCCGAGTGGTGCAGCCGCGCCCCGGAGCTCGAGGAGGACATCGCGCTCGCCAACTTCGCGCTCGACCTGCTCGGACAGGCCCGGCTGCTGCTGGCCCGGGCGGCCGCCGCCGACCCGTCGATCGTTCCCTCGCTGCCCGAGGGGTCGCCGGTGCCGGCCGAGGACGCCCTCGCGTTCTTCCGCGAGGCCGGGCAGTTCCGCAACGTGCGGATGGCCGAGGTGCCCAACGGCGACTTCGCGCACGTCGTGGTGCGGCTGCTGCTGTTCTCGATCGCCCGGCTCGCGGTCCTGCAACGGCTGCGCGACAGCGCCGACGCCGTCCTGGCCGCGGTCGCCGCCAAGGGTGTCAAGGAGCTGGCGTACCACCGGGACTGGGCCGGACGCTGGTTCGTCACCCTCGCGCAGGGCACCGACGAGTCCCGGCGCCGCCTGCTTGGCGCTCTCGAGCAGCTCTGGCCGCTGCACGACGAAATGTTCACCGCCCACCCGATCGAGAGGTCCCTGGCCGCGGCGGTCGACCCGGGCGAGGTACGCGCCGAGGCGGACATCATCCTCGACCAGGTCCTGGCGGTCGCCGACGTGGAACGGCCGGCGCTGATCAGCACGCGTGGCCGTACCGGCCGCGACGGGCTGCACACCGAGTCGCTGAGCCTGATGCTCGCCGAGATGCAGGTGGTGGCCCGCGCCCACCCGATGGGGCTGTGGTGACCGTCCTCGAGCGGGCCGCCGCGGTCGCCGCCGAGGTCCGGGACCCCGAGATGCCGATGCTCACGCTCGCCGACCTGGGTGTGCTGCGCGACGTCCGGGTCGAGGGGGACGTGGTCGTCGCGTCGATCACGCCGACCTACAGCGGATGCCCGGCCATGGCGACCATGCGTGACGACCTCGTGCACCGGCTCACCGACGCCGGGTTTCCGCGGGTCGAGGTGCGGGTGGTCCTCGACCCGGCCTGGTCCAGCGACTGGATCACCGAGCACGGACGGGCCGCGCTGCGTGACGCCGGTCTGTCACCGCCCGGCCCGGCGCCGTCCGCCGGCGGACCGGTTCCGCTCCTCCTGGGGCCGACCCGGCGTGCCGTGACCTGCCCGCGATGCGGCTCGGCGCACACCGAGAGGGTGTCGGAGTTCGGCGCGACCGCCTGCAAGGCGCTCTACCGCTGCACGGACTGCCTCGAACCGTTCGACCACGTCAAGGAGATCTGATGTCCGTCGCCGTCCGCCCCCGGACCGCCTTCCACCCGCTGCGGGTCACGGCGGTCGAGCGTCTGTGCGACGACGCGGTCGCGGTGACCTTCGCGGTCCCGGACGAACTGCGCGAGGCGTACGCGTTCCGAGCCGGCCAGGCGCTCACCCTCCGCCGGACGATCGACGGGCGGGAGGAGCGGCGTTCCTACTCGATCTGCGCGCCGGTCGGTGCCGCGCCGAGGATCGGGGTGCGGGAGATCCCGGACGGGCTGTTCTCGTCCTGGCTGGTCCACGACGTCAAGCCGGGAACCGTCATCGAGGTGCAGACACCGACCGGGGCGTGGGACGCGGACCCGGAAGGCGGCGAACGGCACCTCTGCATCGCGGCCGGCTCCGGGATCACCCCGCTGCTGTCGATCGCCGCGACCGTACTGACCCACCCGGACGCGCACGTGTCCCTGCTCTACGGCAACCGGGCGACCAACACCGTCATGTTCGCCGAGGAGCTCGGCGACCTGAAGAACCGGTACCGGCACCGGCTGCAGGTCTCGCACGTGCTGTCCCGCGAACCTCGCGACGTGGAACTGTTCTCCGGGCGGCTCGACCGCGACCGGCTGATCAAGCTGCTCACCGACGTCAGCCCGGCCGAGACCTACGACCACGTCTGGCTCTGCGGGCCACTGCAGATGATCGAGGACGCCCGTGCCGTGCTCGCCGGCTTCGGCGTACCGGCCGAACGGATCCACGTCGAGCTGTTCTACGTCGACGCGCCCCCGCCGCAGCCCCGCCGGGCCGGGGTGGAGATCGCCGGCGCCAGCACCGCCCTGACCACCGTCCTGGACGGGCGCAAGGCCACCACGACGGTGTCGCGGGACACGACGATCCTCGACGGCGCGCAGGCCGGCCGGGCCGACCTGCCGTTCGCCTGCAAGGGCGGGGTGTGCGGGACCTGCCGGGCGCTGGTCCGCGACGGCGAGGCCGACATGCGCCGCAACTACGCCCTCGAACCCTCCGAGGTCGCCGCCGGGTTCGTCCTGACCTGTCAGACCTTCCCGGTGAGCGACACGGTCACCGTCGATTTCGACGCCTGAACAACGCCTTCTCTCGTACGCCAGGAGCGGTTGAATGTCTGAAGCCTTCGTCCTGTCCGGCGCCCGGACGCCGATCGGCCGCTACGCGGGGGCCCTCGCCCACGTGCGCCCGGACGACCTCGCGGCACTCGTGGTCGGCGAGGCCGTCAGCCGCGCCGGCATCGATCCGGGCACGATCGACGAGGTGATCCTCGGCGCCGCCAACCAGGCCGGTGAGGACAACCGCAACGTCGCCCGGATGGCCGTGCTGCTGGCGGGCCTGCCCGACACGATCCCCGGCTTCACCGTGAACCGGCTGTGCGCGTCCGGCCTCACCTCGGTCGCCACCGCCCGCGCCCTGATCGTGGCCGGCGACGCCGACGTCGTCGTGGCCGGGGGAGTGGAGTCGATGACCCGCGCCCCGTGGGTGACCGAGAAACCGGCCAAGGCGTTCGCCAAACCCGGCGCCAGCTTCGACACCTCGATCGGGTGGCGCTTCACCAACCCGCGTTTCGGCGAGGCGACCACCGCCACCATGCCGCAGACCGCGGAGACCGTGGCCCAGCGCTGGCAGCTGGGCCGCGAGGAACTCGACGCGTTCGCCCTGCGCTCCCACGAACGCGCGGTCGCCGCGATCAAGGACGGCCGGTTCGCCGGCGAGATCGTCGCGGTACCGACCCGCGACGGCTCGTTCGACACCGACGAGGGCCCGCGCGCCGACACCAGCCTGGAACGGCTCGCCCGGCTGCGCCCCGTCCACGGCCCCGGCGGTGTGGTCACCGCCGGCAACGCGTCGTCGCTCAACGACGGTGCGGCCGCCGTCGTGATCGTCAGTGAAAGCTTCCTCGCCCGTACCGGCCTGCAGCCGCGGGCCCGCCTCGTCGCCGCCGCCAACGCCGGTGTCGCCCCCGAGGTCATGGGCATCGGACCGGTGCCCGCCACCCGCAAGGTGCTCGAACGGACCGGCTGGACCACCGGCGACCTGGACGCCGTCGAACTCAACGAGGCATTCGCGTCGCAGTCCCTGGCCTGCATCCGCGACCTGGGCCTGGACCCGGAACTGGTCAACGCCGACGGCGGCGCCATCGCCCTCGGCCACCCGCTCGGCGCCTCCGGAACCCGCATCCTGGTCACCCTGCTCGGCCGGCTCGAGCGCGGCGGCGGCCGCCGCGGGCTCGCCACCATGTGCGTGGGCGTCGGCCAGGGCAGCGCCCTGCTCGTGGAACGCCCGTGACCGGGCCCGTTCCCGCCTCGGTCGGGGTTTACGGCGGCGGCCGGATGGGCGCCGGCATCGCACACGCGTTCCTCGCCGCCGGCAGCGACGTCACGGTCATCGAGACCGATCCGCAGACCGTCGAGGCGGCCCGCTCCCGGATCCGGCGCATCCTCGACCGGGCCGGCACCTCCGGCGGATTCGAGGTCACCACGGACCCGTCCGCGCTGGCCGGCTGCGGCCTGGTGATCGAGGCGGTTCCCGAGGACGCCGCTCTCAAGGCGCGAATCCTGGCCATTGTCGAGAAACACGCCACCGGGGCGGTGCTGGCCACCAACACCAGCAGCCTGTCGATCGACTCGCTTGCCGCGGGCCTGACCGGTCCGGGCCGGTTCCTCGGCCTGCACTTCTTCAACCCGGTGCCGGTCAGCGCCCTCGTCGAGATCGTCGTCGGTGCCCGTACCGAACCCGGGCTGGTCGCCGAAGCCCGCAGCTGGGTCGAGGCGCTCGGCAAGACCCCGATCGTCGTGCACGACACCCCGGGTTTCGCCAGCAGCCGCCTCGGGGTGCACCTCGCCCTCGAGGCGATGCGCATGCTGGAGGAAGGAGTGGCCGGCGCCGCCGACATCGACACCGCGATGACCCTCGGCTACCGGCACCCGACCGGCCCGCTGCGCACCACCGACCTGGTCGGCCTCGACGTGCGGCTCGCCATCGCCGAACATCTGGCCCGCGAACTCGGTCCCCGCTTCGAACCGCCGGCCATCCTGCGCGACCTGGTCGCCGCCGGACACCTGGGCCGCAAGACCGGACAGGGCTTCTTCACCTGGTGACCGCCGATCCGACCCCGCCCACGCCGGCGTCAGCCGAGTTCGACCCTCCTCGGCCGTAGCGATCGGCTCAGCGGTCCTCCCATGCGCCGATCGCCGCCACGACATGGCCGCCCTCGCTGCCGCACCACCAGACTCCGGCCTCGCCGTGCTGCCGGGCATGGACCCCGCGCCGGTGTACGGGGCACACCGGCCACGCCGACCACAACGTGTGCATCACCGCGTCCTGCGTATCCTCCGCCACCGCCACCAGCGCGGACACCGAGTCGGCGCCGGAGCGGGGGTAGACACCGGTTCCGGTGCCCGGCTCACCGTCCCAGCTCTCCGCGTAGGCGTTGCCGTTGAGGCCGAGCTCGTCGTCCCGGACGTGCAGCCGGCAGGCGTGGGGCAGGCCGCTCGCGGCCACGTCCCGGTTCACCAGGCGCATGGCGTCCTCGAGGTGCACCAGCCAGCCCGGTTCGTCCGCGAAACCAGGCTCGAAACCGGCCGCCTCCAGCACGGCGCGGGCGAGCGCCGCCATCCGGGGCCGGCCCGCCTCGGTGCAGTCGATGCTCAGCAGCGCCAGCTCGGTGGCGTCCGCGTCGGCGGGACTCGACTCCAGCACCGAGGCCGCCAGGTCGAAGGCGTCGGTGCAGTCCGGCACGCCGGTTCGTGCCCCGGCGTACACCCGGCGGCAGAGCCGATCGAAGTCCGCGTCATCCATGCCCCCATGATCCGGCACCCGGTGGCTGCCGCGAGGTACCGCAGGCGTACTGCTTCACGCCGACATGACGGCCCGCATCGCACGGGCCGGGTTACCAGTTTCCGGCCGGACGACGCTCAGCGGGCACCGGGGTGATGATCGCGCCGGGACAGGCCGTCGAAAGCGATCGAGGTGACCGCGTCGGCGACCGAGACCGGGTCGTGGGTGCCTTCCGGGCGGTACCACTCGACAAGCGAGTTCACCATGCCGAACAGCAGGCGGCTGACCAGATCGGGGGACAGGTCGTCGCGGAGAGCGCCCTCGGCGATCGCGGCCCGCACCAGGCCGGCGAGCTGGTCGTCCAGCCACCGGCGCCGTTTCAGGGCCTCCGTCTCGACCGGTGTGTTGCCGCGTACCCGCAGCAGCAGGGTGACGGCCGGCTGGTGGGCGGCCAGGACCTCGACGGACCGGCGCACTACGCCGCGCAGCCGTTCGTACGCGCCGGTGCCGTCGGTGTCGCCGGCGGCCGCTGTGACGACCATGGTCAGTTCGTCGAGCGCGTCGTCCAGTGCCAGCCGGAGCAGATCCTCCTTGCTGGCGAAGTGGTGATAGATGGCGGACTTCGTGACACCCAGCTCGGCGGCCAGGTCACCGATGCTGGTGGCGTCGTACCCCTTGCGGTTGAACAGCCCCACCGCGGTCGAGAGAACCGTTGCCTGGTCGTGGCCGGGTCGTCCGCGTCCGCGGCGTGGCTGGGGTGATGTCACCGCGCAAGGGTCTCACGCCCCGCCCGACGGCCGGGCGGGGCGTGGGCGCCGTCAGAGGGTGAGCACGACGGTGGAGATGCTGCGGGCCGGCACGTTCACCGTGACCTGGCCGCCGCCCTCGTAGGCGGTCACCTCCAGCGGTGACGCCTTGGTGCTCTTGGCCAGGGCGACACGCTGGTGACCCGGCCGTACGTACTTGGAGAACTGGGAGACGCGTAGCCGCGCTTGAGCACGGCTCCGGCGGTGGTGCCGTAGGCGGCCTCGCCGTCACCGAGGACGAGTAGTACCGCTTGCCGTACCACCAGATGTAGGCGCTCCAGTTCGATTCCATCGACCGGTGGACCGTACGCATGATGTCGTCGAGGGTTTCGTTCCAGATCGCCGGGTTGGCACGGTTTCCCCAGATGTTCGATCCGCTGCCGTCGGCCTCGTGGAGGTTCCATTCGGTCATCCACACCGGCTTGTTGTGCTGACCGGCGAGCGGGTAGCTCTTGAGCCGCCCGGACTCCTCGGTGCCGTAGAGGTGGCCGCCGATGTAGCCGATGTTGTTGCGGGCCGTGGTGTCGTTGAGGACCGGGTCGGTGTAGCCGTAGTTGAGGTTTACGGCCTCGGCCACCATCAGCTTCGTGTTCTGCACCTTGGCGCCCTGGTCGCGGACGAAGTTGCGCAGTTCGGTGCCGCTCCAGTCCATCGAGTCGTAGTCGGGGTGCCAGTCGGGCTCGTTCTGCACCGAGGTGACGTCGATGCCGACCCCTTGTCCGCGCATGTACTGGACGTAGTTGCTGAGATGACCGGCGTAGTCGTCGTAGAAGTCGGTCCTCAGCTTGCCGCCGTTGATCCGGCTGTTGTTCGTCTTCCACGCAGCCGGTGCGGTCCATGGTGAGGCCAGGATCTTCACTCCGGAGCCGTACGATTTCGCGGTCTTCAGGGCGTTGACATGTGTCGGCCATTCGCTGGAGACCGGTGAGATCCCGGTACGCACGATCGACAGTCCCAGCTGGCCGGGGCCGAGTCCGACGAGGGTTTGCGTCTCGGCGGCCGACCAGGCGCCGCCCCAGATCGAGACCGCCGCGCCGAAGCCGTCGATCGTCTGATGACGGGTGGCGGTGTTCACGGTGATGTCCGCGGTGGCCGGCGGGCCGGTGCTCGGACTGACCGACGGCGTGCCGCCGGACGGCGTCGTGCCGCCGGTGCACGTCACGCCGTTGACCGCGAAGCTCGTGGGGGAGGGATTGCTTCCGGTCCACGTGCCGGTGAAGCCGAACGACACCGAGCCGCCGGTCGGCACCGCCCCGTTGTGGGCGACGTTGCGGGCGCTCACCCCGGCGCCGCTCTGGGTCACGGCCGCGTTCCAGGCTTGCGCGACGGTCTGACCGGCGCCGTACGACCAGGTCAGGTTCCAGCTTGTCAGCGGGTCGCCGAGATTCGTGACCGTGACGTCGGCGTTGAAACCGCCCGGCCACTGCGACGGCACACCGTATTGCACCGCGCAGCCGGCGGCCTCCGCGCCGGCCGGCAACGCGACGGCGGCCGCGGTGCCTGCCAGGAGTGCGGCGCCGGCGCTGACAATGAGTTTTCGCACGGGATGCTCCTGTCATTAAGGGCTGCCAGGCGGGGGAGTACCGACGCTACGGGAGCGCTCCCATTCCGCTCAATGCCGACCATCGGGACCGGTCGGGCGTAACGCTTTCGACGCCACGGGGGACATTGAACTTTCCGGTTCAGTGTCCTACGGTGAACCACATGGTTCAGCAAGCCGTCCTGGATCGGGTCTTCGCCGCCCTGGCCGACCCCACCCGCCGCGGAGTCCTCATCCGGCTCGGAGAGGGTCCCGCCACCGTCGGCGAGCTCGCCGAGCCCACCGGAATGACCCTGACCGGCATGAAGAAGCACGTCCAGGTTCTCGAGGACGCCGGTCTGGTCGTCACCGAAAAGGTCGGCCGGGCCCGGCAGTGCCGCCTCAGTGTCGCCCCGCTCGACGACGCGATGGCGTGGATCAGTTTCTACCAGCGGCTCTGGGGTCGTCGCCTGGACGGTCTCGACGCCTACTTCACCCTGCGCACCGAACCGAGAGGAACCGACGAATGACGCTGGAGATGCGGATGGCGCGCCAGTTGCCCGCCACGCCGGAGGAGGTCTTCGACGCCTACACCGACGCCGAGAAGCAGAAGATCTGGTTCAGCATCCTCGACGAGACGCCGGGGATCGTGGAGATCGAGGTCGACCTGCGCGTCGGCGGCCGGCAGACGGCCGTGTGGGGACCGAGCCCCGACACGCTGTTCCGGGAGACACAGACGTTCCTCGAGATCGACCGGCCGCGGCGGCTCGTCACCGAGTCCGTCGGTGTCAGCCCGGACGGCCAGTCGATGACCACCCGGATCGAGGTGTCGTTCGAAGCGGCCGGCGACGGCACGTTGATGACCGTGGTGCAGAGCGGGTTCCCCGTACCCGAGGTCCGTGACTTCTTCGCCGGTGAGGTCTGGGTCGGCGCACTGGACCGGATCGAGGCCTTCCTGACCCGCCGGTCCTCGGCGGCCGCCGATGCGTAGGCTGTCGCGGCCCGCGCTGGTGGCCGCCGCGGCCGCTCTCGCGGCGATCGTCAACGTGCTGATCCACCTCATCAGCCGGGCGGCCGGGGGCACGTTCACCTTCACCGCCGCCGGCGGCCGGGCCGAGGTCGACGCGCTCACGGTCGCCGGGTTCAGCGTCGTGCCGCTGGCTGCCGGGCTCACCGCCGTCGCCCTGCTGGCGCCGCGGCTGAGCTGGGTGAGCCGGGCCGCGCAGATCGCCGGACCGTTGCTGGCGGCCGGCACGATCGTCACGATGACGCTGCCGGCCGACTTCGACACGGTCAGCACGGTCAGTCTGGCGCTGTGCCACCTGACCCTCGTCCCGATCATCATCGTGGCCGTCGCCGCCCTCGACCGGCGTGCCGCCGAGCCCGTTCCACAGACGACCTGATGCCGGGTGCGCCCGTCGTCAGGGACGGGCGTACTCGGCACTGCACGTGATCTGCGCGGCGTAGTCGTTGACGAGATCCTGGAGAACCTGGACCTTTCGTACGCCCGGCATGTGCCGCACCTCGGTGTAGCCCGTGCAGTCGAACAGGTACCCCTCGGTCTCCATCCGGAACGAGTCGGGCAGGGTCGCCGCGTCCGTGACCTCCGGAACGTTGGGATTGATCTTTCTCAGCTCCTGATACTCGCGGAAAGCCTCGTCCTTCGACTCGAAGGTCACCTCGCCGACCGGTTCGAACAGCGGGAGTTTCGCCTCCACCGCGGCCTTCTGCTCGGCGGTGGCCTCGGCGTCGAAGTAGATGTTGACGGTGAAACGGTGCTCGGGCCGGCCGGGGAAACCGACGACCTGGAAGATCCCGAAGGCCGCGGCCGCGCCGATCAGCATCGCGAGCACCACGGTGGCAGCCGGCACGATCCGGCGGCGCCAGGCCGGTCTCCCTGCGGCGGGCGCCGGCGTCTGCGGACTGTCCGGCGTGGATTCTTCGAGTTGTTCGGAGGTGGTCACGGCGGCCGAGGCTATCAAGCGGCCGCGGCCGGCGATCATGCGATCTGCTGCCACCAGGCGTCGATCTCCGGCGGGCAGTCCACGTCGACCCGCTCGCCGGGCCGGGGGATGGCCAGCCGGACGTCGCGCGCCTTGGCCTCCCGCCACGTGCGGTCGGCCGGCTCGGACCAGTGGTGCGGGGCCAGGTCGAAGGTGGCCCAGTGCACCGGGATCATCACGCCGCCGCGGACGTCGACGTGGGTGGCCACGCCGTCCTCGGGCACCATGTGGATGTCGGCCCAGTCCCCGCCGTACGCCCCGACCTGCACCAGGGTGGCGTCGAACGGGCCGTGCTCGGCGCCGATCTCCGCGAAGCCGGGGAAGTAGCCGGTGTCGCCGGAGTAGAAGACCCGGCGGGTCGGACCCTTGATCACCCAGCTCGCCCAGAGTGTCTCGTCGCGGCTGAACCCGCGGCCGGAGAAGTGCCGGGCCGGGGTGGCGACCAGTTCGAGGCCGGCGACCCGGGCCGACTCGTTCCAGTCGAGCTCGGTGATGCGGGTTTCCGGCACACCCCAGCGCTCCAGGTGCGCACCGACGCCGAGCGGGACGACGAACATCGTGGCCTGCAGGTCGGCCAGCGCCTGGACGGTCGGCATGTCGAGGTGGTCGTAATGGTCGTGGGAGATCACCACGGCGTCCAGGGACGGCAGGTCATGCAGCCCGATCGGCGGCTGGTGCAGCCGGCGCGGGCCGGCCAGCGGGGTCGGGGAGCAGCGGTCACTCCACACCGGGTCGAGCATGACCCGGTGGCCCTCGATCTCGATCAGGGCGGTCGAATGGCCGTACCAGGTGATGTGCAACCCCCGCGCATCGGACGGGGCGGGCTCGACGAGCGGGACGGGCCGGTGGGGCCGGCGGGCGTCGCCACCGGTAAGGGCGGCCACGGCCACCCGGGGGACGGCTGACAGGGGAATGCCGGTGCTGGTGGGCACATTGTTGCGGAACCGCCCGCCGGAGAACTGGGGCGAGGACTCGACGCGGGCGCGGCGAGCGCCGGTGGCCTTCCCGCCGATCTGTGCCGCGATGTTGAACCGGTTGTCCATGGCTGGCAACTCCTTCTGTCGGCACCCTGCCTGCTGACCTCAATGTAGGCGCCGATAACAATGTAAGCAACGCATACAATGTGGTTGTCGCTTACATCACGGTAGGATGGGATCATGAAAGCCCGCCCCTACCATCACGGCGATCTCCGCTCGGCCCTGCTGACACTCGCCGAGGGCACCCTGCGCGAGCGGGGTCCCGCTGAGCTCTCGCTGCGGGAACTCGCGCGTGAGGCGGGGGTCAGCCCGGCCGCGCCGAGCCGCCACTTCAAGACGAAGCAGGCGCTGCTCGACGCCCTCGCGCTCGAAGGCTTCCAGCGCCTCACCGCGGCCCTCGACGCCAGCCTCGCGCAGGCCGGCGACACCTTCGCCCAGCGGCTGGCCGGCCTCGCCCGGACCTATCTGGCCTTCGCCACCGGCAACACCGCACTTCTCGATCTCATGTACGGGCGCAAGCACGATCCCGACGCCACAGCCGAACTCGTGGCCGCCACCGAGCGCCTGAAGAACCTGGCCACCGACCTGATCGAGTCCGGGCAGCGCCGCGGCGAGGTGCGGCCGGGGCCGGTGGACCGCCAGTCCGTACCGCTGATGGTCGCCCTTCAAGGTCTGACCGCCCTAGCCCTGACCGGCGGCTTCACCGAGGAGCAACTCGACGAGGGGGTCAGCGACACCATCGCGTTCGTCCTGCGCGGATACGCACCATGAGTGGCGGCTGCCACGGATCCCGTCAGGGGTCCGCCGGGTCGCGTCGATCAGGAGGCAGGCAGCCTCCGGCAAGCGCTACTACTTGAATTGTAGCGTCAACTACTGTTTTAGTAGTGTGATGAACGCGAGACGCGCCGCTGTCTGGACGACGATCCACGACGAACGCACCGCGCTGGCCCGTGACCTGGCCGGCCTGACGCCCCAGCAGTGGACCGCTCCGACCGCCTGCGCCGGCTGGGACGTCCACGACGTCGTGGCGCACCTGGTCGACAGTGCCAAGGCCACCCGCGCCGGTTTCGTCCGCGACATGATCACGGCCAGGTTCGATTTCGACCGGCAGAACGCCCTCGGCGTCGCCCGCGAGCGCCACGACGACCCGGCGCTGACCCTCGGCGCGTTACGGGCGGTGATCGACCGCACCAGCACTCCGCCGGCACCGATCGAGACCCGGCTGGTCGAGGCGTTCGTGCACGGTGAGGACATCCGGCGTGCGGTCGGGCTCAGCGGTGACTACCCCGCCGGCCAGGTCGCGGTGGCACTGCTGTTCCAGCTGCGCACCACCGTGAAGATGGGCGGCGGCCGGGAGCGCGCGGCCGGACTGCGGCTGGTCGCCGCCGACGAGGGCGTCGACGCGGGAAGCGGGCCGGAGGTGCACGGATCGGCGCTCGCCCTGCTGCTCGCCGTCTCCGGCCGTCCGTCCGAGCCGGGCGAGCTGACCGGACCCGGCGCCCGTACCCTCACCGGACGCCGGGTGACCGGCTGAAATACCGGCCCCCGGCGGTACGGCCTACCCTGGTGAGCTGTCACGTCCTCCAGCCCGAGGTATCCGCATGCGCCCCGTCCTTCAGCTTCTCGCCCTTCGCCTCCTGTACTTCTCGCTGGTCTTCGGGGTGCTCACCGTGGCCCCGCTGAAGCTCGACCTGCTGATGCGGATGCTGATCGCCTTCGCGGTCAGCATGGTGCTGTCGGTGTTCCTGCTGCGGCGCAACCGGCAGGAGGTCGCCGAACAGGTCGTTACCGCCGTCGACGCCCGCCGGGAACGGCGCCGCCGGTCCCCGGACCGCTGACCGGACGCCGGGTACGGAGCCGTCAGCCGCCGGGACGCTGACCGGACACCAGGCGCGGTGCCGTCAGTCCGCCGGCCGGTGACCGGACGCGGGGACCGGCACCTCGACCCAGACGACACTGCCCGTGCCCGCCGGGTGGGCGCCGTGCACATGCCCGCTCGCCGACGACGTGACCGCCGGGCCGGCGGGGGTCCGGCGGAGAACCTCGATCAGTACGGTGTCGTCGCGGTGGCTGAGGATCAGTTCACCGCCCCGTGGGTTCTCCCGGACGAGTCCGGCGACCACGGCCAGGACGTCGTCGAGGACTTCGCGGGTCAGCCGGCCGTCGAGGTATCGCCGTACCGGTTCGCGCGTGCCCGTACCGCCGGTGGGGTCCGGAAACGACAACCACAGTGAGTCCATCGACGCTCCCCTGAGCATCGCCGGGGCCACCGTGCCGGAGGGCACGGCAGCCCCGGCGGCCGTCAGCCGTGCTGCTTCCGCTGGCAGGGAACGCAGAACCGGGCATGCGGCAGCACCCGCAGCCGCTCGGCCGGAATCGGTGATCCGCAACGCTCGCAGCCGCCGTAGGTACCGTCGGCGATCCGGCGCAACGCACCGGTGATCAGCTCCAGGCTCCGGCGGGTGTCGGCAAGCAACGCCGCCCGGTCGTGGGCCTGGGCCGGGTCGCCGGTGTCGGCGTTGATCTCGGTAAGTTCCTTCAGCCTTGCCGTCTGGAAGGCGAAGTCCTCAGTCAGCGACGCTCGCACGGCGTTGTGATCCTGGCCTGGAGTCTTGGTGTCCATGGTCATCGTCGGGACGCTCCTGTCCGATGGGTTCCGGGAAACAAAAAAGGGCCGAAGCTGATGAGCTTCGCCCTGGGCGGTGATACGAGAATTCATCTCCGCCGGTGGGCCACGACCGGTCGCGACGGGGCTCGGCAGACCGTAGGTGGCCGCCGTGCCGGGAACGCGGGCGGCGATGATCCGCACCGGGGAGACATGCCGGTGGGCAGCACGAACAGCCGTCACCGCGGTGACGGCCATCTCGGTACCCGTTGACGGCATCGGACCACCATAGGCCGGGGGGCCCGAAGAAGCCAGGCGCCGCAACGCGCCGCCCGGGTTCACCGGTGCCCCGCTGTCGAAGGCGTCGTGAGCCGCCGGGGCACTGACCACCGCCGTCCCTAGCGGCAGTCGCCGACCACCTCCGAGACGCCGTGTGCCGTGTAGATCCAGCCGGCGCCCGGGACCTTCTTGAGAAGTCCGCGGCCCAACGCGCCCTTGCCGTCCTTCGCCACGCCGAACGCGGCCCATGGCCGCTGCTGGGACTGATGTTCTTCCCGTTCGCGACCCTGCTGTACGTCATCCTCTACACACCCGGCATCGGGCTCACCGGCTGGGAGTGGGGCTGGGTCGTCCTCGCGGCACTGCTCGACCTGACTCATTTCGTTGGTAGCGCCTACGCCCGCAACCGCCAAGCGGCCGGCCGGCCCGTCTGAGGCTGCCGGCCGGCCCGTGTGAGACTGCCGGGCGAGTGCGTCGCCGGTAGGGGATCGCGGTCGCGGCCGGTTGGTGGGTCGGCCGCGACCGCGATCGGTGAGGTGGCCGGCCGGGGCGCGTGTGCGGGCACGGCCCCGGGGCCGCCACCTCAGGGGGAGGTGCAGGTGAGGGCCGGCGTCCCGGGTGTGCCCGAGGCGATGAACCCGAAGGTGGTGGAGCCGTCCGCGGGGAGGTTGCCGTTCCATGAGACGTTGCGGACGCTGACGGTGGAACCCGACGAGGTCAGCGTGCCGTTCCAGACCTGGTTGATCGAGGATCCGGAGGGGAGGGTCCAGGAGACCGTCCATCCGCCGGGTGTACCACTGCCGGCCTGGACCTTGACCTCACCCTGGTAGCCGCCGTTCCAGGTGCTCGTCGCCCGCAGGGTCGCGCCACAGGGACCGACCGGGAACGACGGTGACGAGGACGGTGACGAGGAGGGCGAGGACGAGGGTGACGAGGTCGGCGAGGACGTCGGGGACGGTGACGGCGGGTTGGGTGCGGTGCTGGCCAGGCTGTGGGCGAGGTCCGGCTGGAACGAGCCGGCCGCGTACCGGCAGCCGTCCGCCTCGCCCGGCGGCTTGATCCACAGGTAGCCGTCGATGTTCGCGTCTCCGGTGTTCACCGTCGGGTATTGGCCGATCCGGCGGTCGGTGTTGTCGTCACCGCACCAGTCGCCACTGGCGCCACCGTTGCGGCTGGTGTCGATCACCTGCCGCTTCCCGCTGACACCCTGCCCGTTCAGCGCATTGATGATCGATCGGCCGTACGCCGCCTCCGCGCTGGTCGGCTGGAAGTTGGAGGCGTTGGTGTAGAACCCGTCCGCGCCGGCGATCCCGGCCGCGACGAGGCGGGAGGCCTGCTCGCCGGCGCTGTTCCAGGCGGAGTGGCCGCCGTCGAGGTAGACCTTGGCGTTGGGGTTGCCGGCCTTCAGCGTCTGGGTCGCGGTCCGCAGGGCCTGGTTGCGGGCGGCGATCTCGCTGCTGCTCAGGCAGGTGAGCAGGGCGATCGAGTCGGGTTCCAGGTTGAGGACGACGGTCCGGCTGCCCAGGTTGCGGGCGATGTTGCCGATCCAGGTCTGGTACTGGTTGAGGTCGGGGGCGCCGCCGGAACTGGCACCGCCGCAGTCACGGTTGGTGATGCCGTAAACGGTCAGGGCGGGGATCTGCCCGGCGGCGTTGGCGGCACCGATGTAGGTGGCGACCTCGCTGCCGATCGTGGAGATGTTGAAGTTCGACAGCCAGCGGGTGGCCGGCTGACTGGCGACCTTGTCGCGGATCACGGTGGCTCGCGAGTCGCCGGGGTTTGACTGCAGCCAGCGGGCGACCGGGGTGTCGGGGTCACGGTAGAGGGTTCCGGAGATCGTGCCGGCGGTGGCGGTTCCGGTGGCGATCAGGATGCCGGCCGCCGCCAGGGTGGTGCAGGCGGCGGCGATGGCTATGACGCGGGGACGGGACATCGGGGGTCACTCTCCTGGGATGCTTTGGGAGCGCTCCCAGATTAGAGGTATCGATGTCCCAGGGCAATATTCACGCAGATGGCGCCAGCTTGCCGGGACGGTCACCAGGGCGGTAGCCGAGGACGCGGCCTCGGCGGGTCACCAGGACAGCAGCAGCGGCGCGGCGGCCGCCCATGCCTGCGGCGAGCAGGAATGTGGGTACGGCACCGGGCCGCTCCCCGGTTCGCGGGCCAGGCCGGTCATCACCTCCGGCAGGCGGCCCCCCGTCCAGGAGGCGGCGGCGAGCAGACCGTCCGCGACGGCCGCCGCCCCGGCGTGGTGCCCGGCGGCCGCCAGTGCGACCGCGGTGATCGCCGTGTCGTGCGGCCACACCCCACCGCGGTGATACGACATCGGGTGATACGGCACCTGCCCGGCGGCCAGCGTGCGCACCCCCCAGCCGGAGAAGAACTCGTCGCCGGCCAGCCGGGCGGCGACAACGGCCGCCCAGTCGTCGTCGAGCAGCCCGCACCACAGCACATGACCGGCGTTGGAGGCCGCCGCGTCGACGGCCGCGCCGTTCGCGTCGAGGGCCAGCGCCACGAACCCGTCCGCCAGGCGGAAGTCGGCGGCGAACCGGTCACGCAAGTCCGCCGCGGCCGTGGTCAGCGTCGCCGACCACGCCGGGTCGTCCCACACCCGGGCGGCGAGCCGGGCCGTGCCGTGCAACGCGCGATAGGCGTACGCCTGCGCCTCGGCGACCGCGATCGGCCCGGTGGCCGGTGTGCCGTCGGCGAAGACGATCGAGTCGGCGGAATCCTTCCAGCAGTGGTGCACCAGGCCCAGCAGGTCGGTGCGGTAGCGCAGATAACCGGTGCCGAGACCGCCCGGCCCGAACATCCAGCCGGCCGCGGCGCGGGCCGCGGGCTCCAGCTCGACGACCAGCCGATCATCGCCGGTCACCTCGTGATAGGCCGCGAGCAGCATGAGGAACAGCGGTGTCGCGTCCACCGAACCGTAGTACCGGCCGTACGGCACCTCGCCCGTCGTCGCGAGTTCCCCGCGCCGGGACTCGTGAATGATCTTGCCGGGCTCCTCCACCCGGGACTCGTCCACGACCCGGCCCCGGCTGGCGGCCAGCACCCGCAACGTGCCGGCGGCCAGCTCGGGCCGGTGGTGCACCGCGAACAGCGAGGTGAGCAGGCTGTCGCGGCCGAAGACGGTGAGGAACCATGGTGCCCCGGCGGCGGGCACGACCGCACCCGGCACGCCCGGCGCCGGCATGGTCAGCGCGTCCAGGTCGGCCAGCCCCTGACGTACGCAGCGGGTCAGGTCGTCGCGGAGCACCGCGGGAGCGCGTCCGGCGGCGGGTGGCGTCACCGGCAGGGGCGGCGGTGCGGCGGGCGGTGTGGCGGTCACGGTGATCCGCAGCGTGACCGTACCCCGTGGCGGCAGCTCGACCGACCAGCGCAATCCGTCGGCGGAGACGCCGGCGGCCGGTTCGGCGCCGACCGTGGTCCCGCGGCGGAAACCCCGGCGCGCGTACGAGAAGGACAGCCGCCCGCCCGACACGTCCGTACCCCGGATCGCGTCCGACTTGTCGAACGTTCCCGCCGAGCGCAACTCGAACTGGTCGGCGAAGTCGGCCGCCAGCTCGTAGCCCAGCTCGACGGTCTGTCCGGTGGTGACGAAACTGGTCAGCTCCAGTGACTCGGCGAGGCATCCGGGCCGGACCTCGCGCCGCCGGACGATCGCGTACGGCGCATCGGCATGCCGCCCGGTGTCCGGTACGCACACCGTGCCCGCCGCGTCGCGGCGCAGCACCCGCAGGGACACCCCCGGCACGCGCAGCACCAGCCGCGACAGGTGCCGGCAGTCGTCGGCGAAGAACCCGTCCGTGCCGTCGCCGGTGACATCGCCGCCGGCGACGGCCGTGAGCAGGCAGGTGGTGCCCGCGACCACCGAGTGCCCGGTCACGGTGTGCGCAGCAGATCGAGGACCAGGGCCGCCGTCCACGCGAAACCGTCGGTGCCGTGACCGGAGCCGGTGAGCGGATCGAAATATTCCCGGAAACCCGCGTCCCGGACCCGGCCGAGCAGACGGCGGCGCAGGTCGCCGGCGAGCGCCCGCTCGCCGTGCAGGCGCAGCCCGTGCCAGAATAGCCAGCTCGTGTTGACCCAGCCGGGCCCACGCCAGTAGCGGCCCGGATCATGATCGCCGGCCGTCAGGTCGTAGGACGGCAGCGGACAGGCGTCGCGCAGCCGGAACCGGTCGCTGAGCGCCGTCTCGACCAGGGCGGCGGCGACCGGCAGGTCCGGCACGACGAGCGGCATGAGACCCCCGGCCGAGTACGACCGCAGGACGCGGCCGGTGTGCGCGTCGCGCGGGAAGAACAGGCCGGCCGCGGGGTCGTACAACATGGTGGTCATGTTCCCGGCGATCCGCGCCGCGGCCGACCGGTGCCGCTCCGGGGGCAGCCCGAGCTCCGCGGCCATCGCCGCGAGCGCGTGCTCACCGGCGGCCAGCAACGCGTTGCACAGCGGGTCCTCCACCGCGAAACCGTGCACCCCGAGCGAGTCGGCGTACCCGGCGTCCCGGTAGTCGCGCGCCAGCCGCACGTACCGCCCGTAGTCGGTGTCGGTGGGCCGTTCCCCGGCCGCCGCGTGGTCCAGGTCGCGGCGGGTGAACTCGGTGACCGGCACCGGCGTGATCCGCGCCAGCGGCACGTCCCAGGCCGGGCTGTTGTCCATCCCGGACTCCCACGGATGCACCACCGACATGAGCCCGCTGCCGGTCAGATCGCGCCGGGTCGTCAGATAGCGGTGCCACGCGACCAGCCGCGGATAGATGCGCGGCAGGAACCCGCGGGCACGGGACGCCACCGGGTCGGCGGTGTGGACCGCCCACGCCGCGAGAGCATGCGCCGGCGGCTGGACGATGCCCGACGTCGGCACCCCCGGTGCGCCGGGAGCCTGCCCGGACCGCCAGAACGACGGACCGGGGAAGTACGCGTCGGCCGGCACGTGCGGGTCGAAGACGATGTGCGGCACCCGGCCGTCCTGCCACTGCGCGCCGAACAGCGACTCCAGCTCGCGTTGCGCACGGACGGGGGACAGGTGCCGCAGCCCGATGGCGATGAACGCCGAGTCCCAGCTCCACTGATGCGGATAGAGCCGGGCGGCCGGCACGGTGGCGTGACCACGCCAGTTGGTGAGCAGCACCCGCCGGGCCGCCCGGTCCAGTTCGCCGGACGCCGGCGAGCACGCCTGCTGACGGTCCGGCTCGACAGCGGTGGCCGTCATGCCGCGACCAGCAGGTCGTGGCGGCGCAGGAAACCCGGGATCGACGCGACCGCGGTCGCCGGTTCACCGCGCAGCCGGCACTCGACGGCCAGGTGCCCCCGGTAACCCACGGCGTCGAGAGTGCCCAGCAGCGCCGCCCAGTCCAGGTGCCCGGCGCCCGGCTGGAAGCGGTTGGAGTCACTCACCTGCACATGACCCAGATGCGCCGCCGCCCGGGCCAGCGCCGACGTGGGCTCGTCCTCCTCGATGTTCATGTGGTACGTGTCGGCGAGCACCTTCACCGAGGTCAGCCCGGCCGCCTCGATCAGCTCGACCGCCTGGTCCAGCCGGTTGACCATGTGGTCCTCGTACCGATTGAGCGGCTCCAGCGCCAGGATCGCACCCTCCCGGGCCGCGTGTTCACCGAGCTCGGCGAGCCCGTCCAGCAGCACCGCCCGGTCCTCGGCCTCGCTGCGGGGCGGTTCGAACGGCGGCAGCCGGCGCGAGAACATCCCCCAGGACGCGGGCGTGCAGGCCACCGCGCCGGGACCGCCGACCTCGGCGATCACCGACAGCTGCGACTTCATCTGATCGAGGGCGTCGCGGCGCAGATCCGGGTCGAAGGCGGCGAAGAAGTGTGGCATGTCGACACAGACCGAGGGCATCGGTACGCCGTCACGGGCGGCCTGCCGCAGTTCGGGCAGCCGGTCGCGGAACCGGAAGCCGCCGTGGCCGCGCACCTCGATGCCGTCGTAGCCGGCGTCGCGGGCGAACGCGAACTTCTCCTGCAGCGTGTTGCCCGGCAGCAGCTGCTCCTGGCAAGAGATCTTGATCATGGGAATGTCAACACCACCTGAAGTGCCTCCTGTGGACTGCGGTCGAGCATCTGGAAGGCGGACGCCGCCTCGTGGACCGGGACGACGTGGCTGACCAGCCCGGCCGGGTCGATCCGCCGGTCCCGGGCGAGCCGCAGGAACGTCTGGTTGAGCCGGATCTGGTCCCAGCGCCCGGCGACGGCCGCCGGTACGCCGCCGATCTGCGAGCAGATCAGGGCCACCCGGTTGTGGTGGAACTCGTCACCGAGGCGCAGGCCGGTGCCGTCGCCCTGGTAGAAGCCGGCGGCCACCACCCGGCCGCCGACCGCGACCGAGCGGACCGCCTCATGCAGTGCCGGGTACGAGCCGCTGATCTCGATCGCCACGTCGGCGCCACGTCCGTCGGTGAGCTTGCGGATGTGCAGCCCGGCCGAGCCGTCGCGGGCGTCCAGGACCGTGTCGGCGCCGTACTCGAGGGCCTTCTCGAGGCGTGCCGGAACGGCGTCGACCGCTACGACGGTGCCGCCGGAGAGCCGGACGAGCCGGGTGGCCAGCAGGCCGAGCACGCCCTGCCCGAACACGGCGACGGTCTCGCCGAGGTGGATGTCGGCGGCCAGAACCGCGTTGAGGGCGACCGCACCGACGCGGGCGAAGGTCGCGGCGAGTGGGTCGAGGCCGGCGGGCACCGTACAGCCGCGAAGTTTCTCGGCCGGTAGGACCGCCTCGCCGCGGTGACCCCAGATGCCCCACACGTGGGTGCCGGCCGGTGGCAGGCCGGGATCGTCGGCGACGTCGGGGGCGACCTCGACCACCTGGCCGACCTCGGAGTAGCCGAGCCCGGCGACCGGATAGCTGAGGCCGCCGGCGTCCTCGGTGAACACGCGCAGGTCCGGATCCCAGGCCCGGGTGAGGTACGGGTTCGATCCGCGGTAGGCGGTCAGTTCGGTGCCGGCGGAGATTCCGGAGTAGGTGGTACGCACCCGGACGTGGCCGGCGCGCAATTGCGGGGTGGGCTGGTCGATCACCTCGACGTGGCGTGGAGAGGTGATCTGCACTGTCAGGGACACTCGGACATTTCATCGCACTAACCGCGGCCGCGCGGGCAGAACGCGGGATCTTACGTATGAGAATCGGCTGCCTTATGCCGGGTCGCCGGGCAATAGTCGCCGCCCCCGGGGGTGAAACCGGCCGTGTCGGTGGTCCGCACGCCGTACCGCGTGAGAGCCTGCTTTGCTGGTAGTCGGCCGGCGATCGTGAGCGAGCGAAGGGGTCAGCGGCCTGTGCCGACCAGGGATGGGTGGGGCCGGAACCAGAACTCGGCAGGACATCTGCTGTGGCTGGTTCGTACCGGCCGTGCCCGGACACGTGGCGAGCTGCAGAACTACACAGGCCTGTCCCGATCGACCATCACGCAGCGGATCGACGTGCTACGGGCAGCCGGCTACCTGCGCGCCGGCGGTCTCGAGGAGTCCACCGGCGGGCGCCCCGCCGAGCTGCTGGAGTTCGACACCGCTCACGGCGTGGTGCTGGTCGCCGACCTCGGCGCCAACCATGCCCGGGCCGCCGTGGTGGACCTCAGCGGGCAGCTCCTCGCCGAGGAACACGAGCCGATCAAGATAGGCAACGGTCCGGAGGCGGTGCTGTCCTGGGTCGACGGCGCGTTGCGGCGCGTGCTGACCAGGGCCGGCTGGGACGCGTGCCAGGTCCGCGGGGTCGCCGTCGGTGTTCCCGGCCCGGTCGAGTTCGACGCCGGCATGGTCACCCAGCCGCCGCTCATGCCCGGCTGGGACGGCTACCCGATCGCCGAGCGGCTGCGCCGCAGCTGGCAGCGGCCGGTCTACGTGGACAACGACGCCAATCTGATGGCGCTCGGGGAGCAGGCCGTCCACTATCCGGACTGCCCGGCGCTCGTGCTGGTCAAGGTCGCCACCGGCATCAGCGCGGGCGTGGTCATCGACGGGCAGGTCTACCGGGGCATCGACGGCGGTGCCGGCGACATCGGGCACATCCGGTTGTACGAGCATCGCGAGGCCCGGTGCGAGTGCGGCCTCTACGGGTGCCTGGCGGCGGTGGCCAGCGGCCTGGCGCTGGCACAGCGGCTCACCGCCTCGGGTACCCGCACCTCGTCGGGCGCCGAGCTCGTCGAGCGGATCCGGTCCGGGCACGCCGAGGCGGTGCACCTGGCCCGTACGGCCGGCAAGCTGGTCGGTGAGGTGCTGTCCACCGTGGTGTGCATGGTCAATCCGGCGGTCCTCGTCATCGCCGGTGACCTGGCCGACATCCACTTCGTCACCGGGGTGCGGGAGGTGCTCTACCAGTGCGCCCTGCCCCGGTCGACCCGCCATCTCGAGGTCAGCGCGAGCCGGCTCGGAGCCCATTCGGCGGTGATCGGCGGGTACGCGATGGTCGTCGACCAGGTGTACGCGCCGGCCGCGGTGGACACCGAACTCGCGCGGCTGATGCCCGCCGGAGTGCCGGTGAGCTGCTGAGGCGTCCCGCAGAATGTCCGTCATGGAATGGAACCACCGCACGCCGCCGGTCGACGTCGGACTGGTCGGCGCCGGGCCGTGGGCCGCGACGATGCACGGCCCGGTGCTGGCCGCCGGCCCCGAGACCCGGCTCGCCGCCGTCTGGGCCCGCCGCGCCGGCGCCGCCGGGGAACTGGCCGCCCGGCTGGGCACGTACGCCGCCGTCTCGTACGAGGATCTGCTCTCCCGATGTGAGGCCGTCGCCTTCGCCGTGCCGCCGGACGTGCAGGCCGAACTCGCGCCCCGCGCCGCCCGCGCCGGAAAGGCCCTGCTGCTGGAGAAGCCGCTCGCCCTCGATCCCGGCGGCGCGCGGGCCGTCGCGGAGGCCGTGGCCGAGGCGGGTGTGGTCACTCAGCTGGTGCTGACGAAGCGCTACCACCCCGCCACGCGCGCGTTCCTGAGCGCGGCGGCGGACTTCGACGCGACCGGCGCCCGCAGCCGCTACCTGCACGGCGCGTTCCTGAACGGCTCGATGGCCACCGGATGGCGGCTGACCCGCGGTGCCCTGTACGACCTCGGCCCCCACCTGCTGGACCTGGCCGGCGCCGCCCTCGGCCCGATCGAGCAGGTGCACGCCACCGGCGACAGCCGCCGCTGGATCGAACTGACCTGCCGGCACCACGGCGGTGCGGTCAGCCAGATGTCGCTGTCCGGGGCCGTCGGGCTGACGGCCTCCGACGCCGGGATCGAGCTGTACGGCCCGGCCGGGGTCCTGGCACTCGACTTCGGCGCGGTGGATCACGGGCAGTGCTGGCCGGTGCTGCGGGCCGAGTTCGCCGCCGCCGTACGCGCCGGCGTGCCGCACGTCCTCGACGTGCGGCACGGGCTGATGCTGCAGGAACTGCTCGATCGGGCCGCGGTCAGCGTCCGGTGAGGAACTCCCGCACCACCCGGTCACCCTCGGCGTTACGGCCCTGGATCGAGTGGCCCATGCCCTCGATGA
The DNA here is from genome assembly GCF_040639655.1 of Actinoplanes sp. NPDC023801. Lineage (NCBI taxonomy): Bacteria > Bacillati > Actinomycetota > Actinomycetes > Micromonosporales > Micromonosporaceae > Actinoplanes > Actinoplanes sp. NPDC023801. The sequence continues at coordinate 155,716 of NZ_JBFAAI010000016.1, read as the reverse complement.
CGACCAGCCGGCCGTGCGGGGTGAGGGCGGCCTGCTCCCGAGCCCACTCGAGGGGCGTCGACAGGTCCCGGTCGCCGTTGATCATGAGGACCGGCATGGTGAGCCGGGAGTACGGCGGGCGCGGATTGGGCTGCGACGGCGGCCAGTACCGGCATCCGGCGATGATGCCCTGCTCCACCGCGGTCCGCGGCTCGAACGGCCACGCCTCGTCGGCGGACACCTTGGCCAGCGCCCGTTCCACGGCCGCGTCCCGGAAACGCAACGGGGTGCTCGCGTCACCCCACGGCGTGCTGCGCAGATCTCCGCAGAGCGTCGCCACGTGCAGACCGGAGCTGAACTCGGCCGGCGGCGTGAACGTGCCGTGCCGCAGGTCCTCGATGACGGAGTTCAGCGGGCCCGGGTCACCCTGCGCGGCCAGATGCAGCAGGCTGAGCACCGGGTAGAAGTTCGCGGCGGTCAGTCCCGGGTCCACGATGCTGGCGATGACCAGCAGGTCCAGGACGCCGACACCGTTGTCGTAGCGGCGTACCACCTCGGCCAGTTCGGCGGCCGGATCGTAACCGCACTGCTGTTCCCGGCAGGCGGTTCGCAGCACCTCGCCGGCCCGGCCGAGACTGTCCACGTACAGCGGGTCCAGGTCGTTCTGCGGCACCACCGAGTCCAGCACCATCCGTTCCACCCGCCGGGGATGGGTCAGGCCGTAGTGCTCGGCCACGAAACTGCCGTAGGACACGCCATCAAGCGTCCACCGGGGTACGCCCAGCGCGCGGCGCAGATCCTCCAGGTCGGCCACGGTGTCCGCGGTGGTGTAGTGGTTACGGTCGCGGCCGAGCAGGTCCGCGCACTCCCGGACCGCGGCCGGGGTGGGCGGTGTGACGTCGGAGGCACCCACCTCGGCCTGCAACCGTGGACAGTCGATCGCGCCCGCACCGGTTCCACGCTGGTCGATCATCACCATGCGGTAGTCGGTGAGCAGGTACGACAGTCGCTGCGAGATACGCGGCACCAGAGCGGGGCCGGGCTGGCCGGGGCCACCGGACAGCACCATGAGCACACCGCGCGGAGCGTCGGCGTTGTTCGCGACCGCCACCCGCAGCCGCAGCGTGCCGGGCCGCGCGCCGCTGCGGTCCAGCGGCACGGTCAGGTAGGAGCAGGTGAACGTGGCGATCTCGGCGCAGGGAGCGGAATCGGTGAGCCGGGGATGGTGACCGGCCGCGGCCGGCGCACCGGGTGGCAGGGTCAGGGCGACGCTCGTCAGAACGGCGGCGGTCCATCGGAACGCTCGGGTCAATGCTGGCACGGTTCTCCTCCAGACGCGGGGCGGCTCTCCTGATGCGACACCCGCCCGGCCGCCGCGACGTTGGACATTCGTGCTCGTTTGCTCAGTTCAGCATCCGCCGGACCGTGGCGGGTGCCTGTCCCAGGTGCTTGCGGGCCACCCTGGTCAGGTGCGACTGGTCGGCGAAGCCGTAACGGGCCGCCAAGGTCCGCAGGCAGTCGTCGCCGTCCTGCAGGTCGGTCAGGACCGCGCGGATCCGCATCCGGTTGCGATGTTCGGTGAGCGTCTCGCCGGTGACCGCGCGAAAGATCCGGCTCAGATGGTGCGGTGAACAGTTGACCTGGCGCGCGAGTTCGGTCAGCCCCTGGGCGTACCGGCCGCCGGCGAGAACCTCCCGGGTGTCGGTGACCAGCCGCCGATGCGCCACCGCGGTCGCGGCGCGCCGCGGGCCGTCCCCGGCGGCGTCCGGTGCGAGCCGGCCCAGCACGGCCTGCAACTGTTCGCCAGCGGCGAGCTTGTCGAAACCGCGCCGGCAGGCCGCCAGCAGCACCCGGTGGTGCAGATCCGTGGTGTCGTCCAGCCGGAACCGGTACGCCCGCCGCGGCAACCGGTCGCAGGCTTCGGGGTCGAGCTCCACCGCGGTGAACGTGTCCCCGCCGCCGAGCGGATGCGCCACCCGAAGTTCGTCGCCGCGGCGGGTCAGCACCGCGGTGCCGCTGTCGACGAACACCTCCTGCCCGTTGACCCGCATCAGATAGGCCCCGGAGCGGGGCAGCACCAGCCGGGTGACCGACTCGTACGCCACCGGGCCGTACCGCGTGCCGTCCAACCCGCACCGCGCCTCGAACAGGCGCATGCCGTCGAGATGCCCGAGACAGCCACCGCTGCCCGGCTGCCCGACATAGCGGGCGTCACACTGCTGGCACCTGCGACCCATCGGAACACTCCTAGGCGGCGTCCAGGGTGGCCGCTCCGAACGAGACGGCGAACCGCTTGCACCAGATGCTGACACTGCGGAACGCGGCCGGGTCCACGTCCGCGTCGAGCCGGTACACCTGGTCGCCGTGGTTGCCCTTGAGCTTGCCCAGTTCGGCGTACTTGCCGTCGTCGAAGACCCGCCAGCCCGCGACCCCGCCGGCCACCTTCTGGTCGGAGAGCCACACCCGCAGGTCGGGCCCGTCGCTGGTGTCCAGACCGACAAGCTCCAGCTGGTGGCTGCCGTCCGGGTTGCGCACCATCCGGGCCGTGCCGCTGGTGTCGTGCTCGTGCGTCACGAACTTCCCCTCGGCGACCACCACCGGCGACGGCACGACCGGCGGCGCCGATGCGGAACCGGACGACGCCGACGGTTCGGGCGCCGACGACGGCACCACGGTCAGGGCCTCCGTCACGACGGTGTCGGTGAACAACCGCCACGGCTGGAACCAGTAGAGGGCGCCCGCGCCACCGATGCCGAGCACCGCGACGACGATCCAGGTGACAGGTTTGCTGAGAAGTCGGCGAATCACAGGTCAGAGTCAATCGTCCCGTGCCGATGATCACCAGGCCGCTCCGCTTACGATCCGCTTACAGCCCATGCCGCATGCCGGCGGGTCAGTTCTGGTTGGCCGGCCAGGTTGCGGCCGTGCCGGCGCGGTGTCGCTGTGCCGCGGGTCAGTGCTGGTTGGCCGGCCAGGCCGCGGCCGGGTGGCAGCGGTCCGGGCACGCGAGAATGTAGATCATGTTGCCGAGCAGCAGGCCGTACGCGTCAAAGTCGAAGCAGGCGTCCTGCTCCGGCGCCTGGGCCTGTTTGGGGAAGCCGAAGTTCTCCGGGATCTGGGCCAGGAACCTCAGAACGGCACCGCAAGCGCAGATGCACTCCTCCGGACCCTGGATCCACGCCGGCTCGCCACCGACCCGGAAGTCCCACTCGTCGTCCGGGCCGGCGTCACGCAGCACCAGACGGCGGGGCTGCAGGAACTCGTCAGCGGCGTCGGACGCCTCGCCTCCGCGGTGGAGCAGGATCCGCCAGTGCACCATGTCGTTCTCACCCGACGGCGTCTCCCAATACCGGTCCGGAAGGTGGGCCGGGCCGAAATTGGGCTCGTTGTGCACGGGGCACTGAAAAACCAGCAGATGCTCACCGCCGAAGATGGCGACGTCGTCCGGTACGTCGATCTGGAAGAAGAACGCCATCCGTGCGCCGCAGGTGCATGCTGGCCACGGCTGGCCCGGCTCCATGATCGGATGGCCGCCGACAGTGTCGCGATCCCCGGGACGAGCCGGCTCCGACGTCATTTCGATCACGTGCATCCGGTGACGCTATCGCGCGGTGTCCAGGCGTACGACCCGCAACGGACCGGACCGCTGTGGGCTCCCGCCCGGCACCGGCGTGAGCCGTCCGCAGGTGACCATGCGCTCCGGCTTCCTCGTCCCCGAGCTAGAGCCGGCCCTGCCAGCGGATCTCGCCGTCCACAACGGTGGTGGCGGCCTGCCGCCTGCCGCCGGTATCGGTCCCGCAGCTGCGGGAGACTGGGCGGACCGCCACCGGTGAACGTGTGCAGTCCGGCGTCGTCCAGCAGCGGGAACATCTCCTCGGCGTGGTCTGCCCGAAGTGGTTCCAGAACGAGTCTCGGGCCGTCGATCGAGGTCACCGACTGAGGGTAGAGGCGCCGGTCACCCGGTCACCCGGTCACCCGGTCACCCGGTTACGACGCGCTGGGCGCTGGCGAAGCGGGAGCGGTGCTGCCCGACGGTGCCGGAACGCTACCGTCGAGGCCGCGGCGCCGTTCCTCGCGGTCCTGACGCCGCTCCTCCCAGCCTTCACGCCGCTCCGCCCGGCCCTCGCGGCGGGCATCGCCGCGCCGTTCGAAACGGTCGCCGCCGCGGCCCTCGGCCCGGTCGTCGCCTTCCCTGCCGAAACGCGGGCCGTGCTGACCGCGTTCGTCGCCGCGGTGCCCGTCCGCGGCGAACGAGCCGATCGCCACCACGCTCCCGCCGATCAACCCGCCCAGCAGCAGCGCACCGACCGCGGCCAGCACCGGGACACGACGGCGATGCCAGCGTTCGTGCGCCGGAGGGGCTGCCACGGCCGCTGCCGTCGGCGCAACCGTCGCCGACAGCGGCGTCGCGGGCTCCGGCGCTGCGGGCGGCAGGACCGCGGCGTGTGGCGCCGCGGGCTGCGGTTCGGGCGTTGCGGGCGGTGGGACCGCGGCCTGTGGCGCCGCGGGCTGCGGCTCGGGCGTTGCGGGCGGTGGCACCGCGGCCTGTGACGCAGCGGCCTCCGGCTCCGGCGTCGTGGGCTGGGGCGTTGCGGGCTCCGGCTTCTGCGGCGTGGATCCGGCGACAGTGGGCACCGCGGCGGTCGGCTCCTCACCGCCCGTGTTGTCGGCATCGTGCGGCTTACGCGGTGTCAGATCGCTCATGGTTCGCTTCCCCGGTCCCTCTGATGCTGCGACGGTGAGATGCACGGCCGGCGGACGCCGTGCCGTGACGAGAGACTGCCAGAGGGCACCTGAAATCCTGCTGAATAGAATGCCTCGGGGACTGCGAGGGGCTGCGAGAGGCGGCGATGATCGTGTGGTGCGCCTTCGTATCGAGCTTTTCGTAGATGACCTGGATGCCACCATCGGCTTCTACACCGAGATGCTCGGCTTCCAGGTCGAGCGGCGAACCGACGGGTACGCCGCCCTCCGGCACGGACGTGTGGTGCTCGGCTTCGGAGCCGCATCGGATCTGACCGCCCGGGACGAGAGTGGACCCGGACCGGCCTGGCAGGGGGCCCGGGTCAACGGCGCGGGCGTCGAGATCGTGCTGGAACTCGACGACCTCGACGACGTCACCACGCTGTACGAGCACTGCCGTCCACGGATGCCCGCCATCGAGCGTCTGCGGCTGCAGCCATGGGGGCTGCACGACTTCCGCCTCCGGGATCCCGACGGCTACTACCTGCGCGTCACCCACGGCGACGCCGCTGCCGCACAGTGACCGGCGGAACGTGGCCCGTGGTGCCGGCAGCCGGGGTCAGCCGCCGGCGGCGAGCCGGTAGCCGGCGCCACGGACCGTTTCGATGGCGTTGCGGCCGAACGGGTGGTCGATCTTCTTGCGCAAGTAGCCGACGTACACCTCGATGATGTTGGGATCTCCGGTGAAATGGGCGTCCCACACGTTCTCGATGATGGCCGTCTTGGTGACCGCCCGCCCGCGGTTGCGGAGCAGGAACTCCAGCAGCGCGAACTCACGCGGTGTCACCGGGATGTGGGTGTCGCCCCGGCAGACGCGGCGCTGCGCCGGATCCAGGGTGAGGTCACCGGCGCTCAGGATCGCCGGGCGTTCCGGTGCCCCGCGGCGGATCAGCGCGCGCAGATGGGCGATCAGCACCACGAAGGAGAACGGCTTGACCATGTAGTCGTCGGCGCCGAGGTCGAGGGCGTCGGCCTCGTCGTGCTCGCCGTCCTTGGCGGTCAGCATCAGCACCGGCGTCCAGACGCCGCGGGCGCGCAGCTGCCGGCAGACCTCGTAACCGCTGAGTCCGGGCAGCATGATGTCGAGCACGACGGCGTCATACGCCCCGTGGGGCTTCTCGGTGGCGATCCACAGGCCTTCAGTGCCGTCGTGGGCCAGGTCGACGGTGAATCCCTCCCGGCTCAGGCCGTCACGGATCGTCTCCGCCAGTTCCTGTTCGTCCTCGACGACGAGCACCCGCACCGCGTACCTCCCGTTCTGATCCTGTCCCAGAGTGCCCGCCCCCTACTGAAAATCGGCTGAACGCGCTTTTCAGCCTCTGTTCAGCGGGCCCTGACTAGCGTGGCGGCATGCGTCTGCGAGCCGTCCTGCCCCGTGCGCCGGGGATCCGCCTGCGATCGGCCCTGGCCGCCGGAGCGGTGGTCGCGGTGGCCGCCGTGCTCGCCGGCGGGGTGCTGCTGGTGATCGCCCGGGGGATCCTGCTCGACAACGCGACCAGGACCGCGGCCGACCGTGTCAGCCAGGTCGTCGCCGCGCTCCGGTCCGGGAGCCCGGCTGCCCTGACCGCCGCGCTGAACCCGGGCGACCCGGGCCGCACCGTGGTGCAGGTCGTCGACCGGGCCGGCCGGGTTGTCGCCGCGTCACCCGGCGCGGCCGGCGAACGGCCGATGTCCACCTCGCGTCCGCCGCCGGGCCGGCCCGCCCGTGACCCGGCCAGGCTGCGGATGGGCCGGGACTCGTCGTTCCGCGTGCTCGCGGCCGGGGTCGAGACGCCGGGCGGCCGATATACGGTGCTGGTGGCCCAGTCGCTGGACACCCTCGACGAGGCGACCAGGGCCATCGTGGCGGCGCTGCTGCTCGGCATGCCGGTGCTCGCCGTGGTCGTGGGTGTGGCGACGTTCGTGTTCGTCGGGCGCACGCTGCGCCCGGTCGAGGCGATGACCCGGCGGGCCGCCACGATCACCGCGACCAATCTGGACGCCCGGCTGCCGGTGCCCGGTTCCGGCGACGAGATCGCCGCGCTGGCGGCCACCATGAACACGATGCTGGACCGCATCGAGGCGGCGTCGGCGGTGCAGCGCAGGTTCGTCGCGGACGCCAGTCATGAGCTGCGCAGCCCGCTCGCGACCATTCACGCCAACGCCGATCTGCTGTCGGCGGCCCGGCTGGACGAGCCGGCCGGACGCTCGGTGACCCGCATCCACCGGGAGAGCACCCGGCTCGCCCGGCTGGTCGACGACCTGCTGCTTCTCGCCCGGGTCGACGACGCGGCGCTGCGCCCGCGCCGGGCCGAGGTCGACCTCGACGATCTGGTCTATGCCGAGCGCGACCGGGTGGCCGAGGAACATCCGGAGCTGCGGGTCGACGGCGAGGTGGTGCCGGTCCGGGTGATCGGCGACGCCGACCAACTGCACCGGGTGCTGCGCAACCTGACCGACAACGCGATGCGGCACGCCCGGAGCCGCATCACGATCAGCCTCGGCATGTCGGGTGGCCGGGCCGTGATCGTCGTCTCCAACGACGGCCCCGCGATCGGCCCGGAAGACCGCGAGAAGATCTTCGACCGGTTCGTACGCCTCGACGACAGCCGTGCCCGGCAGGAGGGCGGGACCGGCCTCGGCCTGTCGATCGCCCGCGAGATCGCCCTCCTGCACGACGGGACCCTGACGCTCGACGAACTCCCTGACCAGGTGGCTTTCCGGTTGGCGCTGCCAGTCAAGGAGTGACGCCTGGTCCGCTCGCCACCCAGCCACGAGGCCACGCCCCGATTGCAACTCCCGCGCGACCGCGATGAAGTAGCGAAGCGGCCGTAGCTCAGCGCAGGACTACGGCAAGCGTCCGCCCGTACGGCATCAGTGGTTCTCGCTCGGGAGCGGCCGGCTCAGAAGCTGGCGGTCTCGCCGTCGTAGTTGACCCCGTTGTACTTGAGGCCGCCGAGAGCGTAGGAGGTGACGCCAGCGTCGTTCACCATCGGCGTGAGGCAGTACTGGGCGCCCAGGTTCTTGCTGTAGCCGAATTCACTGCACTCGTAGCCCTGCCAGTCCGAGTTCCGGCGGACGTAGCCGAGGAGGTTGTCGGACGTGACCTTGATCGACGTGATGCGTGCCCAGACTGTGCGGCAACTGGGGCTGTAGCGCAGCTCGATCTTCGCGATCACTTCGCTGAGCTGGGTATTTGTCGTCAGCGTCTTTTGCCGGGCCGTGTACGCGCCGGTCGCGCAGGGCGTGGCGGAGGCCATCACCCCGTCGTAGACGGCGGCCATGGCGGGCGCGGGAGCGACCATCACGGCCGCGGCGGTGACCACGGTCGCCGCCGCCAACTTCAATCGGTTCAGCACTGAGGATTCCTCTCGTTCTTGTTCTTCAAACGGGAGGAATCCTGGTGCCGGCGGCTTTCTGTGCGTTTGCAGTGAACTTCCCGTACGCGACCCGTACCACCGCCGCGCGGAGACCGATTCCGGCCGGGCCGTTCTCGTCAGCAGTGACCGTCGTCAGCACTGACCGTCGGCGAGGACATAGTGGTTCGGGCCGGTCTGCTTGAGGGTGTGGATCGTGAACGTGTTCCACAGGCCCATCGGCTGGTCAGAGCCGTTGGCGTAGGTGTAGCCGCCGGACTGCCGGGCCCGTCCCGCGGTCGTGTGCGCGTAGTTGCTCGCCGTGAAACAGGGCTGCGGGGACGGCGGCGGAGAGGACGGCGGTGTCGACGGGGACGGCGGCGTCGAGGGGGAGGAGCCGGTCAGGCCCCAGGCTTGTGCGATGTAGTAGGACGAGCAGATCGAGTTCAGGAAGTACGGGCCGGTGGTGCCGCACTGGTTCTCGGCGCTGCCGGGTGCGACCGGCGTGCCGTGTGCCATGCCCTGCACCCGGTACAGCGAGACCGCCGGCCGCCCGGTGCTGTCGTGGTGATGCTCGACTCTTGTCGAACCGGGCAGGGTGCCGGTCGCCGACGCGGTCTGCGGCAGTCCCCAGACGTTGGTCCACTGGTCGCGCAGTTCGGTGGCGTTGGCGGGGACCACGGTGGTGTCGGAGGTACCGTGCCAGATACCGACGCGCGGCCACGGCCCGGTGTAGCCGGGGTTCGCCGCCCGGACCAGGGCGCCCCACTGCGCCGGGGTCTTGCTCTGCGCCTGGTACTGGCAGACGGTGCCGCAGTTGTACGGCAGCCCGGCGACTACCGCACCGGCGGCGAACACGTCGGGGTACGCGGCCAGCATCACCGCGGTCATCGCGCCGCCCGCGGACAGGCCGGTCACGTACACGCGGCGCGGGTCGGACCCGTACGTTCGGGTGGCGTGGTCGACCATCTGTTTGATGGACAGGGCCTCGCCCTGCCCGCGGCCGATGTCGCCGGCGGTGAACCAGTTGAAGCAGGACAGTGAGTTGTTGGCGGACGTCTGCTCGGGGAAGACGACCGCCGCCCGGTACAGGTCGGCGTATTTGGGCCAGCCCGACCGGTGGTAGTAGTCGGCGGCGCTCTGGGTGCAGCCGTGCAGCGCCACGATCAGCGGCCGCCCGGCCGGCAGTGCGTCGGGAACATACGCGTGCATGCGCAGCGCGCCGGGGTTGGAGCCGAACGAGCCGACCTGGGTGAGGGTGGCGGCAGCGTTCGCGGGGGCGAAGGGGGAGACGGCGATGCCGGCGACGGCCAGCACCACCGCCAGCAGCAGTGGCCAGTACCTACGGGGATTCATGTCGCGGACGTTACAAAGACGTTAATCGAATTCCCATGTGCCGAGGGTCCACATCGCCGCGTCGATGTGTGTGTGGCTTCGCTCGGTCTCGGAAGTTGGTGGCCCGGTCGTAGACCGAATCGTTGTCCAGGAGGTCCTGCTGGCAATGAACTGCCCGTACCGCGCTCGTACCCGTTAGGGTCTGTCCGGACATTCACGGGGGTGGGGTGTGACGGCGTTCCACGTCTTCGGTGAGTTGCTGCGCGACGCCCGGCAGGTGGCCCAGCTCAGCCAGCGCGCCCTCGCCGACCGGGCCGGGGTGAGCCTGGCCGCGGTCCGTGACCTCGAGCAGGGCCGCACCCGGCGGCCCCGGCCGGCGGTTGTCGACGCGATCGCCGCCGCGCTCGGACTGTCGGGTGACCGGGCGGCGGCACTGCACTACGCCGCCGCCTCGCGGCAGCCGCCGGCCGGTGTCACCCAGGCGGCCGGCCCGGTACGCGTCGGCATTCTGGGACCCGTCAGCGTCCGGCGCGGCAGCGAGGAGATCCCGGTGGGACGCGCGTCGCGCCGCGTCGTCCTCGGACGGCTCGCGCTGTCCGCCGGCACGCCCGTGCCCGTCGACCGGCTGGTCAGCCTGTTCTGGGAGGATCCGCCGAAAACCCCGGCACATGCCCTGTACACGAATGTCTCCCGGCTACGGCAGGCGTTGCACCCCGACGCGTCCATCACCCGCACCTCGGCGGGCTACCGTCTCGACCTCGCCGCCGAACAGCTCGACCTGGCCGCCTTCCGGGACCTGGTGCGCCGGGCCGGGGCCGCCCCGCCCGCCGAGGCCCTCCGCCTGCTCGAGTCGGCGGCCGCCCTGTGGCGCGGCGAGCTTCTCGCCGATGTGCCGCAACTGGCCGGCGATCCGGCTGCCGTGGCCATCGCCGAGGAGCGCGTCGCGGCCGTGCTGCGCCTGGCCGATGTCGCCTTCGCCGTGAACGAGCCGGTCCGGGCCCTTCCGGCGTTGCGGGCGCTGTCCGTCGCCGAGCCGCTGTACGAGACGGTCCATGCCCGGCTGATGGAGGTGCTGTCCGCGGCGGGCCGTCAGGCGGAGGCACTTGCCGCCTATGCCGTCATCCGCGCCCGTCTCTCCGACGAGCTGGGCATGTCGCCGGGCGCGGCACTGGCCGGCGCGCATGTCCGGGTGCTGAGGCAGGAGCCCGTGCCCGAGGTGTCCGTCGTGGCCGGCTCCCGCGGCGGTGAGGGGCCGGTTCCCACCCAGTTGCCCGCTGGGCCTCCGGCGTTCACCGGCCGGCACGAGGCACTTGCCGCACTCGACGCCGTCCTCGTCGATCCGGCCGCCACCGTCGCGGTGCTCTGGGGCACGGCGGGGGTCGGGAAGACCACCACGGCGATTCACTGGGCGAACCTGGTGCGCGGGCGATTCCCCGACGGCCAGCTGTACGTGAACCTGCGCGGCTTCCATCCGAGCGCACCACCGCTGACCGCGGGCGAGGCGCTACTCGGCTTTTTGACCTCGCTCGGCGTGCGAGCGGCGCACGTACCGGCGGGCCTCGACGCGCAGACCGGGCTTCTGCGTACGCTGCTGGCCGGGCGGCGGGTCCTCATGCTGCTCGACAACGCCCGGGACACCGAACAGATCCGTCCGCTGCTGCCCGGCACGGTCGGCTGCGTCACCCTGATCACCAGCCGAAGGCGGCTCACCGGGCTCGTGGTGACCGACGACGCGCGCCCGGTGCCGCTCGACCTGCTCACCGGAGGCGAGGCGCGGGAGCTGCTGGCGCGTCGGCTGGGTGCCCGCCGGGTCGCCGCCGAGCCCGAGGCCGTACGTGCGATCGCCGAGCGATGTGCCCGGCTGCCGCTCGCGCTCGCGATAGCCGCCGCCCGGGCCACCATCCGTCCCGGCGCGACCCTGGCCGGCCTGGCCGCGGAACTCACCGGCGACGACCGGCTGGACACCCTGACCACCGGTGAGCCGGGAACCGACGTACGTGCGGTGTTCGACTGCTCGTACCGGAACCTGACCACGGCGGCGGCCCGCCTGTTCCGGCTGGCCGGGCTGCATCCGGGGCCGGAACTGGACGCCTCCGCGGCCGCCGGCCTGACGGGGGAGCCGGCCGGACGCGTCGTGCCGCTGCTGGCCGAACTGACCGCGGCACACCTGCTCGCCGAGACGTCGCCGGGCCGCTACGCCGCCCACGATCTTCTGCAGGAGTACGCCGCCGGCCGGGCCCGCGCCGAGGAGTCTCCCGCCGCCCGCGACGCCGCGCTCACCGGCCTGGCCGGATACCTGATCACGACCACGCGAGCGGCCGTGTCAGCGATGTCCCGGGGTGAGCCGGACGCCGGGCCGACGGGCGCATTCGACGGACCGGCCGACGGCCGCGCCTGGCTGGACGCCGAGCGGGCCAACCTCGTGGCGCTCGCCCGGCACGGCCGTCCGGAGCACACGGCCGCTGTGGCGGCGGCCGCCTTCCGTTACTTCGACGGCGGCCACCACTCGGAGGCGTACGAGCTGCACAGCCTCGCCCTGGCCGCCGCGCGGCGGCTCGGCGACCCGCGATCGGAGGCCGTGGCCGGCTTTCACCTGGCCGTCACCTGCCGCCGGGCCGCACGCTACGCCGAGTCGCTCGCGCTCCTGGAGGAGTCCCTCGCTCTGCGGCGCGCGATCGGTGACCGTACCGGGGAGGGCTGGGCGCTCGTCGAACGCGGCGTGGCCCACTGGCGGCTCGGCGACTACGACCGGGCGCGAGTCGACCATGGGGCGGCGCTCGACCTTTTCCGGGTACTCGGCGACCGTGTCGGTGAGGCGAACCAGCTGGTCATGTTCGCTATCGGGGACCGGCAGTTCGGCGACCTCGAGGACTCCGCCGACGGCCTGCGCCGTGCGCTCGGCCTCTACGACGCCATCGGTCACCCGCTCGGCACGGCGAAGACCTTCAACCACCTCGGCCAGACCGCATCCGCGGCCGGTGATCATCGGCAGGCGGTGCATCACCACGACCGTGCCCTGGAACTCTTCCGGGCAATCGGCGACCGTGCGGGCGAGGCATCCGCGCTCGACAACCTGGGCCACGCCCTCCGCGCCGCGGGACTGCCCGCGGAGGCCGCCGACCGGCATCGGCGAGCGCTGGCGATCTACCGGGAGATCGGCGAGCACGACTTCGAGGTGGAGGCGATCAACGGGCTCGCCGCCGCCCTCATCGCCGCCGGCGACATCGACGGGGCCCGGTCCACCTTCACCGAGGCACTGGAGCACGCCGAACGGGTGGGTGACCGCCACGAGCAGGCCAGGGCACATGACGGGCTGGCCGCGGTGCACGGCGGAGCCGGTGACGAGACGGCCGCCGACCGGCACCGGCGCAGCGCGCGGCACCTCTACAGCGGACTCGGTCTGGCCTGACCCCGCGTCACTTGCGCGGCATTCGCAGCCCGTACATGCCGCCGTCCACGGCGAGCGACGTGCCGGTGGTCGCGCCCGCCTCCGGCGAGGCCAGGTATGCGGCCGCGGCCGCCACCTCGGCCGCGGTCACCAGGCGTCCGGTCGGCTGCCGCGCCGCAAGCCGGGCGCGCTCGCCCTCCGGGTCGTCGGTACGCGCGAGCAGGCGCTGCACCCAGGGTGTGTCGACCGTGCCGGGAGCCAGGCAGTTCACCCGGATGCCCTCGCTGACCAGGTCGGCGGCCATTGCGAGGGTGAGGGAGTGCACCGCACCCTTCGACGCGGAGTAGAGCGCGCGCTGCACCAGACCGGCGGTCGCCGCGATGGAGGACAGGTTGACGATCGCGCCGTGCCCGCTGCGCCGCAGGAACGGCAGCGCCGCCGCGGTGGCCCGCGCGATGCCGACCACGTTGACGTCGAGGACCCGGTGCCACTCGTCGTCGTCGTTGGCCTCGACCGGGCCGACCGCACCGATTCCGGCACTGTTGACCAGGATGTCGATGCCGCCGAACGCGTCGGCCACGGCGGTCATCGCCGACTGCAGCGAGCCGCGGTCGGTCACGTCCGCCTTCACCGGCAGCAGGCCTTCACCCGGTGCGCCGGGGTTCAGATCGAGGACGCCGACGCGTGCGCCACGGGCCCGGAACTCGGCGGCGCACGCGGCACCGATGCCGGAACCACCGCCGGTGACGACCACGACGAGGGAGCTGAATGCAGGCATGCTCAACCTTTCCTTGCTGAGAGAGCGAGCCGGTGGTGCGGTTCGCCGGCTGCCGCGGCCATCACGCCCATTCAGGGCCGTCCGGGTAGGAGAACCGGTGCAGGGTCTCCGGTCGCATCCGGGCCGAGAACCCGGGCGCGGCCGGCAGCCGGTACGCGCCGTCACGGATGACCACCGGGTCGACGAAGTGCTCGTGCAGGTGGTCCACGTATTCGATGACGCGGTCCTGCAGGCTGCCGGACACGGCCACGAAGTCGAACATCGACAGGTGCTGGACGAGTTCGCAGAGGCCCACACCGCCGGCGTGCGGACAGACCGGACGGCCGAACTTCGCGGCGAGCAGCAGGATCGCCACGTTCTCGTTGACCCCGGCCACCCGGCAGGCGTCGATCTGCACGATGTCGACCGCTTCGGCCTGGAGCAGCTGCTTGAACACGATCCGGTTCGGCACGTGTTCGCCGGTCGCCACCCGGATGCCCGACGGCTGCAGGGCCCTGCGGACGGCGGCGTGCCCGAGGACGTCGTCCGGGCTGGTCGGCTCCTCGATCCACCACGGGTCGTACGGGGCCAGCGCGGTCATCCACCGCACCGCCTCGCCGACGTCCCAGCGCTGGTTGGCGTCGACGGCGATGCGGATGTCGTCGCCGACCGTACGCCGGGCCAGTTCCATCCGCCGGACGTCGTCCTCCAGGCTGTTGCCGACCTTCAGTTTGATCTGCCGATAGCCGTCCGCCACCGCCTCGGCCGCCAGCCGTACGAGCTTGTCGTCGGAGTAACCGAGCCAGCCCGGCGACGTCGTGTAGGCGGGATACCCGTGCCGGCGCAGCAGCTCGATGCGTTCCTCGCGACCGGGCCGGGCCGCCTGCAGCAGGTCGATCGCCTCGGCCGGGCCGAGGGCGTCACTGAGGTAACGCCAGTCCACCAGGTCGACGATCTGTTGCGGGGAGAGATCGGCGAGGAACTGCCAGACCGGCTTGCCGGCGGCCGCCGCGGCCAGGTCCCAGGCGGCGTTGATCAGTGCCGCGGCAGCCAGGTGGACAACCCCTTTCTCCGGCCCGAGCCAGCGGATCTGCGAGTCGCGGGTGAGGCGCCGGGCGAACTCGCCGAGGTCGTCCACCGGCTGACCGAGCACCAGGGGAGCGAGCGCTTCGACAGCGGCCCGGCAGACCTCGTTGCCGCGGCCGATGGTGAAGGTGAACCCGTGTCCTGAGAAACCCGTGTCGGTGGACAGCACCACGTACGCCGCCGAGTAGTCCGGGTCGGGATTCATCGCGTCGGAGCCGTCCAGCTCCCGGGAGGTCGGGAACCGGATGTCGTACGTGTCGATCCCGGTGATCCTCATCCGGCGTTGCGCAGCACGTTGCGCTGCCCGCCGAGCCCGTCGATCTCCACCTCGACGACATCGCCCTCGGCCAGGTACGGGAACCGGCCGGAGAGCCCGACGCCCTGCGGGGTACCCGTGTTGATCAGATCGCCCGGCTCGAGGACCGTGTACTGCGACAGATGCCAGACCAGGAAGCCGACGTCGAATATCATGTCGGCGGTGCTGGAGTCCTGCCGCGGCTCGCCGTTGACCCGGCTGCGCAGGCGCAGACGCCCGGGGTCGCCCACCTCGTCCGGGGTGACCAGCCACGGGCCGAGCGGGTTGAACGTCTCGCACGACTTGCCCTTGGACCACTGGCCGCCGGACCTGTCGAGCTGGAACTCCCGCTCGGAGACGTCGTTGGAGACCACGTAACCGGCGATGTGCGCGGCCGCGTCGGCGGGGGAGTCCAGATAGCGCGCGGTCCGCCCGATCACCACACCGAGTTCGACCTCCCAGTCCACGCGGGTGGCGCCGCGCGGGATGAGCACGTCGTCGTGCGGGCCAACCACGGTGCCCGGCGCCTTGTAGAACATGATCGGCACGGTCGGTGGCGCGGCTCCGGACTCGGCGGCGTGCGCCGCGTAGTTCTGCCCGATGCAGAGCACCACGCCCGGCCGGGCGATCGGCGGGCCCAGTCGCTGACCGGCGATGTCCGTCTCCGGCAGGCCTGCCGTGGAGCGAACGCCGCCCGAGGCGAGGAACGCCCCGGTGATGTCGCCGGTCACCGTGGACAGGTCGTAGTACCGCCCGCCCGCTCCGGCGACCGGCCGTTCCGCGCCGGCCGGTCCGACTCGCAGGTACTTCACGTGAGCTCCAAGTGGTAGGTGCTGATGGCGGTACCGGCGAAGACGTCGGCCGGGCTGCCACCGAGCAGGCCGGTCATCGCGTCCTTGACCTCGGGGTAGGTGGCCGCGAGCTCGAGGACCGGCCAGTCCGAGCCGAACATGAGCCGCCCGGTGCCGAACAGGCCGACCGCGATGTCGACGTACGGTTTCAGATCGTCCGGCGTCCAGCTCTCCCAGTTCGCCTCGGTGACCAGGCCGGACAGTTTCGCGATCACGTTCGGCCGGGCGGCGACCGGCGCGATCAGGTCGTGCCAGTGCCGGAGTTCCCCGGCGGCGATCCCCGGCTTGCCGAGATGATCGAGCACGAAGGTGGACTGTGGCAGTGCGGCGGCGGCGCGGGCCACGGAGGGCAGCTGCGCGGCCCGTACGACCAGTTCGTTGACCAGTCCCGCCTCGGCGACCGTGGCCAGCCCGGCCCGTACCGGCGCCCGGTCGAGGAAGTCGTCGGCCTCGCCCTGTACCTGGTCCCGGATGCCGACGAGCAGCTCTCCGCCCGGACCGGCCCGATAGCCGTCGATCGTCGCGGCCAGGTCCGGGTCGAGCAGGCCGGCCCAGCCGACCACGCCGGCGATCTCCGGGGTGTCGCGGGCGGTCCGCAGGAACAGCCGGGTCTCCGCGGCGTCGCAGCGGCCCGCCTCCACCAGCACGGTGCGGTCGACGCCCGCCGCGCCGATCGCCGCACGCAGGTCGTCCACGGTGTAGTCGCGGCGGATCCGGGCCAGCGACGGATCCCGCAGCCACGGGTAGCCGGCGGTCCACAGATGCTGATGCGCGTCGATGATCACCGGATGAGTCCGTCCGCCCGCAGGTTCGACCAGAGCGTGCCGGGAATCCGGACCGTGGCCATCCGGACAGCGTCCCCGATCTCGGCCGGTGTGCGCGCACCGATCAGCACGCTGGTGACCGCCGGGTGGGTCAGCGGGAACTGGATCGCGGCGGCACGCAGTGGCACGCCGTGCCGCCGGCACGCCTCATCGAGTGCGACTGCCCGGTCGACCAGGTGCTGGTCGGCGGGCGCGTAGTCGAACCGGGCGCCGGGCCGCGGGTCGGCGAGCAGGCCGGAGTTGAAAACACCTCCGGCGATCACGGCGACACCGCGATCGGCGCAGAGCGGGAGCAGCTCGTCGGCGCCCGACTGGTCCAGCAGCGTGAACCGCCCGGCCAGCAGCACCGCGTCCAGCTCGCCGGTGCGCACCAGATCGGTCAGCATCGGAGCCTGGTTCATCCCGGCGGACACGGCACCGACGCGGCCCTGCTCGCGCAGCTCCACCAGGGCCGGCAGGGCCTCCGCGACGGTCTGGTCGAAGTGCTCGTCCGGGTCGTGCAGGTGCAGGATGTCGGCCCGGTCCAGGCCGAGACGAGCAAGACTTTCGGCGTACGAGGTGCGCACCCCCGCCGCGCTGAAGTCGAAGACCGGCGTCAGACCGGTGGACTCGGCCCAGATTCCCCCGGTGTCGTCGCCGCCCGGCCGCAGCAACCGGCCCACTTTGGTGGACAGCGTGAGTTCGGCCCGTGGCTTGGCCGCGAGCACCGGCCCGGCCCGGCGTTCGGCCAGTCCGTTGCCGTACAGCGGTGCGGTGTCGAAGAACCTGATGCCGAGCTGCCAGGCGCGTTCCACGGTGGCTCGCGCGGTGTCGCCGTCGACCGGGTCGAACAGCCCGCCGAGCGGGGCGAGGCCCAGCCCCAGCCGGGTCACGTGCACGCCAGTGCGGCCGAGCGGGACCCGTTCGGCGGGGTTCACGTCGCGGCCTCGGAGGGTGGCGCTGCGCGGTCGTCGGGGATGCCGGACGGCTCCATGCGGACGCCCTCCCATTTCCTAGATCCTATAGGATTCCTCCTGGATGTGTACCCGCTCACATCGAGGCTCGTCAAGGCGCGGCCCGGGATCCCGGGCCGGGCAGGGATGGTGAACATGACCAGGCCGCTGTCTCCGGTCCGCCCGCATCGGCCGACCCTTGGCGACGACGTCTACGAGAGCCTGCGGTCGGCCGTCCTCGAGCACATCCTCGCGCCCGGTGACCGGGTCAACATCGACGCGCTGGCGCGGGAGCTCGACGTCTCGCCTACCCCGGTGCGCGAGGCGCTCGCCCGGCTGGAGGCCGAACGGCTGGTCCGCAAACGCCCGCGCGCCGGGTACACGGTCAGTCCGCTGCTCACCGTCGCCGAGTTCAACGACATGTTCGACATGCGGCTGCTGCTGGAGTGCCAGGCCGCCCGATGGGCCGCCGAACGAGCCACCGAGGCCCAGTGCGAGGAACTGATGCTCGAGTCGGCCCGCACCGTCGAGGCGGGTGACGACCCCACCTGGCACGCCGCGTTCACCGCGCTCGACGCACGCCTGCACGATCTGGTGGCGCACCTGTCGGCCAGCCCGCTGCTGCGGGAGTCGATCAGCCGGTTGCACTCCCACCTGCACCTGCACCGCCGCTACTTCCCGTACGACCAGACCGCGATCACCAACGACGAGCACCGCGTCCTGGCCGTGGCCATCCGTGACCACGACCCGGACCGTGCCGAGGCCGCCATGCGCCTGCACCTCACCCGGGCGCGCGAGCGTCATCTCGCCGCGTTCGAGCGGTGACCGGTCCGGCCGCGGCGCCGGCGTCCATCCCGTCCGGGCCTCAGATGTCCAGGTCCTCCACGTCGGGTTCACCCTGGATGCTCTGCAGCGCGAGGGCGTAGAGCTCCGGCGGCAGCAGGGCCTCCAGCTCCTCGGCGGTGTCGACGACGGAGAACGCCGCCTGCGCCGGTGTGCGCATCCAGGCCTGATCGGGGGACCAGTCGCCGATCCAGCCGCGCCAGCCGGTGGACCACATCCGGGTGCGTTCGGCGTTGGGGCCGACCGGGATGTTCACCTCGGAGCGTGAGTGGTGCACGGCGAAGCGGCCCTTGCTGGTGCGGAACAGCGTGAAGGTCTCCTCGCCGTCGTTGCCCGACGAGGTCCACTCGCCGAGCGTGACGCCGAGGAACCGTTTGATCGAGGTGCGGCCGAGCCCGACCTTGACGGTGATCTCGGAGAATCCGGCCTGTTTGGCCTGCTCGACCTGAACCAGCCGGCGCAGGGCTGTGACGATCGCACCGGACAGGTTGCCTCCGGTCAGCTCCTGGGCCTTCTGCAGCAGCGGCAGGTCGTCGTCGGCGATGTAGATGGTCTTGTTCGGCATCCTGCTCCCCTCTGGACACGAGTGTACTCATACGTGTACTACTACATACATGTATACGTACACAGAGCAATCGGGTTGTCCGATCCAGGTCGACGACCTCGCCGTCACCTACGGCAAGGTCACCGCTCTCGGGGGGCTGAGCCTGCGCATCGGGGCAGGCACCGTGACCGGGCTGCTCGGGCCGAACGGCGCCGGCAAGACCACCCTGGTCAGGGTGCTGTCCACACTGCTGCGACCGACTCGCGGTACCGCACGGGTGATGGGTCACGACGTGGCCCGCGACCCGCTGCCGGTGCGTCTCGCCATCGGGCTGGCAGGTCAGTACGCGGCAGTCGACCAGGAACTCACCGGCCGGGAGAACCTGGAGATGGTCGGCCGCCTCTACCGCCTGACCCGTGCCGAGGCACGCAGCCGGGCCGCCGAGGTCCTCGAACGCCTCGGCCTCAGCGACGCCGCCGACCGGCGGGTGGCCACCTACTCCGGCGGCATGCGACGCCGGCTCGACCTGGCCGCCAGCCTCACCGGCCGCCCGCCCGTCCTGCTGCTCGACGAACCCACCACCGGCCTGGATCCGCGGTCCCGGCAGGAACTGTGGGCGATCATCGACGAGATGCGTGACGCCGGCACCACCGTGCTGCTCACCACGCAGTATCTGGAGGAGGCCGACCGGCTCGCCCAGCGCATCATCGTCGTCGACGCCGGAACGGTGATCGCCGACGGCACCCCGGCCGCGCTCAAGGCCGGCATCGGCACCGACGTCCTCCGGGTGCGCCTGCCCGGATCGGCCGGTCTGCCCGCCGCCGCTGAACTGCTGGCCGACCTGGCCGCCGCCGGCACTGAGGTCACCTCCGACCGGGTGACCGGCGAGCTCACGGTCCGGGTGACCCGCGCGGGCGCCTCCGTCGAAGCCCTCCGCCGCCTCGACCGCCGGGGCCTGGCCGTGGCCGCCGTCAAGCTCACCCCGCCGAGCCTCGACGACGTGTTCCTGTCCCTGACCGGCCGCACCGCGACCGTTCCCGCCACTCTCGAGGAGGTCCGATGAAAGGCGTGGTCGTCCGGGGCGGCCGGCAACGGCTCACGGCCGCGGCCGTGCTGCACGACAGCCGGGTGCTCGGGGCCCGCCAGCTCCGCCGCACCCTGCGCCGCCCCACCTACATCGTGTTCTCGTTCATCCAGCCGGTCATCTTCGTGCTGCTGTTCCGCTACATCTTCGGCGGCGCCATCAACACCGGCGCGACCACCTACGTCAACTTCCTGATGCCCGGCATCATCGTGCAGACCGCGATCTTCGGCGCCCTCGTCACCGGCCTCGGGCTCACCGAGGATCTGAGCAGCGGCGTCGTGGACCGGCTGCGCTCGCTGCCGATGGCCCGGTCCGCGGTGCTGCTCGGCCGGACCGCCGCCGACCTGGTCGTGAACGTCTTCACCCTGACCATCATGATCGTCGTCGGTGTGCTCGTCGGCTTCCGCCCCACCGGTCCGGCCTGGCAGCTCGGCGCGGCGTTCCTGCTGGTGCTGGCTTTCTCGTACGTCTTCAGCTGGATCAGCGCCTGGATCGGGTTGTCGGTGCGCAACCCGGAGACCGCCCAGTCCGCCGGCTTCATCTGGGTGTTCCCGCTGACCTTCGCGTCGTCGGCGTTCGTGCCGATCGCGACGATGCCCGGCCCGGTCCGCACCTTCGCCGAGCACAACCCGGTCACCCTGGTCGTCGACACCGTCCGCGGCCTGACCCTCGGTACACCCGAACCCGCCGGCCCGGCCGTCCGGGCCCTCATCTGGCTGGCGGCACTCCTGCTGATCTTCGTCCCGGTCGCCGTGCGAGCCTTCCGCCGCGCCTGACACTCTCGCCCCGGCCGCCGCGCGAGGGCCTCCGGCCGGCCGGCTCGCCCGGATACGCGAGACTGCGGGCATGGTCGACAGCACAGGACTGCGAACGGTGCTGCGCGTGCCCGGCGTTCCGCGACTGCTCACCGCCCAGACGTTCACCGTCTTCGGTGACACGGCGCTGATCCTCACGCTCGCCGTCTGGGCGGGGAACCGGACCGGCAACAGTTCCGCGGCGTCGATGACCATCTTCGCCTTCGCGGCCGGCGTGGTGCTGGCGCCGGCCGCCGGCGGCTTCGTCGCCCGGCGCGCACCGCGCCGGATGATGGCCTCGGCCAACCTGGCCGCCGCGGGCGTGGTGCTGTCCCTGGCGGCAGCCGACCGGGGGCCGTTCTGGCTGGTCTACCCGGCCTCGATGCTGTACGCCTTCGCCGGTTCCATCTCCGCGGGCGTCCTCGTGGGCTATCTGCGCGAACTGGTCCCCACGCCGCTGCGCATCCCGGTCAACGCCGAGTTCCAGTCGCTGCACCAGCTGCTGCGCCTGATGTCGCCGGTGGCCGGGGTGTGGCTGCTCGGCGCCGGTGGCATGGCGATCGTCGTGCTCGTGGTGGCCGGCTCGCTGGTCCTGGGCGCCGCATTGATCATGCTGGGACCGGACGTCGGCGTGCCGGTCGAGCCGGAGCCGGCGCGCCGTGGACGGACCGGTTACCGCCTGCTCCGGTCCGATCCCGGCCTGCGCGGGATCAGCCTTCTCGTGATCGCCGCGAGCGCCGCCCAGGGATTCGCACAGACGCTCGGGTTCCTGGTCATCGAGGACTCGCTGCACCGTACCGCCGGCTTCATCGCGGTGTTCGTGACCATCCAGTCGGTGGCCGGGGTCGTCGGCACCCGGATCGGCGCGATCCGCCGGATCACCCGGCCGGTGCTGCTGGTCCGCATCGGACTGCTGCTGACCGGCTGCGGGTACGCGGTGCTGCTGCTGCCGGGCCTGTATCCGGCGCTCACCGCCTTCGTCCTGGTCGGAGCCGGGCTGCCGTGGATCCGCATCGGGTACACCAGCGCGCTCCAGCAGCACAGCACTCCGGGTACCGCCGCAGGCGTCGCGCTGGCCGGCCAGTCGCTGCAGAGCCTGGTCCAGACCACCTTCATCGCGGCCGGCGCGCTGCTCGGCTCGTACGCGGACTGGCGCGTTCTCGCCACCGCCATGGTCATCGTCCTGCTCGCGGCGGCGGCTTCCAGCGTGCGTGTCGGCGGTCGAGGTTCATGAGGGGTGGACGGCCGGCGCACGGCGACCGGCAAGCGGTATGGAGGACCTCGTGTCCGCTATGAAGCGTTGAGGCCAAAGCGGCGGACGACATCGGCCAGCCACGGGGTGTCGACGAACTCGAGGCCGTGCTCGGCAGCGAGAGCGGCACCGCGTTCCGGGTCGGTGTCGCCCGACTCGATCATGTCGACGACCGCACTGAAGAACAGCTCGAAACCGGCCGGGCTGATGATCTCGATCATGCGGGCCGGTGCGTCGCCGGCGTTCCACATGGCGTGCGCCTCACCACGGGGTTTTGTGATGTAGCCGCCTGGCCCCAGCACGGCCTCGCGATCCCCGGACCGGAAACCGATCGAGCCGGCCGTCACGATCGAGTACTCGTCCTCGAGTGTGTGGATGTGCGGCGGCACGAGCGCACCCGGTGGGAACTCGTGCTCGACGATCGCCAGGGCCCCGCCGGTGTCGGCCCCCCACAGTTTGAAGTCGACGGTGATGTCGCCCAGGTCGCCCTTGCGGCCCTCACCGGGACGGACGACACGCAGATGTGGTGCTTCCATGATGATCTCCGTAGGTCATCGGTGCGGGACGTCGTCGGCCGGCCCGATGCCGAACCGTCCCGGCCACCAGCGACTCACCGCCGGCTGCACCGGAAGTCACGCTATCGACAGAGCGGCACCGGCCGGTAACCGTTTTCGGGACCGGTCCTGGCGGCCGGGCGGGTCGCGATCCAGTCGGACCGGCGGTCGATGGAGGCCGCGAAGAGGGGGAACGTAGGGTGTGCACGGAGCGAGGGGAGTGCCGAGTTGGGCTGCACGGTGACGGTGTGCCGGGACTGCTGCTGCGGCAGCCTGCGCAAACACCCGTCGGTGGACCACGACGCCCAACTTGCCACCCTGCGGGCGGACCTCGAACCCGACCATCGGGTACGCACGAGCGACTGCCTGGACGTCTGTGCCCAGTCGAATGTGATCGTGGTGCAGCCGGCCCCGGCGGCCCGTCGTGACGGAGCGAGGCCGGTGTGGTTCGGCCTCGTGCTCGACGACGCGGTGCTCGCCGATCTGATCGCCTGGGTACGCGCGGGTGGGCCGGGCGCCGAGCCGCTGCCGCCGATCCTGGAGCTGTCGGTGATCACGCCCGCGACGGTGTGAAACGCCCGCGGGGTGCGCCTGCGCGACGGCACCACGCATGACTACTTCGGGGCGCAAAGCCGGACCTCGCGTTCAGCAGAGGAACAATGCGACATCTATCAATGTGAGCGACTCTCTTGTTTCATGGTCGTTACTGACCAGTAACAGTCGTACGCATTGATGGGAGTCACCACGTGGATTCACCCTCAGTCCTGAAAGGCCTGGCCGCGGCTGCCCTCGGTGGGTTGCTCGTGGCCGGTGCCGCCACCGTGCCGGCGAGCGCGGCGCCCGCCCTGCGGCCGGTGATGTTCGTTGGCAACAACTGGGAAGGCACTGTCGACGTCATCGAGGCCAAGGGCGCCTACACCCGCATCGGCCGCCTCTCGGTCGTCCCGGACCGGACGCAGCGGCTCACCGAGATCTACCTCAATCCGATCAAGCTGGCTTTCTACCTCGGCATCCAGCAGGGGCCGGGGGAGGGGCACGACCAGCTCGTCGACGACATGTACACCACGCCGGCGGGTGACGCCCTGGTCGTCTCCCGGCCGAGCTTCGCCGACGTGGTCTCGATCGACCTGGCGACCGGGGCGCTGCGCTGGCGGTTCCCGGTCAGTGGTTTCCGTTCCGACCACATGTCGGTGTCGCCGGACGGCCGTACCGTCGCGGTGTCGGCCTCCACCGGCAACACCGTCCACGTGCTGGACATCGTCACCGGCCGTCAGCTCGGCTCCTTCGGTACCGGCGACAAGCCGCACGAGAACGTCTATACCGGCGGCGGCCGCTACCTGTGGAACATGTCGATCGGCGAGGTCAACACCGACCTCGACGCCCCGTGGCTGGACTTCACCAAGGGCAACCGGAAGATCACGGTGGCCGACACCAGCACGTTCAAGGTGGTCAAGACGATCGACATGCGGCCCCGGCTGGACGCCTTCGGCCGGTCCGACCTGTCCGACGCCGTCCGTCCCGCCGTCTTCACCCCGGACGAGTCCAAGCTCTACTTCCAGGTTTCCTTCTTCGCGGGTCTCGTCGAGTACGACGCGTCCACGGACAAGATCACCCGGGTGCGCGAGCTGCCGCAGAACCCGGCCACCGACTCCGACCGCACCACCTGGGTGAACGACTCACGCCACCACGGCCTGTCGATCAGCCGGGACGGGGCGAAACTCTGCGTCGCCGGAACCATGGACGACTACGTCACCGTCGTCGACCGTGCCTCCCTCGATCCGGGGCCGCTGGTCACCGCGATCAAGCCGTACTGGGCAACGGTGAGCGCGGACGGCCGCGACTGCGTCATCTCGGAGGCGGGCGCCGACAGGGTGACAGCGATCAGTTTCGCCACCGGCCGGGCGGTCGCCTCCGTGCCGGTCGGTGACCATCCTCAGCGCGTACGTGTCGGCCAGATCCCGGCCGGCTGGACCGCACCCTGAGCAAGGATCGTCACGTCGCCGCCGGGTCGATCGGTCGGGCGGCGACGTTCTGCGTTCATCACTCCGAAATCTTGCCGAAGGTGCCGAAGTGCGGGTTCCTGGACGGCTACCCCAGGGCGCGCCGGTTCCCGTACGAGTTCCGGATCTCCGGTGCCACGCCGTCCGGGTTCGAGCCCGGTCACGTCAAGCCGGCGGCGGCCAACGGCGGCCGCTGGCACTCCAACGGTGGTGGCTGGGTCGCCGGGAACACCCTACACCTCGGCGTGGGAGTCGACGTGGCCGCCGGCAGCGGCTATCCGGTGACCGCGAACGCCTACAAGACGGTCACCTTCACGCCGGTGAGCACCACCCGGCTCCGCGTGGTGCTGCAGGCAAGCGGAACCGCCTCAGTCGGTCTGCTCGAAGTGAGGGCGTACGCGCCGGCGTAAACGATCACCGCTAGAGCCGGCCGGGACGTCACCTTCCGGCCGGCTCGGCTCGTCCTCCGGCGATCGGCGCGACGGCCCGCAGTTCGGCGGTCAGCCTGGTGGACAGCTCGATGGCGGATTCCGACGGCGGCGACGGTGTGGGCTCGAAGAATGTCACCTTTAGCCGCGGGCGTCGCGGGAAGCGGGCGATGTCCACGGTCCCGGAGACCGCCGCGCAGACGATCCGGGCCTGCGGCACGGCCTGGGCGAGGCGTCCGGTGCCGCTCCGGGCCCGCAGTTGCCTGCCCTTGGAGCGGGTGCCTTCCGGGAAGATGCCGAGACAGCCGCCCGCGTTGAGGCACTGGATCGCGGCGTCCAGCGCGTCCATGTCGGCCTGACCGCGCCGGACGGGGATCTGCCCCATCCCGTCGAGGACGCGGCGCAGCAGCGGATTCTTCCAGAGCGTTGATTTGGCGAGGGCCTGGATCTGGCGGCGCTTGCGGGCGGCCGCCGCGATGACCACGGGATCCCACGCACTGTCGTGGTTGGCGGGGACGATCGTCGCGCCGTGCGTGGGGAGGTTGTCCAGGCCGACCACCTCGAGGCGGCCCCACCAGCGAACCACGGGCCAGGCCGCGGCCATGACGGCTCGATAGACCGGCGCGATGCGGGGGGCGGTGCCGGGCACGGCGTCAGAACGACTGCGTTCCATGACTCACTCTCACTGTCCAAGCCAACGCGGTTCAGCGGCCGCACTGACCCTGTTTAACAGGTGAAGTGGCCCTCAGCAACGCGAAGAG
Organism: Actinoplanes sp. NPDC023801; assembly: GCF_040639655.1. Taxonomy (NCBI): domain Bacteria; kingdom Bacillati; phylum Actinomycetota; class Actinomycetes; order Micromonosporales; family Micromonosporaceae; genus Actinoplanes; species Actinoplanes sp. NPDC023801. Next base: position 129,931 of record NZ_JBFAAI010000016.1, on the reverse strand, counting down.
CCGCGAAGGTGTGGAGCGGCGGTGGGGAGCGTGCGCCGCGATCGGCATCCCGCGGGGACGGTCAGCCCGCCAGAGCGGCGGGCCGGGACAGCGACCCGGTGAGTGCCTCGGCCGTCATCGGGCGGGCCAGATGGAAACCCTGGGCCAGGTCGCACCCGATGCCACGCAGTGCGGTGAGGGTGGCGGCATCCTCGATGCCCTCGGCGACCACGCTGAGCCCGAGGCTGTGGCCGAGCTCGACGGTCGAGGTGACCAGGGCCCGGCTGCTGTGGTCGCGGCACAGATCCCGTACGAAGGAACGGTCGATCTTCAGCTCGTCCAGCGGCAGCAGCCGCAGGTACGTCATCGAGGAGTAGCCGGTGCCGTAGTCGTCGACGGACGTCTTCACGCCCAGACCGCGGATGCGGTGCAGGGTCTCGATGGCGGTGTTCGGGTCGCTCATGATGCTGTGCTCGGTGACCTCGATGCACAGGTGGTCACCGGGAACGCCGGTCTGGCGCAGCAGTGCGGCGAGCCGGTCGGGGAAGCCGACATCCAGCAGCGACCGGGTGGAGATGTTCACGGCGACCGGGATCCGGTGACCGGCGTCGAGCCACGCGCGGGCCTGGGTCAGCGCCTGGATCAGGACCTGGTGGGTGAACTTGTGGATCAGCGTGGTGGCTTCCAGCACGGGTATGAACGCGCCCGGCGAGATCGGTCCCTTGACCGGGTGCCGCCACCGGGCGAGCGCCTCGACACCGGCCAGCGAGCCGGTGGCCAGGTCGGTCTTCGGCTGGTAGTGAAGGGTGATCTCGTCGCCGGTGTCCAGGGCCCGGCGCAGGTCGCCGAGCAGGCCGAGGCGGGCACCGCTGTCGTCGGTGGCTCCGGCTGTGAACCGGCGGAAGCCGAGACGCTGCTGTTTCGCCACGTTCATGGCCGTGTCGGCGTGCCGCAGCACGGCCGGGGCGTCCTCGCCGGGTGCGGCGGTGGCCACACCGATGCTGACCTCGAGGTCGACGGTGAAGTCGTCGATGACGAACGGCGCGTCGAAGGCGTCGGTCAGGCGGGCGGCGATGTCCTCGCCGATGGCCGGGTCGGTGTCGCGCAGCAGGACCGCGAACTCGTCGCCGCCGAGCCGGGCGACGAAGTCGTGCTCGCGTACCGAGGCCCGCAGGCGCTGGGCGACGTAGGTGAGCAGCCGGTCCCCGATCCGGTGGCCGAGCTGTTCGTTGACGTCACGGAAGCCGTCCAGGTTGACCACCAGCACGGTCGCCCGGCCCAGCCGCTGCCGGTCCGGCCGGCGGCGGTGGCTGGCATCCTCGGCCAGCGCGAGTTTCGTACGGCCGGTGAACGCGGTGCGGTTCGGCAGACCGGTCAGCACGTCGGTGGCGGCCAGTACCTCGACCTGACGGCGATGCGCCCGTGTGGAGAGGCCGAACAGCACGAGCACGGCCAGGCTGACCGCGAAGGTCAGCGCGCTGCCCCACAACAGTCGTGCGGACTCCCGCCGGCCGGCCGCCTGCTTGTCGGCGTGGTCGCCCAGGTGATGCTGTTGTTCGGCCAGGACAGTGCTCATGATCGCGCCGGTCGCCGGCTCGATCATGTCCTCCAGAACCTCCTCGGCGCCCGCCATGTCGTGCTGGTCCAGCAGCCGCAGGTAGTCGGTGATCCGTGGCCGCAGGCCCTGGTGGGCACGGACGAGCCCGGTGGTGAGCGACCGGTTCTCGACGTCCACGTCGGCCATGTGCTCCATGGCCCGCTGCGCCTGCGCATGCACGGCAGGCAGCTGCCGGCGCTCCTCGCCGTCCGGTTCCCGCAGCGACGCCTGTAACAGCGCCATCTCCCAGGTGACCAGATAGGCGGCCTGCTGGTAGGCGTCGGTGTTCGCGCTGTCGGCCGCGAGCTCGGACACGATCGCGGCCTGGCGCCAGCTGCCGAACACCGCATAGCCGGACAGCCCTGCCAGCACGACGGCGAGCAGGCCGACCAGCCATCGCGAAGCCACGCGCGCTGACGCCATCATCACCTTTCGGCCGCCGGGCCCGGACACCCTGGTCCAGGTCTCGTCCCCATCGGCACGGCGCGGGCCTCCATTACCCCGCGATGGGTTGCACGACGGGAGCGAAGGTCAATACTCTTCCGGGGAGTAGTCAACAAATTGACTACCCTAAGGAGGTACGAATGCACGCGTTTCGCCGGGCGGTAGAGGCCCGTGACAGCGCCGCCATCGAGGCTCTGCTCGCCGACGACGTGGTGTTCACCAGCCCCGTCGCCTTCAAGCCGTACCCCGGCAAGGCCATCACCGCGGCGATCCTGCGCGGCGCCCTGCGGGTCTTCGAGGACTTCCGATACGTACGCGAGATCGACGGCGGCCGCGACCACGCACTGGTGTTCGAGGCCACCGTCGGCGGCAAGGCCGTCAACGGCTGCGACTTCCTGCACATCGACGAGAACGGTTTGATCGACGGCATCATGGTGATGGTGCGCCCGCTGTCCGGTGCCAACGCCCTGGCCGAGGCGATGGGTGCCCAGTTCGAGCAGATCCAGCGCGAGGCCGTCGCCGCGTCGTCCTAGCCACGGACCGGGTGGGCCGGTGGTCCCCGGCCGCGGTCCAGGCAGGTCGCCTCCGCCGCGGCTCAGGGAAGCAGGCTGTCCCGGCCGCGGCTCAGGTGAACAGCAGGACCAGTGCGACGACCGTGGCGAAGACGACGATGGTCCAGCGCAGGACATCGCCCGGCAACCGCCGGGCGATGCGGGCGCCCAGATAGCCACCGACGACGGTGGCCGGGGCCAGGACCGCGACAACGGCCCAGTTCACCGGGCCGAAGACGCTGTAGATCAGCACCGTGGTGATGCCGACGACGGCACTGAAGACGTTCTTCAGTGCACTGATGCGGCGCAGCGGCTCGTCCAGCACGAGCGCCAGGATCGCGATCAGCAGCACGCCCATCGCCGCGTTGAAGTAGCCGCCGTACACCCCGCAGCCGAAGACCGCCACCTGCAGCAACACGGTCTGCCGGCGGGGGCCGGTGTCGCCCGGGTGCCCGGCCAGCGCCCGCAGCCGGTCCTGCAGCGCCATCATGAGAGCCGCGGCCAGCAGCAGGAACGGCACCACCAGATCGAACACCTCCCGCGGCGTGACCAGCAGGATCGCACTGCCGCACAGCGTGCCGGCGACGATCGTGGGCAGGATGACGAGGACCCGCCGGCCCTGAGCGGAAAGCTCCGGCCGGGATGCGGCGGCGCTCGCGGCGTAACCCGGCGCGACCGCCAGCGCGTTGCTCACATTGGCCGCCACGCCGGGCAGGCCGAGCCCGACAAGCAACGGGAAGACGATCAACGACCCGCCGCCGGCGATCGCGTTCACGGCGCCCGCCATCACGCCGCCGGCGACCAGGGCCAGCACTTCCCACGACGTCACTGCACAACTCCTGTCGTCGCCGGATCGAACCGGCCGCACTCACGTGGCGCCATCTGAGCGTGGGCCATGAGTGGACCCGGGAGACCGTAGTCTCCGCCGATGACCATCAGTCGATGAACCCTCCTGGTGATCATGGTGGTGGTCGGCCCGCTGCTGTGGGGGCCGGCGTGAACCCAGCTGATCCCGAGATGTACGTAGACGAGGACAGACCGGCGCCTCGAGATCGCTGCGGGGCACACCCGCAAGGATCCAACTACCACAGCGCCGCACTGACCGTCGCCGGTGTGTTCGCCTGGTTGAATCTGCTGCTTCTCACCGTCTTCCTGCCGACACGCCGGCAGCTGTACGCGGGCAGGACGGGCACGCTCGTCCGCGCGGTGATCGTGGCGATTCTCATCACCGGCCCGGCGTGGTTCGAATACCGGGCCAGGACGATCATGCCGTCAGCAAGTTGACCAGCCCGAGATCGTGGTGTCCGAGAATGGCCGGGTGGATGTCGTCCGACTGCTGACCGAGGCCGCCGATCTCGTCCCGGCCACCGCTGTGACCGAGGCGGGCGGGACCGTCGCCGACGCGCGTGAGTACCTCGAGTACAACGAATGGGAGGTCGCTCTCGACGTTCTCGCCGACCTGGACGAGGGGTGGCAGCCAACGCCTCAGTGGTGGGATCTGCTCATCGAGGCCGCCGATCTGATGTGGCTGACCGGCACCGCGACCTGGTGTCGCTGGGCACGCTGGGAGAGCATCCACGGAGTCATCCGGGCGGAGCTGTGGCTGCTCCCGCCCTCGGAGGGCGGCCGGACGGCCGCTGTCCCGGGCAACGGCGTGCTGCGTCCCCTGTGGGATGTCGGGCAGCGCACCGCGGCGGGGCATCCTGACCTGCGGGTGGCGCGCATGTGGGTGGAGTACGTGCCGGAACTCGCTCCGGGCGCCTCGAGCACGATTCGTCTGGCGCCCCTGGTGCCGTCCGGCTGGCGTGGTGTTCAGCCGGGGCAGCCGATCACCATGCACGAGGGCGTGCCGGTGGTGGGAACCGGCACCGTCATCGAGGTGAGGACCCCGGTCTGAACTGCAGCCGCTCGGATGGGTGGGCTCACCCCGCGGTGCGGCGGTCCCACCCATCCGGGTCCGGTCAGCTGGCCGGCTGCGGGTCCGGCCTCAGCTCGGCGTGGCGGACGGTGACATCGCCCCGGGTGACCGGGCCGAACGGGGCCAGGACCATGCAGGTGCCGACCTTCGACTCGACCCACTCGCCGTTCTCGTCCTGGGTGGCGCTCGTTGACCAGGTGTATCCGAGCCGGTCGCCGCGCCCGCCCCGGCCGCCGTCCTGCACGCTGAAGCCCACCCGGGTGCCGACCATGTGCTTGGCCAGCTCGTCGGCCCGGGTGACGATCGCGGTCACGCCCGCGAACCCGGGGCTGGTGATCATGCAGTCGACGGCGGCCTCGAACGTCACGGTGAGGTTCGCGTCGGGGACGTAGTGGGAGACCCGCACGGTCCCGGTGGCGTCCATCGGGTTCCCCTGAGGACGGCCGGGGAACGGGCGGGTGAACGGCGCGGCCTGCGCGTCGAACGTGAATTTCCGGATGTCCTGGTCGGGTGAGAACGGCAGGGTGAACTCGGCCGAGCCGGTCACCCGGGCGACCCGGTCACCGGCGGTCGCCGGAGTGGTCGCGGCCCCGACCGTCAGGATCGCGGCTGCCGCAACGGCCCATCGTGCGGTGTTCCTCATCGTCGTCCTCCCGTCAGCGCCACCGCGGTGGTGGCGGCTACGGGAACCAGACTCGCCGGAGTCCGGCGGAAAATGATCCCTTGTGCGGGGGAACCGGCTCCCCCGTGCGAGGGGGATCGGCGCGGGCCGGTCGGCGGCCGACCGAATAGGATCGGGCGCGGCCGGAGGTCGCCCGGAATTGTCACTCACAAATTATCGATGCGACTTCAATGCGAATCGCGCGCTCTCACGTTCCGGTACCGTCGAATGAAATCGGGGACGGCGGAACCTCGCTCATTGTTGTTCCCTCGGACGGGTGTCGTGCGGTCGGCGGCGCGCTACGGCCCGTGCGGTGTTTTGGGGTGATTTGGCATGCTGGGCAGGGTGCGGCCATCGGGACCATAACCTTGGTGGAGTTCATTTGTCACCCGTCGCCTCACCCATTTAGATGACCTGGTTCAGCATCGAGGTTGACCACTTCATCAGATCGATGCCGGTACGGAATTCACGCCTTGGCCGTGCATAGCCCGCTCACTAGAGTGAAATTCCCTCCACCCCGGGACATTGCCGCATCACCAAGACTCAAGGATGCTCATGCCCGACACTGCTTATCTGCTCGCTGTTTCAGCGGCGCTGATTGCGGTCGCCCTCACCGTCTGGGCGGCCTGGCACTTCGGCGCCCGGTCCGGCGAGACGAGGGCCACGGTCGGTGAGCCGCAAGCCATGCTCGCCGAGGCCCACTCGGAGCTCGCCGCGGCCCGCTCCGAGGTCGCCGAGCTCACCGAGCGGCTCCAGCAGGCGCAGGCCCGCACCGAGCCCGACCCGGACGCGCACGCCGGCGGCCGGCACGTCGAGATCTTCGTCAACCTCTCGCGGCGGCTGCAGTCGCTGGTGCACCGGGAGATCCAGCTGCTGGACGGGCTGGAGAACGAGGTCGAGGACCCCGACCTGTTGAAGGGCCTGTTCCAGGTCGACCACCTGGCGACCCGGATCCGGCGGCACGCCGAGAACCTGGCCGTGCTGGGCGGGTCGGTGTCGCGCCGCCAGTGGAGCCGGCCGGTCGCGCTGACCGAGGTGCTGCGTTCGGCGATCGCCGAGGTCGAGCACTACTCGCGGGTCAAACTCGTGCCGCCCATCGAAGGCACACTGCCCGGGCATGCCGTCGCCAGCGTGATCCACCTGATCGCCGAACTGATCGAGAACGCGACGATGTTCGCGCCGCCGCACACCCAGGTGCTGCTCCGCGTACAGCAGGTCACCTCCGGGGTGGCTATCGAGGTCGAGGACCGCGGGCTCGGCATGCAGCGGGCCGACCTGGACCGGGTCAACCAGTTGCTTGTCGACTCCGGGAGCACCGACCTCGACGAGCTGTTGCGGGACGGGCGGATCGGGCTCTACGTGGTCTCGGTGATCGCCCGGCAGCACGGGATCGTCGTACAGCTGCAGCCGAACATCTACGGCGGCATCCAAGCCGTGATCATCCTGCCGCGGCTGCTGATCGGCTCCGGGACCGAGGCCGAACCCGAGGCGTCCCCGCCGCAGAGCCCGGCCGCGTCGCCGGAACGGCCGCAGCTCCAGAAACGCATCCCGCATCAGCACCGGTTCACGTTGCCGGAGCCGCCGCTGACCGTGGCGGAGGACACGGCCGAGATCCTCCCGCCCGCGGTCCGGCCCGCCGCCGCCCCGGCGCCGGCCACAGCGGTCCGGGCTCCGTCCCCCCGCCCGGCACCGGCCCACGCCCTGCCCGGGCGGACCACAGCCCTGCCCGTCGCCGGGCAGCGGCCGGCCCCCACACCGTCGCGGCCCCCACTCCCGCGTCGTCGCAGCCAGACACACATGGCCCCGCAGCTGCAGCTCGGCCCGCCGCGCGCGGCCACGGAACCGGCCCCCGAGCACGATCCGGGCCTGATGGCGTCGTTCATGAACGGCGTCTCGAAAGGCGAGGCGGGCACGCCCGGCCCCGGAAGTCATGGCTGATCCGCCCCGTCCCCAGGAAGGCCCGGCTCACATGTCACGCAACGAACTCGCCCGTACGTCTCAGGATCTCGTCTGGTTGTTGTCCGGCCTGATCGATCGCGTCCCAGGCACCACCAGTGCGCTGTTGCTGTCGTCCGACGGACTGCGCAAGGCCGCCCATGGCCTCGACGACGACGGCGCCGATCATCTGGCCGCGGTCGCGTCCGGCCTGTTCTCGCTGGCCCGGAGCGCCGGCACCAGGTTCGGCGCCAGCGACGGGGTACGGCAGGTGGTGGCCGAGCTCGACGAGGCCCTGCTGTTCGTCTCGGCGGCCGGTTCCGGGGCGGTGCTCGCCGTCATCGCCGGGAAGACCGCCGACCCCGGGGTGCTCGGCTACGAGATGGCACAGATGGTCAAGAGCGTGCGGCCGTACCTGTCGACGCCGGCCCGGCACGAGACTGAGTTCCTGAGCGTGCACGGAAGGTGAACGTGCTCGGTACCGACAACGACCACTGGTTCGACGACGCCGCGGGCCGGCTCATCCGGCCGTACACGGTGAGCAACGGCCGGACCGAACCGACTCTCCGGATGGAGCTGCTGTCGATGGTGATCGCCACCGGCCGCCGCCCGCCCGGCCAGCTCGGACCGGAGCATGCCCAGGCGCTCGGGCTCTGCGGCACCGTCACCACGGTCGCCGAGGTCGCAGCGAGACTGAGGCTTCCCGCGGTGGTCACCAAGATCCTGCTCTCCGACCTCGTGGACTGGGGCGTGGTGGACACCCGCTCACCCAACCCGATGGCGGATTCCTCGAACCCGGCGGTACTGGAGACCATCCTCAATGCACTTCAACGACGGCTCTGACGGGTTCCCATCCGCGCTCAAACTCCTGATCGCGGGGGGTTTCGGCGTCGGGAAGACGACATTCGTAGGTGCGGTGAGCGAGATCGAGCCGCTGCACACCGAGGAACTGCTCACCACGGCAAGCGTCGGCACGGACCGGCTGACCGGCGTCGAACGCAAGTCGACGACCACGGTCGCGATGGACTTCGGCCGGATCACGATCAGTGGCAAACACGTGCTCTACCTGTTCGGAACGCCGGGACAGGAGCGCTTCTGGTTCATGTGGGACGAGTTGTCCAACGGCGCGATGGGCGCCGTGGTGCTGGCCGACACCCGCCGCCTGGAGGACTGCTTCCCCGCCGTCGACTTCTTCGAGTCGCGGGGCATCGGCTTCCTGATCGCGGTCAACGAGTTCGACAGCACCTGCCGTTACCAGGTGGACGACCTGCGCGACGCTCTCGACCTGAAGCCGGACATCCCGATAGTCCTCTGCGACGCGCGTGATCAGCGATCCGCCACCGGCGTGCTCATCAACCTGATGCGACACCTCCTCTCGAGCACCATGACGACCGGAACGGAGCCCCGGAATGATCTACGACCTGTCCGGACACCATCGACTCACCCCGGTCGACACGGAGGTGCCTGACCGCCTGCGCCGGTTGCGTGAACTCGGCCTGGGTGACGGCCCGGATCCGCGACTCGACGAGTTCGCGCGCCGTATCGGGGAGATCACGAAGGCGCCGCTGGCGATGGTCAACTTCATCCACGAGGATCGCCAGTACCTCAGCGGGCTGTTCACCGGCGCCACCGTTCCGGGGGCGATCCGGCTCGGCATGGCCGGTCGTACGTTCTCCCGCGAACACGGTTACTGCCCGCACGTCGTCGTGCGGCGCAAGGCCCTGGTCCTCGACGACGTCTGCGACTATCCCCGGTTCGCCGGCAATCCGGTGGTGGACGAGATCGGCATCCGATCCTACCTCGGTGCTCCACTGATCGACCGGACCGGCGTCGCGCTCGGTACGGTCTGCGTGGTCGACATCGAGCCGCGCCCCTGGGGACGGCCGGGATTGGAGACCATCAAGAAGCTGGCCGCGGAGCTGGTCGCGCAGATCAACGCCCGCGAGGGAGGCTGACGTCATCACTCGCGGTGCGCGGGTGACCCCGTTGAGGAACCATGGCTTCCCCTGTAGGGTTCGGTCGGATCCTGACGAACTGACACCGATGGATGAAATCACCGCCCGCGTCCCGGCACCACCCGGGCGGTGAGTCTGCCGAGGGAGCCTCGCGCGACGGCATGCCTGCCGTGCGTACGGGCTGCACAGGGAGCTAGCCATGGACACCGAATCCCTCAGTCAGGGCGATGTTCTCGCCGCCGCGGCACAGGACCTGCCGGGGGCGTCATCGACGGCGCGGATGCTGACCTTCCTGCGGGAGTACGCCCAGAACTTCCTCAATTCGCGGTTGGTGGACGAACGCCGCTCCGTACCTCCCGCGATGGTCTCGGACTTCGCCGAGGCGGGACTGCTCGGACTGCAGGTGCCCCGCAGGTACGGCGGCCAGGCGCTGTCGCACACCGACGCCAAACAGGTGTACACGCAGCTCGGGGCGATCGACGCCAACCTCGCCATCTTCTGCGTGGTGCACAACACCCTGGGAGTACCGCCGATCGTGCGGTCGGCGACCGAGGAGGTCAAACGCGAGGTGTTGCCGCGCCTGGCCGCCGGCCGGGCACTGACCACCAGCGCGATCAGTGAACCGGGCATCGGTTCCCACATTCGCGGGATGGCCACCAGCGCGACCGTGGAGGCGGACGGCTCCTACACGATCAACGGCGCCAAGAAATGGATCTCGCTGGCCGGCGACGCCCGGTACGTGAACGTGTTCGCCCGGCTCCGTGACCGCAACGGCCGGAATCTGGGGGTCACCGGATTTCTCGTGGACAACCGCACCCCGGGGTTCGGGATCGGCCCGGAGATGCTGACGCTGGGCCTGCGCGCGGTCCCGCAGTACGACCTCACCTTCCATGACATGCGGGTGCCCGGGTCGGCTCTGCTCGGCGCCGAGGGGGAGGGCCTCGCCACGGCCAAGGCCGCATTCATGGGTGGTCGCGTGGTGCTCGCCGCCACCACGGTGGGAGCGGCCATGCGGTCGCTCGAGCTGGCACAGAGGTTCGCCCGGGGGCGCGAGGTCGCCACCGGAACACTTGCCGAGAACGGCCGGATCCGGGAGGTGCTCGCCGAGGCGGGGGCCGGGATCCTGGCGGTGGACACGATGCTCTCCCGCATCGCGGCGTGGCGGGACGACGGCGAGGAGGTGCCCGACGCCTGGTACTTCTGCGCGAAGATCCTCGGGTGCGAACTGGGCTGGAAAGCCATCGACACGGCTCTTCAGGTCCTGGCCGCCCGTGGTTTCCTCGACACCAACGCCGTCGGTCAGCACTTCCGCGACTACCGGCTGTTCAGAATCTTCGAAGGCTCCACCGAGGCGATCTCGGTGTACCTGGGCACCACCCTCGTCCGGAATCCGGGTGAGTTCACGAAACTGGTCGACCGGGTCGGCCCCGCCGAGCCGGTACTCGGACTGGTCGACCACGTCGAGCAGATCAGCGCCAACCGTCCCGGCGACGCCGCCGCCCAGCACATCCATGCGGCCGTCGTGGGCGAGCTCGCGTGCTGGGCACTCCTGGCGATGGTCACCAGCGAGGCCGCACACCGCTCGGCCATGCACGCCTACACCGCGTCCTGGACCGAGGACCAGCTACGGCAACGGCTCCGCAACGCGTTGCGCGGCCCGCACCGCGACCTGCCCACCGTTGCGGAGTTCGCGGATCACGTCGCCGGCTATGCCCGGATCATCGGCGATGTCGACCAGCGGCGCTGGCCCGCCGAGGACTGGCGCACCGATCCCCTGCTCAGGTGACGGCACCAGGCTGAGCCCGACGGCCGATGTCGCGGGCTGCCCGGCGGTACACCCGCCTCACCAGGGGTAACCCTCCGGACATGACCGACCTCGACGTGCCGCTCGCCCCCGACGCTCCGGCCGCGCCGCACAGTGCCAGCGGCGAACACGTCGTCACGTACGACCTGGGTGAGGTGGCACCCCCGGCCCACCCGGCCCGGCGCTGGGTGCCGCGCCGGGTCGTGGCCACCCCACCGGCGTACGACCATCCGCACGGCCGCCGGATCATGGCGCTGGTCGAGGAGCACGGCATCGAGGTGGAGCGCCTGCGCAGCGCACGGCTGACCGGCATCCGGGGCGAGAACGACCGGGAGACGTACGCCCGGGCGAAGAGCACCATGGCGATCGTGGTGAGTCCGCCCTCCCGCCGGCGGCTGCAGCCGATCGCACCGAGCGCGGACTGGCGGTTCGACCTCGCCGAGGGGTGCCCGGCACACTGCCAGTACTGCTACCTGGCCGGCTCGTTGTCCGGTCCGCCGGTGACCCGCGTCTACGCCGACCTCGACGAGATCCTCGACGGGCTGGCCGAGTACGCCGGGCGCGGCACCATCACCAGCCGCCGGGCGGCGAGGCAGCACGAGGGCACGACCTTCGAGGCCTCCTGCTACACGGACCCGCTGGCGCTCGAGCACCTGACCGGCAGCTGGCGGCGGGCGGTCGAACACTTCGGGGCGTGGGACGCGCCGGTTCAGCTGCGCTGGACGACCAAGTTCGACGACGTGGGCACCTTCGTCGGGCTCGCCCACCACGGCCGTACGCGAGTCCGGTTCAGCGTCAACTGCCTGCCGGTGACCACCCGCTTCGAAGGAGGCACGAGCCGCCTGCACGACCGGCTGGCCGCTCTGCGGCGGCTCGCGCTCGACGGATACCCGGTCGGCCTGACGATCGCCCCGATCATGCCGGTCGACGACTGGCGCGCGGCCTACGGCGAGCTGATCTCGGCCGTGGCCGCGGCCGTCGACGGCGTGCCCGCTCTCGACCTGACCGCCGAACTGATCACCCACCGGTTCACGCCGGGCAGCAAGGAGGTCCTGCTCGGCTGGTACCCGCGTACCCGCCTGGAGATGGACGAGGAGATCCGGTCCCGCAAACACGGCAAATTCGGGGCGGTGAAGTACGTCTACCCGGCCGCGGTGATGGCCGACCTGCGCTCCTTCTTCGAAACCGAGATAGCCCGGCAGCTTCCGGCCTGCCGCATCCTCTACTGGACGTGACGCGGTGCGGTGCGGAGGTCCGCCGGCGTTGACGGTGAAATTGGCCGGGCCGGCTTCCCCAGCCGATCTCAACCGGATACCCGTACACCCTGCCGGCCGGCTCCGGCGGCTCGGTGGTGCCTGGCGAGGGTTGCCGGAGGCCGGTGATGATGTAGGCCTCCCGCCGACGGCGAAGGCGCGGCCGCCGTTCGCCGGCGGCGGCCCTGCACCGCACCGAGAGGAACAACGATGAACAGCACCGCGGACCTGTACGACGAGTACGGCGAGCGTCTCCAGTCCTGCGACACCCAGCTACGCCAGTACGGCGGGGTCGCCACCTTCACCGGCGCCGCCGTCACGGTCTCCTGCTTCGAGGACAACGCGCTGCTCAAGTCGGTTCTCGGCGAATCCGGGGACGGCCGGGTGCTGGTCGTCGACGGCGGCGGCTCGGTGCACTGCGCACTGCTGGGCGACGTCATCGGCGGCTTGGCCGCCGGCAACGGCTGGGCCGGTGTGATCATCAACGGCGCGGTACGTGACGTGGCCGCCCTGCGCGACCTGCCGGTCGGTATCAAGGCGCTCGGCTCGAACCCGCGCAAGAGCACCAAGACCGGCGCGGGCGAACGCGACGTGGTCGTCGAGTTCGGCGGTTGCCGGTTCACTCCGGGCGCGCAGGTGGTCAGCGACGACGACGGCATCGTGGTCCTGCCCGCCGACGACCGAGGCTGATCGATCGGCCGGCCGGCGGCTGCGGTGCCTCAGCCGCCGGTCACACCGGCGGCCGGCCCGTGGTGGCGGATGGCGGCACCACGCCGGCGGGTCGAGGTCATTGCCCGGCGGGGACCAGAACGCCCTCGGTCAGCAATCGGCGTGCCAGCACCAGCCGGTCCGCGTCGTCGGCGAGCGGCAGGTCCCCGACCCGGTGCGGTACGCCGTCGAGGGCCAGCCGCAGAGCCGGCTCACAGTAGGCGGGGAAGCTCAGCGTCCGGCCGGTGAGCCGGAGTGTCACCTGCTCACCCTCGGGTGCGGTGAGGAGCCACCGCAGGCCGGGCCGTACGGCGACCGAGTCGGATGCGGTGAGCGCGTCGGCGAAGGTCAGCTGCGCGAGCGGGCTGAGCGGCGCGGGACGCGCGGCCGGCCAGGACCGGTTCCGCAGCCGGTCGGCGACCTGGTCCGGCTGCACCGTGGTCAGCCAGGAACGCAGTGCGTCGACCGTCTCGGTGAGCTCGGCGCCGACCGCGTCCGGGTCGCCGGGGTCGAAGCCGTACGGCAGGGTGGCCCGCAGCCGTGGGTCGGCCATCGCCATGGTGAGCAGCTCCTCGACGAGGGCGTACCGGGTCAGGCCCCGGATACCTACGGTCAGGTGCAGGGACCGGTCGCCCTGCGCCCGTGCCGAGTGCAGCCAGCCGCGCGGCAGGTACAGCGCGTCGCCGGGTTCCAGGACCACGTCGAAGGCGGGTTCGCCCTGTGCGGTGGCGGCCACCTCGTCGGCCCGGCCGCCCCACGCCTGCTTCTCCAGCGGGTCGGGCAGCACCGGAGGGTGCACGCACCAGCGCTTGGTGCCCTCGACCTGCAGGACGAACACGTCGTGGGTGTCGTAATGGGTGTTGAAGCCCTGACTTGACGGCGGGGTCAGGTATGCGTTCACCTGCAGCGGCCGGTTGAGCTCGGCCCCGAGGCGGCCGGCGAACTCGATGAGCGGTGGCCAGAGCCGATGCAGGCCCTGCAGCACCAGGGTGGCGCCGTCGGCGTAGAGCCGCATGACCTGCTCGTCGAGCACCTGATCGGTGATCTCCGCGCCGACACCGCCGCCCCCGGTGTAGCGGCTCTGCGGAAGCACCGCTCCCTGCTGGGCCACCCGCAGGAACGGGGTCCGCAGCCCGCGCCGGCTGATCAGCTCGTCGACCGCGGCCGAGGAGAGCAGATCGGTGAAGCCTCCCGGGCCGCCGAGATCGGCGGCCCGGGACAACAACGGTTCCCGACCCCAATGGCTGACGGCGAACTCGTCCGGGGCGGTCGCGACGGCCCGGGACAGAGCAGTGGCCGGCCGCATCCGGGTCGTGGTCATCCGTTCGTTCCTCAGTTGGCGCCGCCGTCGGCACCACCGTCGGCGCCGGCCGGGTCGGCACCGCCGTCGGCCGGACCCTCACCGGACGCGCCGCCGTCGGCGCCGCCGTCCACCGTGGCCGTGTCCGCGCCGCCGTCGGCCGGGCCCTCACCGGACGCGCCGCCGTCGGCGCCGCCGTCCTGACCGGCCGGGTCGGCGCCGCCGTCGGCCGGACCCTCGTCCGTGACGTTCGCCGGCTCGGAGTTGATGTCGTCGTTGCTGAGTGCCATGTGGATTCCCCCACCGCGCCGGGTACTTCCGTGGTTCGGAAGCCGTAGGCCTCGGTCGTACCCGGCCGCGGCGAGTTCATGCCGTCTCCGGCGTAAAGATCACCTAGCGGTTCGCCGCGGGGTTCGCCGTCGTGTCACTGCCAGGTCCGGGACGCCCAGTAGCTGCCGCTCCAGCTGCGCGCCGACCAGGACCGCGCCGACCAGGAACGGGCGTCCCAGCCGTCGCCGACCCATCCGGCGGAGCTCCAGGAACGGGCGGTCCAGGCGCTGCCGGACCAGCTTCGCGCGGTCCAGGTGGTGCTGCTCCAGGTTTTGGCCGCCCAGGAGGTACCGCTCCAGTCGGCTCCGGCCCAGACGGCGCCGTTCCAGGTTCCGCCGGTCCAGGCCCGGCCGCTCGCGGAGGCCACCGTCCAGGTCGCGGGTTTCCACGGCTGATTCATGATGTCGCGCTCACCGGTCAGTTCGACGCCCGAGTCGGGGTCGGCGACGTGCGCGGTACCACGGGCGCCCTCGAGGGTTCCGGTGCCCAGCGCCTTGGGGAAGGTCTGGGCGGCGGTGGCCGGAGTCGCCGCGGTGATCGCCGCGCTGACGTTGAGCTGGCCGGCGCCCTGCGCGATGGCGTCGACACCCTTCATCGGTACGGCCGTGCCCGTGAGCAGCTTCTTGACCTGGTCCGGCGTCAGCGTCGGGCGTTGCTGCAGCAGCAGCGCGGCAGCGCCCGACACCACGGCCGCCGCCTGGGACGTACCGCTGCCCTTGAAGTAGCGGCCGGTGGCGTCGGCGACCAGCCCGCCGGGGAAGTTGACGTCGACGAAGGAACCCCGGTCGCGCAGCGAGACGATCGAACGGCCCGGCGCGACCAGGTCGGCGTGGCGGGTGGCGTTGCCCTTGGTGCTGAACGCGCCGATGGTGTCGTCGGTGCGGGCGACAGTTCCCGCGGTGTCGGAACCACCGACGGCGATGACGTACGGGTTGAGCGCGGGGTTGCCGACCCGTGTCGCGGCAGCGCCGTCGTTGCCGACCGACGCGACCACCACGATGCCGGCCCGCCAGGCGGCCTCCACCGCGTACGACAGCGGGTCGTACCGGGGGTCCTGGAGCGAGTCGGTGCCGAACGACAGGTTGATCACCCGGATGTTGACGCCGGGGTCGTTGCGGTGGGCGACGGCCCAGTCGATCGCGGCGATGACCTGGGACACGTCAACCGCGCCGTCCGCCGAGGCCACCCGGAGGTTGACCAGGTGGGCGCCGGGAGCCACGCCGACGAAGTATCTGGGGTCGTTCTCGTTGCCGGTCGCGACCTCCGGGTCACGTCCGGCGATGATGCCGGCCATGTGCGTACCGTGCCCGAAGGTGTCCTGATTGCGCAGGTTCAGTGCCTGGGACTCGAAGGAAAGATCCGGTCCGTTGACCACCTTGCCGGGCTGCCCCAGGCCCTTGACCGGGGCGACACCGGAGTCGATCAGTGCCACGCCGACACCCTGGCCGGTCAGCGGCCGTCCCGACGCGTCCTTGCGCGCCCACACCGCCGGTGCCCCGATGGTGGTGTTGACGTCCCGCAGCGTGGTCAGAGCCTGGTCGACGAGCCACTGCCCGGTCACCCTCGTGGCGGACGGGGACGTCACCGTCGTCGCGGCCTGTGCGGGAGCGGCGAACACCGTCCCGGCGACCGCACCCGTCGACGCGACCAGCGCCGCCGACAACGCTGCCGCGGGCAACCTCCTGGCGAGGACCGTGCGTCGTGTGGCTCTCGTGCTCATCCGCTCTCCTTCAGTCGCCACCACCGGGCGGTGGTGTCGTGCGGCCCGGGTAAGCCGGCCTGTCCGGGCGTGGCCTGGTCGTCGGCGGGCGAGCGGGTGACCTAAGAACTTCCGGAGATTCTTCCCGGCCGGGAGCGGCGTACCGGCTCCCGGGCCGCGGTTGATCGGGGACCGTCAGACGCCGGCCGCCGAGAGCGACAGCAGCAGGCCGGCCACCCGGTCCGGCCCGTCACGGAGGACGTTGTGGCTGACCGGCCACTCCTCGTAGCGCCACGCCGGGTCGTCCCGCACCTTCGCCATCGACGCCGGCGCCTGCAGGCCGCCGGGGGTGTCCATCGCGGCCACGAAGACCTTCTCCGGCACCTGCCGCCAGGCGCCGGTCAGACGTACCCGCTGAATCAGAGTGGCCAGCGGATGCGAGCGGGCCCGGCTGTCGAAGAAGGGCAGCGGCTCGACCGTCAGGCCGTCGGCGCCGGCACCCTCGATCAGCGGGTCGCGGATCGACGGGGGAGCAAGCGACCAGCTCGAGTCGCCGTCGCCGGGAACGTCGGCGTCGAGCATCACCAGGGCCTGCACGAGATGGGGCAGGCGATCCGCCACCGCGGTGACGACCATGCCGCCGTAGCTGTGGCCGACCAGCACCACCGGCTCGGTCACCAGCGCGGCCACCTGGTCGATGTGCGTGCCGAGAGTGACGGGACGGTGTTCCGGGGTCTCCCCGAGACCGGCGAGGGTCACGGCACGGCCCAGATGCCCTTCGGCGGACAGGGCCTCGACGACCGGGTCGTACCACCATCCGCCGTGCCAGGCGCCCGGGACCAGGACGAAATCAGTCATGGCCAGGCCGGTTCCCGGACCGCGTACGACGGAAACGAGCGGGGCGGCGGATCGGTCCCTCGTGCCCGGTGTCAGCCTCTGCTGGTGACCGTCCGCCGGCACGGCGGCCGGGTGGACGCGAGGTAGGACACGGCCGCCACCAGCAGCCCGACGCCCCACAGCGTGTATCCGCCCATCTCCAGCAGCAGCGGAAGGAAAGGGCCGCCGAACTCGCCGCGGATCCAGGCGGTCATCCCGGCGATGCCGAAGTACGCGGTCAGGCTCGCCCCGACGAACAGCCCGGGGCCGAGCACCAGCCACCGCGGCACCGCGCGGCCACGCAGCGGTCCCGACCAGGACGGCCAGATCCGGCCCCAGCGGTGCACCAGCGCCAGCGGCAGCAGTGTGCCGGCCAGGCTCATCAGCACCAGGAACACCACCATCGCGGTCCATGAGAGGCCGCTCGCCAGAGCCTCGGCGGACGGCCATCGCCCGGCGATCGTGTCGCTGAGCCAGACACTCATCCGGGCCGCGTACCCGGTGACGGCCAGATAGGCGCCGCCGAAGGCCCACCCCGGCGCCGGCTCGGCCCGGCTCTCCGGTGATCTGCCGTGGACCCGCCCGCAGGATGCGCAGGTGTGCACGGCGAGCCGTCGCTCATCCGCGGCGATGACCAGGCAGAGGACCCCGCCGACGGCCCCGGCGCCGGTCGCCAGCAGACTTGTCACGCTGCCGGGCTGCGGACCC
This sequence comes from Actinoplanes sp. NPDC023801, assembly GCF_040639655.1. Classification (NCBI taxonomy): domain Bacteria; kingdom Bacillati; phylum Actinomycetota; class Actinomycetes; order Micromonosporales; family Micromonosporaceae; genus Actinoplanes; species Actinoplanes sp. NPDC023801. Next base: position 112,213 of record NZ_JBFAAI010000016.1, on the reverse strand, counting down.
TCGAACAGCAGGGACACCACGATCACCGGGAACAGGAACGAGTACACGCACAGAGCGGCACCCGCACCGGCGTTGAACCCGGCGAGCAGCCAGTGGCCGATGTCGCCCACCTCGCGGCCCGCGGCGGCCGCGCCGAGGAGACACCCGGCCGCCGCGAGGACGCCGAGGATCACGGGAACCCAGCCGCCCGCGAAGTAGGACTCCCGGCCGTTGAGGAAACGGGGCGCGCCGCCGAGCGCCCACCACGTGTGGACCGCGAGGTAGGCCAGCTGCCACGCCGCCGCGGCGAACCGCAGCCGTCCATCGACCTTCATGACTCGATCACCATGGTCGCAGTCTTCGTACCCCGCCTTGGATCGGGCTGAGGGGCACTCAGCGGGCGCTCAGCTGCCGCGGCAGGCAACCGTACGTAAGGCGCGGGTAAATGGGTCGCGCATTGTGCGACTCTGCGGCAGAGTGATCTCAACGCCGGTAAACCGGCCTGGAAATCGCCTCACTGAATGCGTTGACGAAACAGCAGGATTCGGCAAAGATGATTCAGGTAAGCCGCAACAGGAACCTCGAAGGGAGTTGAACCGTCATGTCGTGGAACTCGGGCCGCGTCATCGCCCAATCGTGGGCGACATGGTGTGGATGTGCCACGCACGTCGTGACGGTGACACTGCATTCCCGGGTTTATGAGACGTATCGTGACCTGGAGCGGTGGAGCGGCTAGCGCAGCAAGACATGCGCTTCGCCGCCCACTCCGTCAGCCGGGGAACGGGCGGCTTTTTCGTACCCGGCCAATTCTTACGGGTGTAGCTCAACGGTATAGAGCACCGGTCTCCAAAACCGAAGGTTGCAGGTTCGAATCCTGCCGCCCGTGCGTGCCCTGAATGCGTTCAGTGGAATTGTTATCTCTCAATTGAACAGTGGATGGCATGAATTCGGCAGCCCATTTCCGGGGCTGCCGGTATTGAACCGGACCGGGGAGGCGGCGACCCGCCTGCTCCGCCGAGGAGGAGGCCTCGGGGTCCGGACAGATGGGCTTGTGGCGCAGCAGGTAGCGCGCCGGTGCGGCATACCGGAGGTCGACGGTTCGAGTCCGTCCAGGTCCACGTGTCAGGCAGTGCCTGACGACACGCCCGTGAGGCTGAGGTAGGCAGACCACCGGACTCTCGATCCGGAAGACCGGGTTCAACCCCCGGACGGGCGACGGCGTCATCATGCGGTCCTGGTGAACTCGGCGGACACGCCGGTCTTCCACACCGGAGAAGCGGGTTCGATGCCCGCGGGCCGCTCGGCGCTGATGGGGGTTCGGCCAGCGGCAGGCCACCGAGCTTTGGCCTCGGTTACGCGGGTTCGAATCCTGCACCCCCAGCACATGCCAGCGCAGCACGACAGGTGGTGCAGCCGTCTCGTAAGCGGCAGGAGGGCGTTCGAGTCCGGCCGGTCACCCTTTCATGCGGGCGCGCCGACGTTGGAGAGTCGGGCCTGGCTGTAAACCAGGTGCATCGCTCAGGGGGTTCGAATCCCTCCGCCCGCACGGTCGGTTTGCGGTCCCCGCCGAGCCGTTCGAGGATGCGGGAGCCGGCCGGGGCGCAGCGTGCTCCTTGATGTAGTGCTTTCGGAGGTCTCCCATCGCCACTCCCATCGGCCCACCCGGCTTGATCATCGCGTGGTGGTGCGTTGGCGGCGATGGCCGTCGTTCACCTCGTCCGGGGCATCGTTAGTTCGCCGTACTGATGCCAGTTTGTGGAGCAGCTCTGCTGCGGTGAAGGGCTTCTCGATGAATGCGATGTCGTCGTCGATGACGTGCGTTGTGCCGAGAAGTCCGTTGCTGTAGCCGGACATGTAGAGAACGGGCAACAGCGGGTCACGGTGATGGAGAAGATCGGCAAGTTGGGGGCCGGACATCTCGGGCATGATGACGTCGGTGAGGAGGATGTCGCAGCCGTGCTCGTCATAAAGGCTGAGCGCTTCGTGGCCGTTGGCGGCGGTGACCGGATGGTATCCGCCGTTGGTGAGGATGCGAGTGACGACGCGGGCGAGGGCGGGTTCATCCTCGACGACCAGCACCGTTTGGCTGTCGCCGGGTGCCGGTGCCTTCCGGCCGATGACGGCGGCCGTGCCGGTGGCGGCCGTGACCAAGGGTAGGTAGATCCGGAAGGTGGTGCCGATGCCGGTCTCGGAGTAGACGTTGATGCTGCCTCCGGCTTCGGTCACGATGCCGTACACGGTGGCCAGGCCCAGGCCGGTTCCTTTGCCTTGAGGCTTGGTGGTGTAGAACGGCTCGAAGATGTGTGCGGCGGTTTCAGCAGACATGCCATGACCGGTGTCGCTGACCAGCAGCCGGGCGTAGGTGCCGGCGGGCAGCGGTGGCTGCATGTTGACCTCGTTCCCGTCGAGCGTGGCGGTGTTGGCCTCCAATACCAGGGTGCCCCCGTCGGGCATGGCGTCGCGGGCATTGATCGCCAGATTGAGTAGCACCTGATGGAGTTGTCCCGGGTCGGCATGCACGGTCAGCGGCTCCGGCGCAGGTCGAGCGACCAGAGTGATGTGCTCGCCGATGGTGCGTTGCAGCATCGCGTGAATCTCGGTGAGGGAGCTGTTCAGATCGATGTCCTGCGGCTGTATGGCGTCCCCGCGGGTGAAGGTCAGTAGCTGCCGGGTGAGGTTGCTGGCTCGTTCCACGGCGGTGCGCGCCTGTGTCAGGTCGGCTTGTACCTGTGGCTTGTCTGCGGTTTCTTCAATGGCGAAGTCGGTGTAGTTGGCGATGATGGCCAGGACGTTGTTGAAGTCGTGGGCGACGCCGCCGGCCAGCTTGCCGAGACTTTCCATGCGCTGCGCCTGATTGGTGCGCTGTTCGATCGCTCGCTGGCGTTCGGCGGCTTCCTTGGCTGTGGTGATGTCGCGGGCGATCGCGGAGATCCCGATGACGGTGCCTGTGCCGTCCATGATCGGCGTGAGTGTCAACGCCAGGTCGACAGGGCTGCCGTCCTTGCGCAGCCGTCGAGCTTCATACGACATGCTCTCGCCGTGCCGAACACGGGACAACACATCTTCTTGTTGCTCCGCACCTTCTTGGCCAGCCAGTAGGCTGGCGGGCTGACCGAGCGTCTCCGCGCCGGTGTAGCCGAACATCTTCTCGGCACCGTGGTTCCAGGCCGTGATGAGGCCCTCCGGTGTGAGGCCGACGATCGCGTCATCGCTGTGCTCGACCACGGTCGCCAGCGTCGCGCGTTGGGCTTCGGCTAGATCCCGGGCTGCGCGTTCACGGGCGGCGGCCTCGTCCAGGCGGTGCTGCTCCCAGGGGTCGACGTAGATGGCGGCCTGGCTCAGAAGCACTCCGTATCCACGGCGAAGGCTCCAGTAGTAGACGCCTGCGAAGGCAGTGAGTACATCCCACAGCGCGGCGGTCCATGACCATCCGAGCGCTGCGCCTGCTGGATGATGGTGAACTGCGGAAGCTTGGAGAATGGTCTGATACGCCGTTACCGCATGCAAGGCGTGCCCGAACGTACAGCTGAAGAAGATCAAGGCGGTTGCCGTACCGAGCTTGTTGGTGCGTACCTGACCGGCGCGGACGAGGCCGCTCACGATGGCCAGGGTGATCGACCCGTAGGCGGCGGTGATCACCAAGTTTGCCAGCAGGAAAATCTGAGCCGGATCCGGCATGTTTCTCACTTCGGAAGCATCCCGAGGGATCTGAGGGCAAACTCGTCGAATCACGCTGGCTTGGCAGACGAGGTGTGGATGCGCCTGGCCTACTTCGGCGCCGGGTCAAAGCTGACGGGACGAGTCTGACCAGACGGTTCACGGGACACCATGCATCCGGCGCATGCGTCAAGGGCATGCGAGCTGAGAGTTCATGTCCGTTTCCGGAGTGGGGCCGGGGCCGCTGCCCCGGCATAAATGAAGGCCCTGACCATCAGGAACGCCAGTCGGGGCCTTCTTGCCGCGTTTAGTCTAAAGGGCCCGTCATTCCCGAAACCCGCACGGCCAGCGTGACGCTCAGGTCTAGTGCGGCTGCCCGGGGCGGGGCGGGCACCGGGATGGCCGACTACGCGGCTCGGGCATGCCCATGAGTGCTGGAGTTGAGGTCGGCCGGTTTTCGGTCGCCGCCGAGCCCTTCGAGGATGCCGGAGCTGTCTGGAGCCACAGCGGGCTCCTCGATTCGTCGACGATCAGGCCGGGGACTGAGCAAGTGACGGGTGACCAGCCCTTCAGCAGCCGGGCATTTCCCGGTCGCTTCGGCTTGGGCTCGTTTGACCGGGCGGCTATGGGAGCTTCGCGACGGTCAGCAGGACAACGGCGTCCGTGAGCGCGGTCAGGTGTGCCGTGCGTCGGGCACGATGAGCAGGTCGCCGGAGTTACCATCTCAGGAGCTTTCCTGGGTGGCCAGGCGGATTTGCCCGGACAGGACGTGGACGTGGACGGTGGCTTCGCCGGGTCCTCGTGTTCGTCGAGGGTTCGACTGCCGCGTAGGGCGAGGAGGGTTTGGCGCGGGGTTCGAGTGTGCCCGCCGACGACGGTGTGGGCGCTCCGGCTGCTCGACGAGGTCCGAGCCACCTCGAGATGTTCGGCGGCCAGCGCTGGCAGCGATGATGTGGACGCGGTCCAATTCCTGTTCAGTCGGTCTTGGTTCGTCCGACAGTGCCCATCTTGACGGCGGTGTAGACGGCGGCGGCCAGTGCGACGTCGGACAGCAGCATCAGGCCGATCGCGTACGAGTTTTCGATGCCGTACACCCATCCCATGATCAGCGGTGGGATGAACCCGCCGAGGCCGCCGGCGGCGCCGACCACACCGGTGACGGTGCCGACCTTGTCGGCCGGGGCGACCTTGCCGACGAGTGCGAACACGGCGCCGCTGGCCGCGCCGAGCAGCGCGGACATGCCGAGGAAGGCGATGGTGGCGACCGGCATCAGCGGCGGGTGGAAGGCTTGGATGACGGCGAACAAGGCGGTGCCGCTGAAGCACCAGACGAGTACCGGAACGGGGTGGTGGTGTCGATGCTGACCTGGCAGGGCCGGTCGGGGTGGCGGAATTTCACCGCGTTGCTGAGCAGGTTCTGCACCAGCAGCCGCAGGTGGGTGGGGTCGGCGACGACGGTCGGCAGGGTGCCGGTGCGTATGTCGGCGTGAGCGTGGCTGATCGTGGCGGTGAGGTCTTCGACGACGTCGGCGACGATTCGGCTCAGGTTCACGTCGGCGAGGCGGGGCTGGCCGCCCACGCTGGCGTAGGCCAGCAGGTCGTCGATGACGTGGCGCATCCGGTCGGCGCAGCGTTGCACCAGACGAATCCCGAAGGTGATGGACTCCTGGCGGAGGTCTTCGACCTCCTCGGCCAGCAGCGCGGTCTCACCGACGATGCCAGCCAGAGGGCTGCGGAGGTCGTGGGCGACGGTGCCGGCGAACTGGTGCAGTGCCTTGTTGGAGCGTTGCAGCTCATCACGGGTGCGGGTGAGTTCGCCGAGGGCCCTGTTGCGCTCGATCACCATCGTCCGCAGTTGCTGGCCGCGGCGGCGTAGCTCAAGCACGTCCATCACGAGCGCGGCGAGCTGGTCTAGGCGGGTGCGCTGAGCGGCAGTGAGGGTACGAGGTGCGCTGTCGAAGACGCACAGGGTGCCCAGGACATGCCAGGCAGGATTGCGTAGCTGGGTGGAGGCGTAAAACCGGACGGTGCCGATCACGCCGGTCACGAACGGGTTGTTGGCGAAGCGCGGATCAGCGCGGGCGTCAGAGATTACGACGGGCTCGGGGTGCACGATCGTAACCGCGCACATCGAGTCGTCGCGCCGGCATGCGGCGGCCTCGAAGCCCACGGCGGCGATCTGGACCTGCTGGTCGGCGGTGATCACGTTGATCACGGCGGTAGGCACCTCGCACAGCGCCGCCGCGAGTTCGACGATGGCATCGAGGTCCGGGATGCGGTCACCGCTGAGGACGTCGTACGTGTCGACTTCTTTCAGCCGTACTGCCTCGGTAGCCGTGTCCGCTGGTGCACCACCTTGTGTGCTGGTGCCGGTGCTCATGGCGGCTCCCCGAAGGCCGAACTTGCCGAGAATTCGAAGATCCTCACGGTAGCGCTGCGGGGCGACGCCTGGAGCGTCTTCCGCGCTTCTTATGCCCGGTCGGTGGGATCATGTACCTGTCCGCGGTCGGCGCGGGATCCGGCTCGGACAACAGAGGCGTCAGTGATGGTGCAGGGAGCGGGGGGCCAGCCGGTTCCCACTGGGGTGATGGATCCGCGACGGTTGGCGGCGCTCCAGGCGACCGGCCTGATCGGGGACCGGCTGTTTCCCGGGTTGGACCGGCTGACGGAGATGGCGACGCGGATGCTGTCGGCGCCGATCGCATTGGTGAGCCTGGTGGACGCCGACCGGCAATGGTTCGCCAGCATGGTCGGGCTGCCCGAGCAGTGGGCCAACGCACGGCAGACGCCGCTGACCCATTCGTTCTGCCAGTACGTGGTCGACACTCAGGCGCCGCTGGTGGTCACCGACGCCCGCACCGAGGCGATGCTGCGCGACAACCTCGCCATCGGTGACCTCGGCGTCATCGCGTACGCCGGGTATCCGCTGCGAGCCCCTGAGGGTGAGGTGCTCGGCACGTTCTGCCTCGCCGACCACCAGCCCCGGCACTGGGACACCCGGGAACTGCGGCTCATTGAGGACCTGGCCGCGGTCGCGGCCAGTGAGGTCGCCGCGTTGCTGACCGCCGGCCACCTCGCGCAGGGCCGCCGTGACGCCGAACAGCAGCGGGCCTTCCTCGACGGACTGCTGGACAGCCTGGACACCGGCGTGGCCGCCTGCGACGCCCAAGGGCGACTGGTGCTGTTCAACCAGGCGCTGCGTCAGACGCTGGACGCCGACGCAGACCCGACGCTGCCGCCGCAACAATGGGCCCGCCGCTTCACTGTCCTGCACCCCGACGGCCGTCCCTTCACCGCCGACGAGATGCCACTCGTCCGGGCCTTGACCGGCAAACCGGTCCACGACGTCGCGCACCTCATGATCGGCCGTGACCGGCGGCGGACGATGTTTCGCACCCACGCCCGGCCCATCACCGGCCCCGACGGCGACATCCTCGGCGCGGTCGCCGCGTCGCACGACATCACCGAGCGGCACCGCGCGGACCAGTTCCGCAACGCCGAACTGGCCGTCCACCGCGCCTGCGATGCCGCCGGCGGCATACCCGAGGCCGCGCCAGAGATCGTGCGCTCGGTGGGCAAGGCCCTGGATTGGGTGCATGCCGAGCTGTGGCTCGCCGACGAACTCAGCGACCTGCTGTACCCGGCCGCGACCTGGAGCAGCCCGCAACACGGCGCTGTGGTGCACGTGCCGCCGAGCATCAGCCGCGGCTACGGTTTGGCCGGCACCGCCTGGCACACCCAAGACCCTGTCTGGTTGCCCGACCTGACTACCGATCGAGGCCCTCTCCAGGCTGACACCGTCACGGCTGGAAAGGTGCAGGCAGCGCTGGCCGTCCCGGTCCGTGGTCCCCAGCACGCACTCGGCGCTCTGGTTGTCTTCGCCGCCCACCCCGAGGCCAAGGACACCACCTGCGTCCCCCAGCTGGCCGGCGTCGCCAACCAGATCGGCGTCTATCTGCAACGGCTGCGCGCCGACGACCTCACCCGCCAGCTGATCCGTTCCAAGGACGACTACATCGCCCTGGTCGGCCATGAACTGCGTACGCCGCTGACGTCGATCACCGCCAACACCGAGTTGCTCGACAGCACCGATGACAGCACCCCGCTGGGCGAAGTCCGCGACATGATCGAGGTGATCGGACGCAAGACCAGCCAGTTGGCCGCCGTCGTCGACGACCTGCTGGACCTGGCCGCCCTCGACGCCGGGCACCTACCGTTACGAATCGAGCCGGTCTACCTGGCCGCCGTCGTCCACGACAGCGTCACCGCCCTCACCCCGGCCGCCGAGGCAGGGCACGTCATCCTGAGCTGCGACACCCCCGACCAAGTCGTCGTGCACGGCTCGCACCGCCGGCTACGGCAACTGCTCGACAACCTCATCGACAACGCCATCAAATACAGCCCCGACGGCGGCCACGTCGACATCACCCTTACCCACACCCACGACGTCGCCGAACTCGTCATCACCGACACCGGCATCGGCATCGACCCCGACGAGCAAGAGCAGGTGTTCCACCGCCTCTACCGCAGCGAACAGGTCCGCCACAGCGGCATCCCCGGCACCGGACTCGGCCTCGCACTGTGCCGCGTCATCACCGAACTGCACCACGGCACCATCACCATCAGCAAAGCCCCCGACCGCCACCCGGGCACCAGGGTCACCGTCCGCCTCCCAGCGCGAGCCGGCGACAGCCACGGAAGCATGGCTCACGAGCCACAGTGACGAGGCCGTACGACGACGGTTCAAGGCCCTGACCCCCGTCACCGCCAGGCCTCGCCGGACCGGCGCCACCCTCCAAAGAGCGTGATTGATCTACCCCTTCGCCATATCGCTGCCAGCAGTGGCGAACCCTGATGGCAGCGATATGGCGAACTGCTGTTGAGCGCCAGATGACTGACCGCCGGGGTGCCGGGTAGATGTCCAGGCGGCGAGGCGATTGCCTCCGGGACGGCGGGGTCCCGGCAACGGCCTCGTGGCGTTCCGGTGGAGCGCCCCGCCTGCCAAGCGGGTGACCCCATCTCCGGTTCGACTCCGGGCGGGGCCTCAAGGCACGCCGTCCACTGTTCTAAGGTGCCGGGGTGGGCATGAGCGCGCGGGACGTCGCGACCTTGATCGAGTCGGATCCGGAAGCCATGAGAATCCTGCGGGCCGCTGCTGTCCTCGGGTTACCGGACTGGTGGATCGGTGCCGGGTTCGTACGCAACCGGGTATGGGACACGATCAGCGATCTGCCGGTCCTGCCGCACCGCGATGTGGACGTCGCCTACTACGACGCGCGCCGCCCGGACCCCGACGAGGACGCCCGCGCCGAGGCCCGCGCCGCGGCGGTCATGCCCGGGGTGCCCTGGGAGATCCGCAACCAGGCACGGATGCACCTGCGCAACCGCACCGAGCCGTACACCTCCGCTCTCGACGCGATCTCCCGCTGGCCCGAAACGGCGACGTGTGTGGCGGTCACTCTCCGCGGCGACTCCGTCGAGCTGGTGACCTGCCACGGGCTCGCCGACCTGGTGGGAATGGTCGTCCGGCCCTCACCGGCCTTCGACCATGCGGCGGGCCGGGCGGTGGTACGACGCCGGATGGAGAACAAGGGCTGGCTCAGCCGATGGCCCGGACTCCGGCTGGAGATCTAGCGTCCGCGCGGGATCCTCGCGTGTCGCGGCTCCGACGCGCAAACGGTTGCCGCCGGCCGGTACTCCGATCACCAGCCATGGGATGCGTCGTTGCTATGGTCGGCTCCATCGCCGACATGCGAGTGGGGGTGCCGTGGTCTCGCCGGAGCAACAATCGGCTCTCCCGCAGTTCATCATTCTCGTCTACGAACGCGAGGTGCCCGATACCGTGCGGGCTGCCTGGCCCACCGTCATCGAGGCGCACATGCGGCTGCCACGGCAGATCGCAGAGACGGGCGGCCGGATCGTGGCGGGCAATGCGATGCGGCCGGCGTCGCAGGCGGTGTCGGTACGGGACAACACCGCGGTCGAGGGTTCCCTCATCAGTGGCCCGCAGGCGCTGGCCGGATACCTCATCGTGGAAGCGTCGGACCTCGACCACGCTGTCTGGATCGGCCGGATGATCCCCGTCACTGACGGCTGGGTCGAGGTGCGTCCCCTGCTGCTGAACTGAGCCGTCCACGCTCCGCGACTGCTGTGGTGAAGCCGCCAGGTCCCGCCGGCAACGATCGTGGTCACTGCACCCGGAGCTGTCCGGCTGCCGCCGCGGCGATGCGGGCGTAGCGTTCGGCGATGTCGGCGGGCGCCGGGATGCGCATGAGGACGAGTTCGTGGAACACCGGCGCACAGGCGGTGACGATCACGCTCCGCGCGTCGACGCCGGCGCCGGTCTCGCCGCGTGCGGCAGCACGGTGCACGACTTCGGCGGCGCGTGCGTAGCGGTCCTCCCAGAAGGAGCGCAGGGCATGGGCTGCGGCCGGCGAGCGGAACGACGCGGCGATGAGTGCGCGCACGAGCGACGGTTCGGCGGTGAGGGCGGCGACGATCTGTCGGTTGATCTCGATCAGGTCGCCGGTCAGTGATCCGGTGTCGGGCGGCTCCCACGGTTCGTCACGGGCGGCGTCGAGGGTGTCAGCGAGCAGGCCGCCGGCATCCCGCCAGCGCCGGTAGACGGTGGTGCGATGCACTCCGGACCGGGCGGCGACGGCGTCGACGGTCAGGGCCTCATACCCCTCCTCCACCAGCAGGGTCGTGACCGCGGCGAGCACCCGTTCGCGGGTGCGGGCGGTGCGGCCGCCGGGCCGGGCGCTGCCGCGGGGCGGCGATACGGGTTGCGTTTCCGGGTCCACCTGATTAATGCTACACCCGTAGCGTTAAAGCGAGGGAGTGGTGAAGCTTGACCGAGGAACTCTTCTTTCCCGTCGACGGTGGCACCCTGGCGGCCGTCGACCACGGCGGCAGCGGACAGCCGACCCTGCTGGTGCACGGCAGCGGGCACAACGCCGCCGCCTGGAACGCCGTCGTCGCCCGGCTCCTGCCCGGCCATCTCGTGGTCGCCGTCGACCTGCGCGGTCACGGGCACAGCACCGCCGGTTCGGTGACCGGCGACCAGTACTGGCGCGATCTGGCCGCCGTGGTCACCGCGCTGGGCTGGGAGAACCCGCTGCTGGTCGGACACTCCACGGGCGGCTACGCCGTCACGGCGGTCGCCGCCGCCGGGCTCGTGCGGCCCAGTGCGATCTGCGTCGTCGACGGTCTGGTCCTCGACGACCGGGCAACGGCCGATCGCGCACTCGCCGGGTTCCGGACCTCCGAAGCCGCCGACGACCTGCGGCGCACCTTCGGATACGGCCTGCGTTTCGACGCCGCCCAGCGGGAAGCCTGGATCGACCGGCAGGTCACCGGCGCGCCCGGCGACCTGCTCAACGCCGGCGCAGACCCGGAGCTGGTACGAGCGGTGACACTGCGAAGTCTCGCAGCCGACGGCGACGGCACCTGGGTACGCCGCCCGACGACGGAGGAGATCGCGACCACGGCCGCCCCGCCGCAGGACTCACCCATCCATCCCAGCGTCGGCGTGTACGAACATCTCACCTGCCCGATGACGATCCTGCTGCCCGGACAGGGCTTCTACGCCGGACGCCGCGACGAGATCGCCGCCATTGTGGCCGCCGCACCGCACCGCCGGCTGGCCGACCTGCCCGACGCCGGGCACAACGTCGTCATGACGCACCCGGACAGCGTGGCGGCCGTCATCCGCGACACCGTGCCGCAGTGACCAGCCGGGACTTCCGGATGGTGCCCCGGCCCGGGGAGCGTCCCGGGTGGGCCGCTTCTCCACCGGTGACCCGTGGCGTGCCACCCGCAAGGGGTCATCGACCGTTCACGGGGTGTGAGGAAATCGGGCTGGATCCGTAGGATCCACCGCATGACTGCGCTGCGGCGGCTGGTGCGTCCATCGACGTTCGCCGGGTTCGGTGCGGCCTGGGCACTGACGGTCGCGAGCCTGCTGCCCCTGCCGGTGGCCGGTGGAATGCTGACCGCGGCGGTGCTGATCCCGGGCGTGCTGACGATGTGGGCCGCCCGCACGGGAACGGCAGCCGGACCGCGCTTTCGTGCCCTGCTGCTCGGCGGCGGGCTGGTGCTCACCGGTGTGACGGGGGCGGGCGGGGCCGTGATCACCCTGGCCGGCCCGCCTGCCGACATCGACGGGGTGCCGCCGGCTGCCCGCCTGTACCTGGTCGCCCTCGTCCTGGTCGCCCTGGTGACACTGCCCGCCCTGCTGCGCCCGCAGCAGCATCGGGACCCCATGGGCAGATTGCGGGTCTGCCTCGACATCGTCGGTGTCTCGGCCTGCCTCGTCCTGCCGCCCTGGGTGCTCATCTTCAGCGACGGCTATCAGCGGGGCGCCTCCGCGATCGCGACCGTCGTCGGCACGACCGCGACAGCTGTCGCCGCGGTCGTCGGCGTGCATGCGATCCGGCACCGGGCGTCGCTGCGATGGGCCGGTCCCGGCCTCGCCCTGGCACTGATCTGTCTCGCCGCACTCGCCATCGGTGCGGACAATCCGGCCAACCCCAACTCGGCAGTCGCCGCGGTGGCCGCCGGCGCGGCCGTGAACATCGCCGCATGGGTGATGTGGTGGGCAAGCGTCCGCGTCGACCCGCAGGCGGGGCCGCCCGTACCCGCCGGCAGCGAGCCGGCAGCCGGTTTCCCGCTGTTCGCCCTGCCGGTGCTGGGATCGTCGGTCGCGGTCGCGGCGCGGCTGCTGGACGGCGGCGACCTCGACGCGACCGCGATCGCCCTGGCGGTGATCGCGCTGCTGGCGGTGGCGACCCGGGAGTTCGTCGCGGCCATCGCCCTGCGCCGGCACGCCGACCTGCTGACCCACCACGGCGAACGGTTGCGCAGCCTGATGTTCGGCGCGTCCGACGTGGCGATGGTCCTGGACACCGGTCTGGCCGTGTGCTGGCAGTCCCCGGCGGCGGCCCGCCACTTCGGCCTGTCCGACCAGGAGGTGCTGGGCCGCCCGATCACCTCGCTGGTCCATCGTGAGCAGGCGGCCGCTCTCGGCGCGTTCCTGACCGCACGGCTCAACGAGGACCGGACCGACCTCATCGACGAGCGCCCAGTCGCGGCCAGGCTCCGTGACGGGTTCGGGCGCTGGCGTGAGACCGAGTGGACGGTCGGCGGAGCCGACCCCGCGATGCCCGGCCGCAGCCTCGTCCTGCACATCCGTGACGTCACCGACCGGCGCGAACTCGAACAAGCCCTCCAGCAGGCGTCCCACCTGGACCCGCTGACCGGGCTGGCCAACCTGCGAGGGCTGCGCCGTGCCGGCCCGCGGACCACCGACGGCAGTGCGCTGATCGTCCTGGAGCTCAGCGGGCTCACCGCGATCGCCGACGTGCACGGCACCGAACGTTCCGAGGCGGTGCTCGTCGAGGCGGCGCGCCGCGTGCGTACCCGCATCGACACCTTCGAGGTCTGCGCCCGCGTCGGCGACACCCGGCTCGCGGTGCTGACCCGCAGCGGCGCGGTCAGCGCACATCTGCTGGCCAACCAGCTGGTGACCGCGCTGACGGCGCCCTATGAACTCGACGGCGCCGGCGCACACCTGCTGGTGTGGGCCGGCCTGACCGACGCGTGCCCGCAGACCGACATCGACGAGGCGCTGCGCCGGGCGGCCCTCGGCCTCCGCGTGGCCCGGTCGCAGCCGCCCGGCGGCGTCGAATGGTACGACGAGGCCATCGAGGAACAGCTGGTACGCCGCTCGGCGCTCGAACAGGACCTGCCGACGGCCTTGGATCGCAACGAGGTGGAACTGCTCTTCCAGCCGGTGTTCGAACTGCCCGGCAGACGCCCGGTCGGGGTCGAGGCGGTGCTCAGCTGGCGGCACCCGGCGCTGGGCAGACTCGCCGCCGACGAGCTGCTCGCCCTGGCCGAGGACCTCGGCATGCTCGGTGAGCTGCGCCGATGGGGGTTTCACCGCACGTGCCGGCAGGTCGCCGCCTGGCGGCAGGAGTACCAGCCGCTCTGGTTCTCGATCGGCGTCCGCCCGAGTGAACTCGGCGAGGAGACGTTCCGGGCCGGCTTGGACGAGCTGCTCACCGCCCACCGCATTCCCCGCTCGGCACTCGTGGTGGAGGTCAGTGAGGACGACCTGCACCAGAGCCCGGAGGCCAGCGAACGGCTGGCCGAACACCTGCGCCGGCTGCGGATGAGCGACGTCCGTACGGCGGTGGGCCACTTCGGTGCCGGACCCACCTCGCTGAGCCGGCTGCGGGTGCTGCCCGTCGACCTGCTGAAGATCGATCGTGCGGTGTTCAGCCCGCAGGAATCCGCACCGGCGGCGGTCGGCGCGATTATGGACATCGCTGTCACCCTGGGCCGCCGGCTCGGCATGGAGGTGATCGCCGACGGCCTGACCACCGACGACGACGTGGAGACCGTCCACTCCACCGGTTGCCGGCTCGGCCAGGGCGACCTGCTAGCGCGCCCGATGCCGGCCGAACACGTCGAGGCCCTGCTCGAGAGGTCGCGCGAGGCCGATCGCCCGTACTTCGGTTAGCGTGCCACTTGACTTGTGGGGCCGCCGGTTGCAGCGGCCCCGCAAGCTACCTTTCTGCCGTGTCGGCCCCTAGGGGATGATCACGTGGCGATCGGCTCCTTCTCGGTCATCAGACGGATGATCACGAGCAGTGGCGGCGGGGTGAACGGCGTGGCGTCGGTGGTGGTCACCGTCTTGCTGGAGCCGTCGGCGTAGCGAGCGACGACGGTGTAGACGAAGCGGTCGCAGCACAGGTCCGCGGGGAGATAGCTCGCCTGCAACTGCCGGAAACGCTGCCCTGCCGTCAGGGCCAGCACCTTGGCGCCCGCGGCGTCCGCACCGGCCCGGTTCACCACGAAGCGCTCGACGGTGCCGGCGAGCCCACCAGCCCGCTGCACCAGCACCGACTCGGTTCGCGCCCCACACGCGCCGGCCACGGCCGGTCCGGCGTCGACGGCAATGCTGAGAACCACCAGGGTCACGGTGATGCGGGCGCATTTGCGTACCGTTCGGGTGAATGCATTCCTCATCGGCTCGGCCTCAGAACCGGAAGACGTTCCCGGTGGCGCGCAGCATGTCGCACCGGTTCGAGAAAGTATTCCGATAAAGTACCGGCCGACCTTCCCACAAACCGACGGCCGTCGCGGTCAGCGGCAGATATTCCAGTGTGCAGGGGCCGTCTTGGTACACCATTTCCTGCAGATCGCCGTTGACGGCCCGCAGATCCTCACAGGCCTGCGCGGTGCGGACATGGGTGCCGCCATCACTGCCGCATCGCAGGACCGCCGTCCGCGGCGCCTGCTGGGGATGCTCCGTCAACTGTACGCTGAGCAGCAACGTGGTCGCCCGGTGGTCGGTGGCCGGCGCCGCCTGTGCGGGCGCGGCAAGGGGGACGGTGGCGACCGCGGCGCACAACGAGGCAGCGAGGATGCCGATTCGATACTGCAAGGTCACGGGGTTCCTCCTTGTGGAAGGGTGTGCATAATCCGCGGCTTCCCCTTATGGAAGAAGGCGGCGGACCGAACGCATGAGTCAGATTGAACCTAAATCGCGGCGCCCTTCCGGTCAACCCCTCTAAATTGATCCACATGAATAGTAATATTCTTGACGCAATCTCATGAATTGATGACGGCGCGACGATTTAATGAGGCGCTCGGACACATTTCACGATCTTTGCTGGCGACGCGAACCCGGTGGATCGATGGCATCCGGCCACAAGACGTCCGCCGGCGGTCATCTCCGGGCGGGCGTCATCGGCGGCTACCTGGGCGGGACGTCCATGGGGCGGCGATGGACCCGTCCTGCCGTTCAGCGATCATGAACTTCATGGAGGACCAGCAGGCGCCGCAGTCGGCCGGGAGTGCAGCGAAGGTCATCACGCTGTGCGGCTCGACCAGGTTCGAGGCTGAGTTCGCGGAGGTCAGCCAGCGGCTCACGATGGAAGGTTGCGTCGTGATCAGCCTCGGGATGTTCAGCCTCCCCGAGCTGCCCGGCTACGACTGGACAGTCGACCGCTCGGACCTCAAGGGACGGATCGGCGCAGTGCACCGCCAGAAGATCCGCATGGCCGACGAGGTGTACATCGTGGATCCGGGCGGCTACGTGGGGGAGTCGACCCGACGGGAGATCGACTACGCGGAGTCGCTCGGCAAGCCGGTTCGGTATCTGAGTCGCGAGCGCCCGACTCGAACTGGCGACGGCCCCCAAGTGTGAATCCGGCCGGCGGTCCGCTCACCGGTGGCAGCCTGGGCCTGACCGCGGGCGCCCATCAGGCCAGATCCAGCACGACCTTGATGTCGTCCGGGCCGGGCTCCAGCGTTTCGGCGAACCGATCCAGGGGCAGCCGGCGGGTGATGAGGCTGGCCAGCCAGTCGGTGTCCGCCTTCGCCAGTGCGGTGGCCGCGGCGGCGTAGTGGCCCAGGTTGGCGTTGACCGACCCGACGACCACGTCGTTCTCCAGCACCATCTCGCGGTTCGCCGAGCCGACGTCCACCGCGATCTTGCGGCCCACCGGCGATACGCCGGTCAGGCAGACGACCCCGTACGCCGCGTTGCCGGTCATCGCCTCGAAGACCACCTGCGGAACGCCGGTCGCCTCGATGACGATGTCCGGTCGCACCTCGGCGGCGACCTCGCCCATCTGCTTCGTGTGGTATTGCGCGCCGAGGGCATCGACGACCGCGGGTTTCGGACCGTCCGTGGCGACGTCCAGAACGTGCACCTCGAGCCCGCGCTGCACGCCCAGCAACGCGGCCAGCAGGCCGATCGGGCCCGCGCCGGAGACCAGGACCCGCTCCGGCTCGAACCACGAGCGCCGGCCCACCTTCTCGATCTGATCCCATGCCTTCGCCACCACCGAGGCGGGCTCCAGCAGGATGCCCGTCTGCGCCAGCCGGGCATCCAGCGCGACCGCGTAGTCGGCCTCCACGGTCCAGAGCTCGCTGCCGAATCCGTCGAGCTGCTTGATGCCGCGCTCGGCGTACTCCCCGTTGCGGCACATGTCGAACTCCCCGTGCGCGCAGGCCCCACAAGGCGCCGGGTCGGGCCGGCGCACCACGCCCACGACAAGATCGCCAGCGCTGAACCCGCTTTCCGGCGGGGCGGTGAGCACGCGTCCGAGCGACTCGTGGCCCAGCACCAGACGGTCCCGGCCGGCGGGCGCCCACCCGTACTCGCCGGCGGCGATCTCCCGATCCGTTCCGCAGACGCCCAAGGCCAGGCCCTGCACCAGCAGCTCGCCCGCGGCGGGGACGGGGTCCGGCACGTCGCTGATCCGAGCGCTGTCGGCCTTGAGCGGCTCCACGGTCAACGCGCGCATCGGCTCTCCTCGGGCAGGCGGATGAATCCGGCATATTGCAGTAATTGCCCAGACGGCTACCCGCCATCAGCGCAGTGAAACGCGGGGCGATTACCCAGCGGCGAGTCGGTCTGCGCTGTCTTGCTGACGGCACGTGAGTGACCACGCGTACTGGACGATCGCCACCCGCCCACAGGCATCTCTTACAGCGCCGAGCCGATCTCGATCAGCGGCAAGAGCGCCCATGTCTTGGCGGACTACGGCGCGCTGGTACGGCCCGTCGGGTCGACCATGGGCTCACCCTCCAGAGGGAGGACCCTCCCTACGCAGAGGGAGGCTTCCCGGCGCCCTGATTCCTAGCGTGAACGGCATGAGAGAAGTCGAACGGCCTGACGGTGCCGCGCCGCCACTCGCGGTGACCGACGGTGCAGAAGGATCCCGTAAGAGGGCGGCCCAGGAGACGACGATGAAGGGCCACTGGTCGATTGTCGGCCGGGTGGCCGCCTACGGCGCAGTGTTCGCGATGGCGCCGTACTTCGTCATGAAGATCTTCTGGACGATCGACGGACTGCGCGGCGGAGGACTGCACGAAGGGGCCTGGAGCCACCTCGACTGGGCGGTCGTCAACGGGTTGACGGTAGCCATGTCGGGGCTGGCCATGCTGCTCGGCCTCGCGCTCGCGCAGCGATGGGGACTGCGGGTGCCGGCCTGGCTGATGGTGATTCCGGCCTGGCTCGGCATGGGCTTCCTGGTGCCGATGATCCCGCTCATCCCGCTTCTCGCGCTCGTCGGCACGGAGGCCGGCGACACCACGGCGGAAGCGCCGATGACAGGCTGGGAGATCGGTCTGCTGTCCGTGTCGTTCGCCGGGTTCGCGCTCGGTGTGGCGATCGCCGCTCCGATCTACGCGGTCCGGCGGTGGCCGGAGGCGTTCTCCGCCGGAGATGTCCCCGGGCGCTCAGGCGTGCGGGTCACCGTGGCCCGGCTGGCGGCGGTGCTCTGCACGGCCCTCGGCCTGCCGCAACTGTTCTGGGCGCTGGGCGGGACGATCGGCCTGAACGGAGCAACGCTCGACACCCGCGAGGCGCAGTGGCACCTGCTCACCGCCAACAGTGGAGTGTGGGCGTTGATCGCTGCGTGGAGCGCATGGACGCTGGCCCGCCGCACCGGCCGGGCGCCACTGCTGCTGTCATGGCTGTCCTCCGGGTTCCTGTTCGCGTGGGGCTCATGGAAGGCGGTCTTCTCCTTCGCGGTGACGCCGGAGTTTCCGCCACCGGAACAGCCGTGGGTGCTGACTCTGCAGAACCACTCCGGCACCGTTGCCGGGCTGCTGCTGTTCGTCGTGGTCCTTCTCGCAGTGTCCGACAAGATCGACCGGAGCCCCACCATGGACAGGCCCCGCTTGAGGGACATGACACACTGCCCGGCGAACTTCGAGTTACCGGGAGGAGCCTCACGTTGACCGGACTGGTGGGCCATCGGGATGAGTGGATCTATGTCGTTACGGACATCGAGGTCGACGGCCCTTGGCCTGGTGCCAACTCGATGAGGTCGTTCGCTTCCGTCGCGGTCACCGCCGGCGGAGAGGAACGGGGCGCCTTCGAAGCCGTTCTCGAACCGCTTCCCGGCGCGGCTCCCGATCCCCGCACCTACGCGTGGTTCCAGACGCAGCCGGAGGCATGGGCGGCGGCGACAACCGACCCGCAGCCGATCCACCGGGTGATGACGGAGTACGTCGCATGGGTTCACAGCCTGGCGAGGCCGCGCATGTTCGCAGCCTCCCCGATCGCCTTCGACGGCGGATGGATCGACTACTACCTACGACGTTTCACGTCCTACGGCGTGGTCCAGGGACCCTACGAGGAGAAGACTCTTTTCGACGGGTCCGGCCTGTGCCTTCGCAGCTATGCCGCGGCTGTCGTAGGACGCCCGGTCGCCGAGATATCGCCCGGCAGTCTGCCGGCTGAATGGTTCGGCGACATCCCGCACACCCACCGTGCGATCGACGATGCCCGCGGCTACGCACACCTGCTCGGCGTCTTGTTCCAGCGAGCGCAGGCTCGTGCCGCGGGCAGTGCGCCGCTCGTCGCTCATCACCCGAGCGCAGAGCCACGAACTGAACGATCCTGAGGTTCGGCACCAGGCGTTCGGGTCTATGGTGAGCCGTGCCTGTTGCCACTCTTGTCGCCACGGTGCCCGCCTGGCCGGACCTCGGGCCCGCCGACCCGCCCGCGGTCCTCTCCTGGGGAAGGCGCACCCTCGTCATGCAACGCGGCGACACGGAGGTGGCCGTCCGGGACCTGGCCGGGCAGCAGCCGGAGCGCCGGTTTCCCGCGCCGTGGCCGCGCCGATACGGCTCGGTCACCGTCTCGCCGGCCGGTGACCTCGCGGTCTTCGCCGGCGTGCATGCGCTGCGGGCCCTCGACGCCAACGGCGTACTCCGGTGGGAACTTCGGCATGGTTGCTGGTCCGCCGCCTGGTGCACCGTGAACCATGCCACCTTCGCCGAGTACGCCGAGGATGACGACCACAGCTTCGCCGACCATGGCTCGGCGGCGTTCTCCCCGGACGGCGAACGTGTGTGGGCCCATGTCCGCGACTACGCCGACGACGAGATCGACGAGCAGTGGATGGTTGTCGACGCTGCCGACGGTACGGTGCTGGGGCGTACCGCGACGATGACCGCGGGATCGTTCTCCGCCCATTTCCCGCACCCGGATCCGGCGTACATGGGACTGACGGTCGGCGAGGGTGACGAGGACTCGCCGGTGCTGTGGGGACACTGGGACGGCCGGACGCTGACCGCCGGACGATACGTCGAGAAGGTCTTCCTCGCCGTGGCCCCGTCCGGTGGCCACTTCCTGACCGCGGACCCCGGCCAATGGTCGCTTCACCTGCACCGGGCGACGGACGGCACGCGGTTACGGCTACTGGACGCCGAGACGGCGGTGCCTCCGGCAACGGGCGGCGGACGGGTCCGCTGGGACCTCGAGGCGGCGTTCCCGTGGGACGACGTCGCCGTGGCCGGCACCGAGGACGACGCCGGAGCGCCGAGGCACTGGCTGGTCGACCTCGTCACGATGACGGTTCGTGGGCCCGTCACCTACCCGGTTCCGGTTGCGGGCCCCGCCCGATCAGCGGGCCCGGGTCTCTGGTGCACGATCTCGCCCGGCGACGCGGCGGTCCACCTGTGGACACTGACCGGCGGTGGGTGCGGCCCCGCGTGAATCGCCGGACGCGGGGCCGCACCGTCCGGCCGGGTCAGACGCGGACGCGTCGCCTGCGGCGAGGCACCAGCCTCATCACCGCAAGCCCGGCCACCACCAGGGTCACACCCGCCACCAGCAGCCACATCGTCTGGTAGCCCGTCACCGCCAGTCCGGTACCCGCGGCGACCGTGCCGCCGCCGGCCACATTGCCGTACATGTCGACTCCTTTCTACACATTGATCCACTCGCGTTCGCTGCCACGCAGCGTCTTCCAGACGGCCAGCCAGTACACCCCCGACCGCCACTGCTCGTACGCCCACTCCGGAATCAGCACCGCGGCCAGCAGAACGTCCGACCATCGGTTACGGCGGACGGTCCACACCCGTTCCACCACGAACAGCAGGGTGATCGGCGCCCACGACCAGGAGAACGGCACCCGGCCGCTCAGCGCGACCATCACCGCGAGGAACGTCAGATAGGCGGGCGCGGCCAGTGAGCCGAGGTAGATGCCCAGCTGCCGGGCCACGTCCGCGGCCGTCGCGCGGGTCCAGCCGTACAGCCGCAGGCTGTCGAGCATGCCCCGCTGCCAGCGCAGACGCTGATCCCGCAGCGCCTTCCAGGACGGCATCACGTCGGTCAGCGCGCGGGCCTGCGCCGGGGCCTTGGGCCGGTAGCCGAGCGCCCGGAACGCGAACGTGAGTTCGATGTCCTCGGTGGCGGTGTCGCGGTGGTAGAACTCGCCCGGATAGCCGGGCAGTGTCGTCCCGCGGGCGGCGATCACCCGGCGGATCGCGCTGACGTCGAACAGCGTCGCCACCCCGGACAGCACGAGCGCATTGTCGCCGGACCGGCCGATCTGCCGGGCGAACCGCTCGTACTCGTTGCGTTGCAGCCGTGCCAGCAGCCCGGACGGCTCCCGTTCGGTGCGGAAGCATGCGCACACCGCACCGACCGCCGGGCGCTGCCGGTGCGACCGGCGATGTCCGCGGATGTGCGGAGCCAGGAGCGCGCGGCGGGCGTGCTGGGTGAAGTCGGGGTCGAGCACACTGTCCGCATCGGTCACCAGGATCTGGTCCTCGTCCTGCAGGCCGGGCAGCAGCCGGTTGACAGCCCAGTTCAGGGCCCCGGCCTTCTTGTGCTCGTTGACGCCCGGAAACTCCAGGACCGTCGCACCGGCCGCACGTGCCAGATCCGCGGTGGCGTCGGTGCAGTTGTTGGGCACCACGATGATGTCGTCCAGTCGCGGCGCCCATTGGCGTCGCAGAGCACGCACGGTTCCGGCGATGGTCGCGGCCTCGTTGTAGGCGGGGACGATCGCGACGAGCCGCGGGGTGCGGTTCGGCAGCGGGATCCGGGTGGTCACCTGCCCCGGCTCACCGGACCGCTGGCGCGGGACGATGCGGCTGGTTTCGACGTCGACGGTCACGGTTGGTTCAACGAGAGGTCAGCCGGCCCGGAAGTCGGATGATCGGACTTCGCCGATGTTCCGGACGGTCAGTACGAAATGCCGGATCGGCCCCTGACGCGTTCGGCGTGACCGGTACGGCGAGAATCGGGCGATGTCAGTGACAGCTGCGCACGCCAACCATCGAGCGTTCTGGCGGCAGTTCGCCCGCATCTGCGGCGGGGAGAGCCTCGAGACACCCGGTGGGCTGCTGGTCCGCAGCGGGATTCCGGGCCGGTCGTGGAACCAGTTGCACCTGGATCCGGGGGAGCGGCAGGAGCCGGCACTGGAACGCGCGCTGAACTATTTCGAGGGGCACGGACTGCCGTGGCGTCTGTACGCCGAGACGGAGTCGGCCGCCACGAACCGGTTCGCCGCCCGGCACGGTGCCACGCTCCAGCCGCTGTATCCGGTGCTCACCAGGCCGGGCGGGCGGATCGACGATGCCGGCGACGGCGATCTGATGATGTCGGACGCCGTGGACGTGGCCGGCCTGCGGGCGTTCCTCGGCTGTGCCGCGGCCGTCTACGGGTTCGAACCGGACCTGCTGGCCCCGTTGGTGAACGATCGCGCCTTCGCGGACCTGGCGTTCCGGTTCCATCTCGGACGGGTGGGGGACCGGGTCGCGGCCGTCAGCATCAGCGTCCGGCACGACAACAGCGTCGGCGTCTATTTCGTCGGTGTACGCGGGGAGTACCGCCGCCGCGGGTTCGGCCGGATCATCACGGCGCGGGCGATCGGCGCGGTGCCGGAGGCGTCGGTCGCGGTGCTGCAGGCCACCGGCGCGGGTCTGCCCGTCTACCGGCGGATGGGGTTCACGACCGTGGCCGAGTACCGCTACTGGAACTTCGCCGCACCGGGTTCGCCGTCCTGACATCCGGCCGGGGGAGTCCGGCCGGGAGGTGCGGGTGGGCGGGCCGACCGGCGCGGATCGGGGCGTCCCCGGCAGGACTACTCCTGCCGGGGACGCGTGCGGATCAGGGGATGCGGATCTCGGTGACGGCGGAGAGCTCGCCGTCACCGGTGCGGTAGGCGACGACCTGGTAGGTGCCGGAGAGAGCGGCCGATGCCGTCCACTGTTCGGTGCTCGCGCCGGTGACCAGGCCGATCCGGTCGATCAGGTGCGATTCGCCGATGACGGCCCTCTCGACCATGAGGAAGGTCTGGACACTGACCGTGCCGGCCGGCGCCACCGCCGAGTACGAGCTGGTCATCCAGCCGGTGGTGCTGTCGACGGTGGCGACGTTGGCGCTGCCGAGACGGCTCACCTTGCCGGCGGCGTCGGTGAAGGCCAGCCCGGCACGCACCTGGCGGCCGGCGCCGAGGGCCTGGAAACTCGCGACCGAGGTGTACGTGGTCCCGGCCGTGGCCGCCACCGGGCTGCTCGAGGTGCTGATCTGACCGTCCCTCAGCGCGGTGAGCTGCAGCGACGCGCTGCCGTTCGCTCCGCCCGCGGTGGAGCGGGTGACCTTGCTGGAGGATCCGCTGACGGTCCAGCCGGCGGTGCCCGCGGTGGCGTTCTCCAGCCCGGCGGCGTCCGCACCGAGCAGATTGTCGGGGATCGCGGCGCTGCCGACGGGCAGGTTCGCGACCGGCAGGCCGTTGCGGTACACCCGGTATCCGGCGATCGGGTTCCCGGTGGCGTAGGACTCCTGCCAGGTCAGCGTGGACCCGGAAGCCACCAGGCCGGTGGGTGCCTCCGGTGCCAGAGTGACCGTGCGTACCGGCCCGGCGATGACGCCCGTCGCGGTGTTGCCGCTGAGCGACAGGTAGACCGGCCGGGACGTCGCCTTGCGGGCGCCGATCTGCACGCCGTACCAGGTGGTGGGTTCGGCCTGGTCGTCGACGACGGTGTTGCCGGCGATGACGTCGTTGCTGCCGACCGACAGGCCGATGCCGCTGGTGTCGAAGTAGCCGGCGCCGGTGTTGTACGAGGCCGAACCGCCGGCTCCGGCGTTGACGACGAGGTTGCCGGTGATGGTGTCGGCGCTGGTCTTGGCGGCGGTGCTGCCGTACACGAGGATGCCCGACTGCCGTGGCCGTTCGATCACGTTGTCGCGGATGACGTTGGCGCCGCCGGGCCGGACGAGGTGATCGGTGGTGCTGGTGCTGCTGTCGTCCCAGCCGCCGGGGGTACCCGCGGTGCCGTCGGCGTCGAGGTAGTCGTCGTAGGCGACGGCGATCCCGACGGTGTACGAGTCGCGGACGGTGTTGCCGGCCACGAGGATGCCGCGCGGCTGGGTGACGTCCCGGTTCGGGCCGGTGTGCGAGTAGTCGGAGTTCGACTTGAGCACGATGTGCGCGCCCTGCAGGTGGTTGCCGGTCACGGTGCCGCCGTAGACGGCTTCGAGATACATGTTGCCGTACTCGGGTACGCCGCGGGCCGCCGCGACGGCCGGGCTCGTGACGACGACGTTGCCGCGGATCGTGGTGTCCTTGGCGTTGGTGAAGTCGAAGGCGTTGCCGTTGATCGTGGCGTCGTACCGGTTGTCCTCGATCAGGGTGCCGGTGTTGCGGCCGCCGCCGCCGATGTTGTCCTCACCGTCGGACTCGGCGCCGCCCCGGTTGTCGAAACGGTTGTCGACGACCTGGACGCCGGTGGTCCCGTTGACCCACAGCTTGAAGTACTCGAAGTTCGTGAACCGCACCTGGCGTACGGTCCACCGGTCGCCCGCGGAGATGCCGCCGCCGGTGTTGGCGTGTGCGCCCACCGTCTCGCGGAAGTCGCAGGGCTGGCCCGGGCGGCCGGGGAGGACGGCGTCGTCGAAGGCGCCCGCGCCGGTCCGGCAGTTGCCGTTGACGGTCAGGTCGGAGACCAGGTTGGTGCTGCCGGCCTCGGTGACACCGTTCGGCAGGATCAGATAGCTGTAGGCGAAGTTGCGCCAGTTCAGGGTCGGGTCCATCAGGATCGTGGTCGCACCGATGCCGGCACCGCGCAGGTTGACGTTGGGCGGCAGCTTGAGCCCGCGGGTGACCCGGTACGTGCCGCCGGTCAGCAGCACCGTGGCCGTGGTGGCGGGCGTGATCACGGTGGTCCCGTCGGCTGCCACGACCGCGGGGACGGTCCGGCCCGCGGCTGTGGTGATCGCCTGGGTGAGTGCCGCGTGGTCGTCCAGGACACCGCCGCGCGGGGCGGGCGCGAGCACACAGGCCGCGTCGGCTGTGCAGTCGCCGGCCGCGAGCGGGGTGAAGCCGCGGGTGGAGGCGAGCGCGTACGCGGCCGGCTCGGACGGAGCCGCTGCGGTCGCCGTGGCGGGGAGGGCGGTGCCGGCGAGGACCGCGGTCAGGCAGGCGGCCGTCGTGGTGACGTCACGGGCGATGCTGCGGGAGTTCAGGCGCATTCACGATCCGTAGGGTGAGGGGATGATTCACGAGAAAACAATGTAAATCGCACATCCCCGGCATGTCCTCATCCGTTCAGCGGCTGCTCCGGCGCGGACAGACGGATACCCACACCACGGACGGTGTGCAGGTAGCGGGGCTGTGCGGCCCGTTCGCCGAGCTTGCGCCGCAGCCACGTCACGTGCACGTCCACGGTCTCCATCGACCGGCTCTCGTCCGGCCACACGCCGGTCAGCAGCTGCCGCCGGGTGACCACCTTCCCGGCCCGCTCCATCAGGTACGCGAGCAGGTCGAACTCCAGCCGCGACAGCTGCAGCGGCGTTCCGTCGAGGGCGGCCGTCCGCGCCAGCGGATCGAGGGTGAGCCCGCCGACCGTCAGCCCGTCCGCCGCACCGCCGCGACCCCGGCGCAGCATGGCCGCGATCCGCGCCTCGATCTGCTCGGCGGAGTACGGCTTGACCACGTAGTCGTCGGCACCGGCCCGCAGCAGACGGATCATCTCGCTCTCCGCATCGCGGGCGGTCGCCACCACGATCGGTACCTGCGAGGTGGCCCGGATCCGGCTGAGCACAGCGGCACCGTCGAGATCGGGAAGTCCCAGGTCGAGAACCACGATGTCGGGTGGCCGCGCGGCCACCTCACGCAGCCCGTCGAGGGCGGTCGCGCAGAGCCGTACCTCATGACCGGTAGCGGTGAGTAACCGGCCGATTGCTTCCCGGACGTCGACGTCGTCCTCGATCACCAGCACGTCAGGCATTGCGCCAGCGTATCGGTCATGCAGAATGTGCCGATGCGCCGGAGCTGGAGATACCTCGCTGGATGGCTCGCTGTGACGGTCACCGCGGTCACCGTGTCCTGGTTCGGGGTGCGGCTCGGAGTGGCGCCCGCACTCACCGACGAACCACCTGTCGCGATCGACGTCAACCGCCGCTACACCGAGATCCGGTTCGGGCTCGACGAGACCGTTCCGCCCGCCACGACGCCACCGAGCCCGTCGGCCAGTCCGTCCAAGGCGCGGCCTTCCCGCAAACCCGCCCCCAGCCGTACGGTCAATCGCCCCTCCGCCACCCCCACGACCGCCGCACCGGCCAGCGCGTCACCGTCGGTCGCCGACCGGCGGCCCCGGTACCGGGTGAGCGCCGACGGCGGCGCCGTCATCGTGGCCTACTCGGCGACCCGGGTGGACGTCATCGACGCCGAACCGCGCACCGGGTACGTGGCGAGCGCGGCCCGGCGCAGCGACACCGTCGTGGTGGCGCGGCTGACGAGACCGGGACACACCTCGGTGATCACCGCCTACTGGAGCGGCGGCCCGGCGGCGCAGGTCATCGAGGAGTACGGATCCTGACGCCGCCCGGCGCATCGACCGGCATCGGCATGTCGTTACCGGTCCGATAGCGTTCCTTCCGGTGCTCTTAAGGCTGGCACGGCGAGACTCTCGCGGCATACAGAGATCGACAACAGCCTTGGGAGGATCGTCAGTGAGGCGTTCCCGCAGCAGAAAAGCGTTGCGCGTCACCGCGCTGAGCAGCGCCACACTGGTCATGCTCGGCCTGGGAGCGGCGTACACCGCCGGCTACTCGGGTGTCGGCCAGATTCCGGAGCCGGACTTCTCCGACGGCGGCGCGGTCAGCTCCGCGGCCGCGGCCGACCAGTACGTGACCGGCAAGTCCACGGGGTTCGACTCGGACCCGGACGCCAAGTACACCCGCCAGTCGGTGACCACCACGCCGCGCGGCCTGAACTACGTCAGCTACGCCCGTACGTACAAGAATCTTCCGGTCTTCGTCGGCGGTGACGTGGTCGTGGTGACCGACGCCAAGGGCACCGTGAAGGGCGGCACCCCGGCCGCCGAGGTCGAGGTCGCCACCACACCGAAGGTGACCGCCGCCAAGGCGAAGAAGGTCTCGCTGCTCAAACACCCGGGTGACGTCGCCGGTGAGCCGAAACTGGGCGTCATCGCCGGCGACGGCAAGGACCGCCTGGTCTGGGAGACCGTCATCGAGAGCAAGCCGGGCGCCGAGGCGAGCCGCGCGCACGCCTATGTCGACGCGCGGACCGGCAGGTACGCCGGATCATGGGACGAGATCACCGGTGGCACCGGGCAGGGTCACTACGGCGGTCAGGTCACCATCGGCACCACCGCCGGCTCCGGCGGGTTCGAGATGCGCGACCCGTCGCGCGGCGGCATGCGGGTGCTCAACGACCGTACCGGCCAGCTCCTCACCGACGCCGACGACAAGTGGGGCAACGGCACCGGCAGTGATCTGACCACGGGCGGCGTCGACACCCAGTACGCCGGCGGCGTCATGTGGGACATGCTGAAGGCGAAGTTCAACCGCAACGGCATCGACGGCAAGGGCGGCACCGCCTCCATGTTCGTCGGCCTGACCGATGTCAACGCCTTCTACAGCTGCGCCGGTACCGGCGACGCCAACCGCGACCAGACCAAGTACGGCCGGACCAGCGACGGTGCCCGCCAGGTCAACTCGGTCGACGTGGTCGCCCACGAGCTCGGCCACGGCGTCTTCTGCCACACCCCGGGCGGCAGCCGCGGCACCACCAACGAGACCGGCGGCCTGAACGAGGCGACCGGCGACATCTTCGGCACCCTCGCCGAGCACTTCGCCGCGAACCCGAACGACCCGGCCGACTACCTGGTCGGCGAGGAGGTCAACCTCTCCGGCCGCGGCCCGATCCGCAACATGCACACGCCGTCGGCGGTCGGCGACCCCAACTGCTGGTCCTCGTCGATCCCGAGCACCGAGGTGCACTCGGCCGCCGGACCGCTCAACCACTGGTTCTACCTGGCCGCCGAGGGCTCCGCCCCGGCCGGCAAGCCCGCCAGCGCCACCTGCAACGGCAGCAGGATCACCGGCATCGGGTTGTGGCCGGCCGGCGAGATCTTCTACCACGCGCTGCTGCGTAAGACCTCCGGCTGGACGTACACCAAGGCCCGCAAGGCGACCCTCGACGCCGCCCGCGAGCTGCACCCGGACAGCTGCACCGAGTTCAACGTGGTCAAGGCCGCCTGGGACGCCGTCAGCGTGCCGTCGCAGGGTGACCCCACCTGTACGGTGACCGCGCCGCAGCCGGCACCCACGACCACCACCCCCGCGCCGCCGGCCTCGCCGACGCCGTCCGCCCCGGCGAACACGCCGAGCCCGACCACTCCGGGTACCACGGCGCCGACCGGCACCCCGGCGGCCGCCGCCGACATCGACGCCGCCGCGCTGCGGGCCGACCTCGGCGAGTTCGCCCGCATCGCGCAGGCCAACTCCGGCAACCGGGCCCACGGCAGCACCGGCTACAAGGCTTCCGTCGACTACCTGAAGCAGCGCCTGGACGCGGCCGGATACACCACCCGCGTGCAGCAGTTCACCCACGCCGGCAAGACCGGCTACAACCTGATCGCCGACCTGCCCGGGCGCGGTGACCCGAACCGGGTGGTCATGCTCGGCGCGCACCTGGACAGCGTGAACCAGGGGCCGGGCATCAACGACAACGCCACCGGCTCGGCCGGGATCCTCGAGGTCGCTCTCGCCTACGCCGCGTCCGGCGCCAACGGTGACAAGGGCATCCGGTTCGGCTGGTGGGGTGCCGAGGAGGCCGGCCTGGTCGGCTCCAAGGCGTACGTGGCCTCGCTCAGCACCGCCGAGCGCGCCAAGATCACCGCGTATCTCAACTTCGACATGATCGGTTCACCCAATCCGGGCTACTTCCTCTACGGCGACGACACCCGCGGTACGGCCATCGCCGCCGCGCTCAAGGCCGGATTCGCGGCCGAGGGCATCGAGCCGGAGAGCACCGACCTGAACGGCCGCTCCGACCACGCCTCCTTCATCGCGGCCGGCATCCCGACCGGCGGCACCGCCACCCTGAGCCTCGCCCCGGCCATGAGCCAGGCACAGGCCGCGAAGTGGGACGGGGAGGCCGGCAAGCCGTTCGACCCGTGCTACCACAAGGCCTGCGACGGCGCGGGCAACGTCGACCACGACGCCCTCGACACGCACGCCGACGTCGCCGCCCACGCCGTCTGGGCCCTGACCGGGGTGAAGGCCCCCGCCGAACCGGTGTCCACCCGGGTGGAGAACGGCGCCGACTTCGCGATCAAGGACCGGTCCGCGATCGAGTCGCCGATCACCGTGCAACGCTCCGGCCGGGCACCGGCCGCGCTCAAGGTCGAGGCGACCATCCGGCACGGGTTCCGCGGTGACCTGGAGATTCACCTGATCGCACCGGACGGCACCGCCTACCAGCTCAAGAAGTCCAGCCGGTTCGACAGCGCCGACGACGTCAAGCTCAGCCGAAGCGTCGACGCGTCCGCCGAACAGGCCTCCGGCACCTGGAAACTGCGGGTCCGTGACCTCTACACCGGGGACACCGGCACCCTCGACACCTGGGCACTTACTTTCTGAGGGGGGATCGGCCGGGCGGGCTCCTGTGGTGGAGCCCGCCCGGCACGGCTATGGTCGGCGGTCCCATGAGACGCAGTTACGTAATGGTCGCCCTCGCCGTCACCACGCTGGTGGCGCTGGCGTTCGTCATCCCGCTCGCACTGCTCGTGCACAGTGCGGTACAGGACCGCGCGATGCGGGAGGCCGAGCGCCAGGCCCTCGGGCTCTCCGCCGTCGTGGTGGTCGCCACCGACCGCGAACTGGTCCTCAACTCGATCATGAGCACCCGCGCCGGCCAGCACGGCGAACTCGCCGCCCACCTGCCGGCCCTCGGCACCGTCGGCGTCACCCGGGCGCCCGCCGGAGCCGTCGACCGGGTCCGCCAGCGGGAGACCGCCGGTACCGTCGGGATCGAGGGCGGCCGCGTCTACCTGCGGCCGGTCGCGCTGCCGCAGGGGCTGATCGCGGTCATCGAGGTGTTCGTGCCGGCCACCTCGCTCAGCGCCGGCGTCGGTACGGCGGTGCTGGTCCTGGTGGCCGAGGCGATCGTGCTGGTCGGTCTCTGCATGTTCCTGGCCGACCGGCTGGCCGCCCGGATCGTACGCTCGATCCGCGACCTGGCCCGGACGGCGACCAGCCTCGGCGGCGGCCAGCTGCACGCTCGCGTCCGGCCCAGCGGCCCCCGCGAGATCGAGGAGGTCGGCACCGCCCTCAACCTGCTGGCCGACCGGTTCCTGGAGCTGCTCGCCAAGGAACGGGCGCTCGCCGCCAACCTGTCCCACCGGCTACGGGTGCCGCTCACCGCGCTACGGCTCAACACCGACGCACTGCCTCCCGGCGACGACCGGGAACGCCAGCTGCGCGTGGTGGCCCGCCTCGAGCACGAGATCAGCGCCGTGATCAGCGAGGCGAGCCGCCCACTCGCCGCCCGCCCCCGCCTGCACTGCGACCTCGGAGCGGTCGTCGCGGACCGTACCGCGTTCTGGGGCGCGCTCGCCGAGGACCAGGGCCGCCCGTGGCAGGCCGACCCGCCGCCGGCCGGGATCACCGTGCCGGCCGCCTGGTCGCGGGTCACCGAGGCACTGGACGTGGTCCTCGGCAACGTCTTCCACCACACCGGTGAGGACGCGGCCTGCCGGGTCGTCGTCACCCGCGACGCCGAGTCGGCGACCGTGACCGTCGACGACGCCGGCCCCGGCTTCGCCGACCCGGAGGCCGCCCTGGCCCGAGGTGTCAGCAACGCCGACTCCACCGGACTCGGCCTGGACATCGCCCAGCGGCTGGCCGCCGACACCGGCGGCACCTTCACCGTGAGCCGCAACGAGTGGGGCGGCGCACGGGTCAGCCTCACCCTCGGCGTCGTCTCCGACGAGACGGCGCCGGCAACCCGGCCCCGGCGCCGCTGGTGGCGACGTCTGGCCGGCACTCACAGCGCGTGACCGTCGGTGCCGATCCGGAGCCGCTCGTACGCGGACCGCAGCAGATCATCGGCCCAGGTGCTGGTCCGGCGTACGGTGTCCGCGGGCCGGGGCTTCGGTGCCGGCGAACGTGGCATCACCGGCCGTAACGGCTGCGGTTCGCCGTCGGTGCGCAGGTCGTAGAGGTGCGTCGTGTGGTCACGGCGGCCCACGGCGGCATGGTTGCCGGTCGGATCGAAGGTCAGCCAGAGCGAGGAGCGGGAAGCGTCACGCAACGTGCGCCGGACCTTGCCGCTGCGACAGTCGAGGAGCCGGGCCACCCCACCGTCGGTGAGGGTGACAAGCGTCCGTCCGGCCCCGAACAGGATCCGGCTCACCGGCTGGGCGCCGTCGGCAGCCAGATCCAACAGGGGCCGCCGGGCGGGGATGTCGTAGGTGCGCACCCGGCCGTCGGCATCGAGGACCGCCAGGACCCTGCCGTCGCGGCTCGCCATCAGTTCGGTGGGGGTGCCGTCACCGGGAAGGTCGGCGATCTTCCCGCCCTTCTCGCCGCCGGCCAGCCGGCGCAGCCGGATCCCGCCGGAGGCGAGGCTGGTGGCGACCCATCCGGCGGCGGTGTGGAAGGCGGCCAGCCGGGGTGACGCGACACCGTCGAGAACGGTCAGCTGCTGCCCGCTCCGGGTGTCCCACACGCGCAGGGTGCGGTCGCTTCCGGTGGTCAGTACCCGCGAGCCGTCATGGCTCAGGCCGACCCGCAGGACCTCCCCGGTGTGGCCACGCAACGTGCGTACCCGGCGGAGGTTCCGCAGGTCGAAGATCTCGGCCGTGGCCTCTTTGCCGATGACGGCCAGCAGGGGTTCGGCCGGATGCAGCGCCAGCCAGCGCGCCGTGGTGTCGATCCGGCCGGTCTGCCGGCCGTCGTGGAGGTTCCACAGCCGGATGGCGCGGTCCGATGCGGCGGTGGCGAGCATCGAGCCGTTCACGCCGACCGCGAACTGCGCGACGGTGCCGGTGTGCCCGGAGAACGTGTGCCGCAGCCGCCGGGAGGTGACGTCCCATACGCGGATCAGGTTGTCGCGTCCGGTAGTGATCAGGGTGGCCCCGTCGTGACAGAACATCAGCCGGGGGAGTGCGACGTACTTCTTCGCCGGGGGCTTCGCCGCGGCCGGCCGCGGTGCGGTGACCAGGGCGGCCACGGGTCTGACCGCGGCCGGTCCGGGTGGCGCCGGTTTGACGGCCGCTTTGACGGTGGTCGGTCCGGCCGCCGCTTTGGCCGCCGAGGGCTTGACGGGCGTCCTGATCGTTGGCGGCTTGGCCGTCGCCGGTTTGACGGGTGCCTTGATCGTCGCCGGCTTCGTCGCCGGCGGCCTGACGGCAGCCGGTTTGGCCGGGGCCGGTTTGGTGGCAGCCGGTCTTCTCCCCGTCCAGCGGTTGCGGGACAGCACGATCTGTTCGGCCGTCCCGCTCATCAGGTTGGCCGGTTCGGGGAATTCGCTGGCGCGCATGGCGGTGCGCACCTGCCCGTAGAGATAGTGGATCGACAGCATCTCCGGCCCGTCGTCCACGCCGTCGCGCAGCAGTTTGACGAGCTCCCCGGTGAAGGCGGTGTGGGTGCGGCCCTCCGGCGCCCGGGCGAGCCGGTTGGCGGTGGTAGCGGTCAGCACATAACTGCCCTCGGCGAACAGCGCGTCGGCCGCGCCGCCGGCGCCCATGCGCTCGACCGCCCGGCCGCTGAAGCAGCAGTCCAGGATCACGGCCCGGTACTGCGCCGGGCTGGCGTGCACCGCCCGGCGAACCTGATCGAAGGCGAGCGCGCTGAGTGCCAGGTCGGCGCTCGCGGTGTCGCGCATGGACAGGAACAGGCTGTCGTCGTCACCCATCAGGCCGTGCCCGGCGAAGTAGATCACCAGCGTGTCGGTGGCGGCCTCGGCGTGCTCGCGCACGATCCGGATCGTGTCGCGGATGCCGATGTTGAGCACCACGTCGCAGCGGTCGTCGGCGACGATGCCGTGCCGCCGGTCGGTCAGCAGCGAACGCAGATCCCGGACGTTGTTGCGTACGGCGGGCAGATCATGCAGGCCGGGATCGTCGTAGTTGCTGGCGCCGACGATGACGACGTTGGACGACCGCGCATGGGGGAGGCGCACCGGTCACTGCCCGCCGGAGCGCCCGGGAAGGCCCTCGGCCGCGATCCGGGCGAGTTCCCGGGCCAGCGCGGAAGGGTCGTCGCCGCCGCGCACGCGGATCCGGTGGGTCCGGCGACCGTCCCCGATCTCCACCGTGACCGCGCTGCGGCGCTGCATCACGAAGGTGACCAGCGACTCCGCCAGCGCGGTCAGTGCTCCGGCCGCGAACGCCTCAGCCAGTGGGACCACGATGTCGGCCACCGTGCCCATGGCCTCCGGGTCGTCCGGGCCGGTGGCGCGCTTGAACCGGCCCCGCAGTTCCCGTTCGTTCGTCAGCCACCGGGTCAGGGCCATTGCCTGGCCGTGGTCACCATCCACGTCGAGTCGCAATTCCACGCGGCGGATGCTAGCCATCGGTGGTGATCGAAAACCGGCTCGTCACCCGGCTGGGCGGTCTTGTCCGCCGGACGCGTTCGGTGGAAAGGCCGATTGCGGGGCCGGTTCCTCAGAGCCGGCCCTCCTTGCGCGCCTTCGTCCGCTTCATCAGCGCGTCGTGCCAGCGGCGACCTGGCGCGCCGCAGTTCGCGCCGATCGAGTCGCGCAGGTTGCCGGTCTCCTGGTTGAGGCGCTGTACGTCCTGGATGTAGCGGTCCCGGTGGGCCCGGATCACGTCGCGGTCCAGGTACAGCGCTTCCAGGGCGCCGCGCATGGCGGTCACGTTGCGGCCGCCGCGAGACTGCGCGGCCTCGATCGCCTGGCGCGTCTTGCGGATGTTCTCGCTGATCGCCTGCTCGGTGGCCCGGGCCGCGTCGAGCGACGCGTAGGCCAGGTCCGCGGTCTGCCGGGACTTCTCGTGCAGGGCGCGCAGTTCGGCGAAGTCGAGTTCCCGCTGACCCTGGCGCAGCCGCGCGGCGACCCGGCGTTCCTGCTCGCGGACCTGGGCGCGGATGCGCTGCTGATCGGCCTCCCAGACCGCGCCGAGCGCCCGTTCCAGGATCGCCCGGACCTGGGCCTCGGAGAGGCCGGCCGCCCGGTTCGGCGACGACTGCCGGTCCGGCCGGCCGGACGTGTTCTTGCGAGCCGGTCTGCTGCGGGCCGGCCGTGAGCGTGCGGGCCGGTGCTGGACGATCTGGCGGCCCGGCCGGGTCCGTGACCGCGACGACGACCGGGATCCCCGGTTGAGAACCGACACCAGGATGATTCCCGCCAGCAGCAGGGTCAGCAGTGTGCATTCGATCATGCGCGGCGGGACCTTCCCGCGGACCCGCGCCCACCGGGCAGCGCTCGTGGGCCGGGCCCGCTGAGCGCGTCGAGCACCGCGGTCGTACCGTCCTGCTGCTGGGTGACCACCGCGGTCATGGCCTGCGACAACATCGGCACGGTCAGGGCCGCGATCTCGGCGAACCGGGACCGTCCGCGCATCATCCGGGTGGCCTCGCTCATCGCCTTGCCGATGTCGCGGCGGGCCGCCTCCGCCAGCCGCAGCCGTTGCCGCGCCTCGGCGAACGACTGCCGGTTGCGCCGCCGGTCCTCGGCGAGCCGTGCCAGCTCGATCTTGATCGCGCCGTCGATCCGGCGCATCTCGGCCGCGAACCGGCGGTCGGCCTCATGGCGGCGGGCCGCGCCCTCCACTTTGATCGCGCAGAGTGCGGCCTCGAAGTTGTGTTCCAGCCGGGTCAGTTCCAGGTGGTCCTGCCGGATCCGGGCCCGCTCGCGCACCGCGATCTCGGCCATCCGCACCTCGTGGTCCCGCTGCGGGCGCCCGGCTGCCCCCTCGAGACGGTCGGCCTCGGCTCTCGACGCCATCACCTTGGCGACCAGCCCGGACAGTCCGAGCAGGGGATGGATGACGACGGCGAACTCGCTGACCGTGGTGGTGAAGGAAGGGGCATGGCCGTCGTACCGGACGAGCTCGGCGGGCATTGATCAACTCCTGGCTGTCGGACCGAAGTCCCAGAATGGACAATCCGGTCCGGCTCGCTGCATGGCCCGCAGCGGCAGAACAATGTGGCCGTCCGAGCTACCCAGTGCGGGGTCGACTCTTGACACGCATCGATGTTAGCGATAACACTCCGTGCATTCACACGGTGGAAACGCCGCGGCAATGCTTCCCGCCCCCATCCCCGAGGAAGTGCTTCCATGCCCGTCAAACTGGTTGCCCGCGCGACGACGGTCCTTCTCGGCGCCCTCGCGGCGACCGCTCACATCGCCCAGCCCGCCTTTGCGGCCGACATCCCCGCTGGGGCCCGGTCGCTGCAGTCGGCGAACGTCCCCGGTTCCTACCTGCGGCACGCCGACTACCTCGGCAGCATCGCGGCTGTCAGTGCGGCCAGCTCCGCCCAGGCCCGGAGCGACGCGACCCTCACCGTCACCCCCGGCCTGGCCGGCGGTACCGGATGCGTGTCGTTCCAGGCGGCCAACGGCATGTGGCTACGGCACCGCGACTACCGCGTCCGCCTCGATACCAACGCCGGCACCGCCACCTTCCTGGCCGACGCCACCTTCTGCGTGCGCGACGGCTCGGCCGGTGGATCGGTACGCCTGGAGTCGTTCAACTATCCCGGACGGTTCCTGCGGCACCGCGACAACCAGCTCTGGATCGACCCGCCGACCACCAACGCGGGTACCTTCGCCGCCGACAGCTCATGGCGGGTGACCACGCCGTGGGTGGCGGGCCGCCGCAGCCCGATCATCAAGGGCCTGTACGCCGACCCGAACATCGCCCACCTCAACGGCCGGTACTACCTCTATCCCACCACCGACGGCTACAACGGCTGGTCCGGCACCAGATTCAAGGCGTTCTCCTCGACCGACCTGGTGAACTGGA
The DNA here is from genome assembly GCF_040639655.1 of Actinoplanes sp. NPDC023801. Taxonomy (NCBI): domain Bacteria; kingdom Bacillati; phylum Actinomycetota; class Actinomycetes; order Micromonosporales; family Micromonosporaceae; genus Actinoplanes; species Actinoplanes sp. NPDC023801. The sequence goes on along the minus strand of NZ_JBFAAI010000016.1, from coordinate 76,513 downwards.
CCGACCACGGCACCATCCTGGACCTGGCCACCCAGATCGACTGGGCCGCCGACCGCGCCTGGGCGCCGACCATCGCCTACCGCAACGGGCGCTACTACTTCTACTTCAGCGGCGCCACCAACATCGGGGTGGCCACCTCGGTCAGCCCGACCGGGCCGTTCACCGATCCGCTCGGCCGTCCGCTGGTGCCGGCCGGCTTTCGCAGCGGCCAGATGATCGACCCGCACGCCTTCGTCGACACCGACGGGCAGGCCTACCTGTACTGGGGCAACGGCTACGCGTACGCGGTGCCCCTGAACGCCGACATGATCTCCTACGACGCGGCCAAGGTCCGCACCTTCAGCCTGCCGAACTTCCGTGAGGCGCCGTTCGTGTTCAAGCGCGGCAGCACCTATTACATGACGTACTCGGTCGACGACACCGGCTCGGAGAACTACCACGTCGAGTACTCCACCGGCACCTCACCGCTCGGCCCGTGGACCCATCGCGGCACGATCCTGGCCAAGAACCTGAGCCTCGGCATCAAGGGCCCGGCGCACCAGTCGGTGGTGAAGGCACCGGACAGCGACACCTGGTACATCGCCTACCACCGGTTCGCGATCCCGGCCGGCAACGGTACCAACCGCGAGACCACCGTCGACCCGCTGCGGTTCAACGCCGACGGCACCATCCAGCCGGTCGTCCCCACCCTCTGACCTGCGCCGCCCCTCCGCACCCCTCAATTCCGTCGACCCGTCCCCAGCCGGAAAGGACATCCCCGTGTCTCTCTCCCGACGCGACTTCACCCGTCTGGCCGCCATGGGCGCGCTGACCACCGCCACCGGTGGCGCCACCCTGCTCGGCACCCAGTCGGCCGCCCGGGCCGCCGACACCGCCTACGTCTTCGGTTACTTCAAGGAGACGCCGAACCAGAGCGGTGACAGTTACGCCCTGCACCTGGCCGTCAGCACCGACGGCCTCAACTGGCGGCCACTGAACCAGAACAACCCGGTCGCCACCCCCACCGCCGGGACCCTCGGCCTGCGCGACCCCTTCATCCTGCGCAAACAGGACGGCACGTTCGTCGTGCTCGCCACCGACCTGCGCGGGCGCATCTTCACCGAGAACAACCAGTACCTGCATGTCTGGGACTCCACCGACCTGCGCAGCTTCACCGGGTACCGCCGGATCCGGATGCACGGCCTGAACACCCACACCTGGGCGCCGACCGCCTTCTGGGTACCCGCACGCAACCAGTACGCGATCGTCTACTCGGCCAGCAACGGCCAGGACGTGTTCATGGTCAACTACACGTCGGACTTCCGTACGGTCACCGCGAACCAGGTCTACTTCAGCCCCGGATACCCGGTGCTGGACGCCGACATCGTCGCCGACGGCTCGACGTTCTACATGTACTACAAGAACATGGCCGACGGGCTGCTCTACGGCGCCCGCTCCTCGACCGGAGCTCCCAACAGTTACAGCAACTACACCGGCGGGCTGCGGCAGGGCGGTGCGATCGAGGCGCCGATGCTGGTCCGCAACAACACCGGCGGCTGGCGGCTCTGGGGCGACTCGTTCAGCCCGGTCAACAACGACTATTACGCCTGGTCCACCGGCAGCGTGGGCAGCGGCGCGTGGACGGTGCTCGGCCAGCGCGACTACACGCCACCGCTGAACGCCAAGCACGGCTCGATCGCCGGCATCACCGCCGCCGAGTACGACGGCCTGGTGAGCCGGTGGGGACTGCCGGGGTGGGTGCGGCTCAAGTCGTACAACTTCCCGGATCGGTTCGTACGGCACGCAAGCAACATCGGCCGCATCGACGCCTACCCGTTCGACCCGCACCAGGACCAGTTGTGGCGGATGGTCCCCGGTCTGGCGGGCTCCGGCGTGTCGTTCGAGTCGGTCAACGTCCCGGGCCGCTACCTGCGGCACAGCGCCTACGCGATCCGCCTCGACGCGAACGACGGCACCGCCACGTTCCGGGCCGACGCGACGTTCATCCAGGTCGCCGGCCTTGCCGACGCCAGCTGGTCGTCGTTCCGGTCCTACAACGTCCCCGACCGCTACCTGCGGCACTCGAACTACGTGCTGCGCATCGACCCGATCAGCGCGAGCTCCAGTGCCACCGACCGGCAGGACGGTACCTTCCGTGTCTGCTGACCTCCGCATGCGCACCCTCACGACGGCGGCGGCCCTCGTCGTGGCCGCGACTCTCACCGCCGCAGCCCCGGCCACGGCCGCGCCCGGCAGCCCCGCCGTCCGACCGCCGGTGGGCTGGAACAGCTGGAACACGTTCGGCTGCGACATCTCCGAGGCCAAGATCCGGGCCGCTGCCGACGCCATGGTCAGCTCCGGGATGAAGGCGGCCGGCTACGAGTACGTCGTGGTCGACGACTGCTGGCAGGCGACCACCCGCGACGCCGCCGGGAACCTGCGCTCCGACCCGGTGCGGTTCCCGTCCGGCATGAAGGCTCTCGGCGACCACATCCACGCCCGAGGACTCAAGTTCGGCATCTACCAGGCGCCGCGTGAGGAGACCTGCGCCCAGTACTTCAACGCCATCGGCGGTGCCACCGGAGCACTGAACCACGAGCAGCAGGACGCGAACACGTTCGCTTCCTGGGGCGTGGACTTCCTCAAGTACGACTGGTGCTCGCCGTGGGGCACCCTCGACGACCAGATCGCCGGCTTCACGAAGATGCGCGACGCGTTGCGCGCCACCGGCCGGCCGATCGTGTACTCGATCAATTCCAACAGCGCACACTCCAACACCGGCCCCTCCTACAACTGGAGCCAGGTCGCCGACATGTGGCGCACCACCGAGGACATCACCGACAGGTGGACCAGCGGCTGCACCGGCGACTGCTTCATGGGCGTCACCGAGATCCTCGACGTCCAGGCACCCCTGCACCCGTGGGCCGGGCCGCAGCACTGGAACGATCCCGACATGCTCGAGGTCGGCGTGCGCGGCACCTTCACCCCGACCGAGAACCGCGCCCACATGAGCATGTGGGCGATCATGGCCGCCCCGCTGATCGCCGGCAACGACATCACGACCATGCCCGCCGACGTCCGCACGGTACTGACCGACCCGGACGTGCTCGCCGTCAATCAGGACAGCCTCGGCCGGCAGGCGCAGCGGGTCCGTGACAACGGGGAGACCGAGGTGTGGGCCAAGACCCTCAGTGACGGCTCCGGTGCGGTCGCCCTGCTCAACCGGTCCAGCAGCACCGCCACCGTCACCACCACCGCGGCCGCGATCGGCATGCCCGCCGCCGGCGGGTACCAGCTGTTCGACGTGTGGACCAAGGCGGCGCGCAACACCACGGGTGCGATCAGCGCGACGGTCCCGCCGCACGGCGTGGTGATGTACCGGGTCCGCCCCGGCAGCACCACCCCCACCGACACCTTCAGCCTGCGCGGCGCCGGATCCGGCCGCTGCCTCGACGTGCTCGGCGGCGCCCCGGTCGACGGCGTCCAGGCAGTGATCTGGGACTGCAACGGCGGCAGCACCCAGATCGTCACCAGCACGTCCGGGCAGTTGCGCATCGGCGGCAAGTGCCTCGACGCCGAGAACAACGGCACCGCCGACGGCACCCGGGTGATCCTCTGGACCTGCGGCACCGGCGCCAACCAGCAGTGGGCACTCCAGTCCGACGGCACCGTCCGCGGAGTGCAGTCCGGCAAGTGCCTGGACGCCAGCGGGGCGGCCACCGCCAACAACACCACCGTCATCCTGTGGACCTGCTCCGCCGCGGCCAACCAGAGGTGGAGCCGCGCCTGACCCGGCGGGTACTGCGTCGGCTGCGACGCAGTACCCGCCGAAGCCGGGCGGCGGGCCGAATCAGCGGAGGGCGGCGGTCAGCCTCGACCGGAAGTCGGCGAGGTCGAGGACCGCCGCGTTCCGGTCCTCGACCGGGAAGACCGCAATGACCGCCTTGTCCTCCTCGAGCTGCGGCAGCCACTCGGAAAGGAACACCTTCGCCGGGATCCGGATCGCGTGCTCCCCGGCCACCTCGCCCTCGTTCTCCAGGCGGGCCACCGTGGCGTACGGCCAGACCGGCAGCAGGGTGCGGCGCTCGCCGTCCTCGGTGAACAGGACCTCGTCCTCGTCACCCCAGACCCACACCGCACCCTTGTCGCCGATGATCTCGAAGGTGCGGTCCAGCCGGGCGGCGTCACCGAGCGCCCGCAGCCGGTCCGCTTCCCCGCGCGAGATGTCGTCGCGTGCCACCTGACCTCCGAGAATCCGCTCACTGACGTTCCGCGGGCGATGCTATCGGTCACCGCCCGGGGCCCGTGCACCTGCCCACCCGTCCGGGCCCGGAAACGCCCCGGCCCGGCTCGCCGCCGGCGACCTCCGCCCCTGCCCGCTCGCGCCCAGGTCGCCGCCCGCGGCTTCCGCTCCTGCCCGCCGGCGCCCGGCTCACCGTGCGCCAGGCGGGAGCGGTTCAGCCGGTGGGCCTGCCGAACCAGCGTGACAGGTGGTGATCCAGGTCCTGCTGGTCGTCGCCGGACCAGGCGACATGACCGTCCGGGCGCACCAGGACGCACGGGGCGTCCAGTGCCGCGGTGGGATCCGCGAGGTGGTCGACCCGGTCGGACCAGCCGCCGGCGGTCAGGCGACCGGTGCGGTCCAGCAGCAGGCCGCGGCCACGGTGCAGCAGGCTGTAGAGATTGCCCTGCCGCACCTCGATGTCGGGCAGGCGCCGGCCCAGCAGGGCGGGACCCGGGCCGAAGTCGTACCGGACGCCGATCGCGGTGATCTTCTCCATCAGGAGGCGGTTCACCTCGTTGATGTCCATCAGCTCGGTGAACAGCCGGCGCACCGCCTCCGGGCCCGGCCCGGGGGACGAGAGCTCCCGCTGCGCGCGGGTGTTGTCGAGCACGTCCGCCGCGACCGGGTGACGTTCGGCCTGGTAGGTGTCCAGCAGCGTGTCGGGCGCCCAGCCCCGGATCTGTGCGGCCAGCTTCCAGCCCAGGTTGAACGCGTCCTGAACACCCAGGTTGAGGCCCTGGCCGCCGATCGGTGGATGGATGTGTGCGGCATCGCCGGCCAGCAGGACCCGCCCGACCCGATAGCGTTCCGCCAGCCGGGTGGCGTCACCGAACCGGGACAGCCAGCGCGGGGAGTGCACGCCGAAGTCGGTTCCGGCGACGGTACGCAACTGTTGCCGGAATTCTTCGAGTGTGGGCGGTTCCGCGCGGTCACTGACACCGGCCGCCGGAACGATGACGCGAAGGACACCGGCGCCCGCGGGCCGGATGTCGGCCCGCCGGCCGGTTCCGCGGAGCTCGCTCAATCTGGCGGCGATCTCCTCCGGCGGCATTCCGGTCTCCAGCTCACCCATCAGCGTCTCGTTCCGCGCCGGCTCACCGGGAAAGCCGACGCCGAGCAGCTTGCGAACCGTACTGTGTGCGCCGTCGCAGCCGACGAGACAGCGTGCGCGAAGCCGTTCCCCGCCGCCCAGTTCGACCGTCACGCTGTCGTCGTCCTGCTCCAGGCCGGCGACCGTAGAACCATGCCTGACCTCGGCGCCCAGCGCGACCGCATGTGCCTCGAGCAGGTCGACGAGGACCGGTTGCGGAATGCCGAGCAGATAGGCGTACGCCGAATCGAGGCCCTCGGGTGCGGGTTTGTCGATGGCGGCGAAGAAGCCGGCGGCCGGACGCTGCCGTCCGCGTTCGCGAATGCGTTCCAGTAGTCCGCGCATCGCCATCACTTCGAGACTGCGGATGTGAAGACCGACGATCCGGGCGTACGACACGGGCCCGGTCTCCTTCTCCACGACGAGCACCCGCACGTCGTGCAGCCGAAGCTCGGCGGCCAGCATCGCACCGGTCGGCCCGCAACCGGCGATGATGACGTCGAACTCGAGGGGCCCGCGCCCGGAGCCGGGATGCGGAGAGGGAAATCCGGAGACGTCGCCGACGGCCGGGGTCGTCGGCGGCTCGGCGATCAACTGCGAGGGGTGCATGGGTGTTGCCCTTCGGGAGTGCCTGCTGGCGAGGCGCTCCCGGCGACACCTACATCGATCGCCCGACCATGACCCGGCGGGGGAGCACCCCATGCGATACAGCGTTCATCGGGTCACCTCCTCGGGCGTTGTCACGGCCAGGCGCACGTTACAAGGCCCGGGACGATCCCGTCCAGCTTCTCGTGGGGACCGGGGCGGCGGGGTTCGTACGGCGCCGGCGCTCGCGGTGATCACCAGAGCCACGGCGAGCAGTTCGAGCGGACGCAGGTGCTGGTCCAGGACGGCGAAACCGGCCAGCACGGCGACGGCGGGTCCGAGGCTCATCAGGACGGCGAACGTCGAGGTGGGGATCCGCCGGAGGGCGAGGAGCTCCAGGGTGTACGGCAGGACCGACGACATCACCGCGACGATCGCCCCCAGACCGATGGTGACCGGGTCGAGCAGCGCGGCGCCGGCGTCGGCGATGCCGGGCGGCAGGGTGAGGACGGCGGCCACCGCGAGGGCCAGGGCCAGCCCGTCGGCCTTCGGGAAGCGCTGTCCGGTGCGGGCGCTGAACACGATGTAGCCGGCCCACATCGCGCCGGCACCGAGGGCGAACGCCGCACCGGCCGCGTTGAGCCGGTCGAAACCCTGATATCCGAGCAGGAGCACCCCGGCCAACGCGAGTGCCGCCCACAGCCAGGCGGCGGCGCGGCGGGCCGTCAGTACCGACAGGGCGAGCGGGCCGAGCACCTCGAGGGTCACCGCCGGGCCCAGGGGAATCCGGTCGATGGCCTGGTAGAACAGCCCGTTCATGCCCGCCATGGCCACCCCGAACCCGGCGACGGCCAGCCAGTCGTCGCGGCGATACCCGCGGAGGCGGGGCCGGCACACGAGCAGGAGCACGAGGGCGGCGATGACCAGTCGCAGTGCCACGACGCCGGCGGCTCCGGCCCGCGGGAACAGCAGCGCCGCGACAGCCGAGCCGAACTGCACCGACAGGGCCGCACCGAGGACGAACACCGTTCCCAACGAAGTCACGGGGGAACGCTAGCCGTCTCCCGGGGCAGCTCCGGCGACGCAGATGCCGGTTGTGGCCGTGCTCACCGCTCACCGGATCCCGCGGCGGCCGGGCAGGACGACTACGCCTTCGCCCTGCCTTCGCCGCGTGACACGAGCCGATCGGTCAGGAGATCGCCACGTCGTCGAACCAGACGGTGCCGCGGTTGTCGCCGGACTTCAGGTGCAGCTGCACACCGGCGGCCCGGGACGGGGCGACCGCCTGCACGGTGAGTTTCTTCCAGCCGGTGGTGCCGGCCGGCAGCCGGTTCGAGGAGTGCTGACCGACCCAGCGGCCGTTCGCGTCGAACCAGCTCAGCGTGATCTCGGTGGTGCCGGTGGCCGAGGCGCCACGGGCCCACGCCTCGGCCCGCCACCGGTGTCCGGGCTGGACCGGCGTGATCGGCGAGGTGGCCAGCGACGGCAGACCGGCGGAGGTGCGGGTGGTGCCGGCGAACCGGGCCGCGTACTTCCCGGTGCGCGGATTCGACGTGGTGATCACGGCACCGCCGGCCTTCGGCAGGTTCTTGCGCCACGGCGAGTCACCGGCCTTCGCCTCGAAGCCGAGGTTGAGCACGTCGTTCGGGGTGCGGCCGGTGGTCCACGCGGTACGGACCACCCCGGCGGCGGCCTTCGGGGTGCCGTCGGCCCGGTGCAGGCCGAACTTGTACTGGGCCGGCTTCTCGGAGACCTGCGAGTTGCCGGGGATGGAGCCGGCCCGGAAGTCCGTGAACGTCCACGGCGACACCGAGCCGATCCCGGCCTCGCGGGCTGCCCGGAAGACGCGGGACAGGAACGCGGCCTGCTCGCCGTCGCTGTCCGCGGCGGTGCTCATGCCGGTCTCGCCGATCACCACGGGGGACGGCGCGACCGCGGCCTGTGCCTTGCGGATCTCGGTGAGCGCCCGCTCCGAGCTGCCGTAGAAGTGAAAGTCGTAGTAGTCCAGCGGGGTACCGGCCAGCGCCTTCTTGATCTTCGCCATGCCGGGTGCGCCGGTCCCGCCGTCCACCGACAGGGTCAGCGGCATGGTCGGCGCGGCCGCCCGGACGGCCGGGATCACCTTGCGGACCCACGCGACGGCGGCGGTGTCGGCCGGCTGGAACTCGTTCTTCAGTTCCACCGCGAGCACCCGCGGGTCCTTGGCGTACGGTGCGAGCACCGACTTGGCCCAGCTGATGCTGCGGGTCACGTCGGTGTAGCCGTCCCACCAGTCGAAGAGGGTGAGCTTGACCGTCATCCCGTTACGGTCGGCGATGTCCACGAAGGTGCGCAGGCGCCCGGCGTACGCACTCGTGGGTTTGGGGTAGCCGAAGGTCTGCGGGAAGACGATGACCCGCACGTTGTCCGCGCCCAGCGCGGCGGCCTTGGCCAGGTCCGCCTCGATCCGCTTCGTGTCGAACTTGGTCCACATCGCGGACCAGGCAGCATTCGACGGGTAGTAGTTGATGCTCTTTGCGGTCCGCACCGCGGCCAGCCGCCCGGCCAGGGTCGGCGCGGCCGCCGCCGAGGCCGAGGCCGCGGAAGCCGGCGCCGCCGGGGCGGGCATCGACGGGAGTACCGCGCCGAAAGTGAGCACGGAAGCCACGACGGTGGCGCGGAGCCGGACGCTGCGCATCAGGGTGGAGGCCTCTCTCGCGGAACTGCGGAATGGCCTTTTGATCGGCGTGAATCCGGTCCCCGAGCAGAGCATCGGTGAGGTAGAGCGGTTGCGGTTGCGGTGCCGGGCTATGCCCCGGTTGCCATCCGGATCAGAGCGTTGCCGCCGAGGAGCAGAACGTCCGCGCCGGCCACGAAAGCCATGCTGCGGCGCAGGAGGATCGCCGCCGTCTCCGGGTCGCGGGCGGTGAAGCCGCGTACCAACAGGATGATCGCCGAGATGACCAGCGGGATGCCGCCGATCAGCAGCCAGCCGACCGATCCGGGGGTGTTGCCGCGGGCCACCAGGAGGGCCACCATCACGGTCGGCAGGATGCCGAAGAACAGCACGGCGAGGACGGCGTACCAGCGCAGGGGGCCTACCGGGTTGGGGTTGGTCACGCCCGCGATCGTAGGCGGCCCGGGACGCGCGGCATCGCCGGGGCATCGCCGGGGAGGTGGAGGCCGTACCGGTGCTCGCCTTGCCGCGGCAGCCCGGCCTCCTCGAGGGAGGCGCGGGCTCGCCGGGACAGCAGGAAGTCGCGGAGCTCACCGTCCGGCCCTGCGACGGCCCGCTCAGGGCCTGGGAGGAACTGGCAGCACCGGCTCAGGCGTAGCTGTATCCGAGCGGGTTGATGTCGCGGACCGCCGACGGGGTGCGGCCGGCACCGAACGGGCGCATCGACTCCAGGTTGTCGATCACCCCGGAGGTGGTACCGGTACGGGGCACGTACGTGTCGATCCCGCGGTTGTTCTGCCACAGCCACCACAGGCGGTCGATGTTGCAGTGGTGCAGCCAGAAGGCCGGGTCGTTCGGGGCCTCACGGGTGCCCATGTGCCCGCCGACGTAGTTGTGCACCCGGTTGTGCAGCTCGATCTCGAGACGGTTGCGGTAGCTGTTCGACACCGACGAGTTCCACGGCGACTGGTCGTAGACCGTGAAGCTCTGCACGTTGTTGACGGTCGTGGCGGTCGGGCGGGTCGCGTTCTGGCCCAGCCGGCGCTGCAGGAAGCTGGTGCTGATGCTGCTGCGGTAGACCGACCAGCCCCACGACGGGCTGAAGTTGCCGCTCGACACGCTGCCGTTGGTGATGGCACCCAGCAGGTCGGCGGTGAACGGCGACGCGGCACCGGTCCAGTCCCAGTACGGGATGAAGATGGCCGGGTTGCCGCTGACCGTCTGCAGGTCGAGTTCCAGCAATCGCATGTACTCGCGGTGCCACGGCAGGAACGACGGCGACTGGTGGGCATGACTGATGTTGTCGCTGGTACGGGCGAAGTACGTGATGTGCTGGTCGATGTACCAGTTATAGGTGCGCCCGTTGGCGGGTGTGTTCTTGAACTGGCGGAGCGCGTTGACGAAGGCGGTCTTCTCCGCGCTCGTCATGGCGGCGATGCTCTTGCGTACGACGGCCATTTGTCGGTCGCCTTTCACATTGGAGAAATAGGGAACCGCGTCAGTGCTGGTGCGATTTCGCGGACTCGTCGCTGAGTTCCAGATCCCCGAGAATGTCGACGATCTTCTTGCCCAGCCGCTTGAGGCCGTCCCGTCGGCGGTCGTTGTCGATTTCTACGGGGTCGTAATGATTGACAGCGCTGATGTAGCCGGTGGCCACGTACGGCGCGGAACCGTCGGCCGGGAAGAACAGCGTGCTGATCGTGGTCAGCGCCAGCTTCTTGTTGCCGACGAACAGTTCGTCCTGGCCGCGGAGCAGGCTGCCGAGCACATGCCGGCCCCGGATCCGGCGTCCCCGGTAGATCTCGTCGAAGTCACGCGGGTCCCAGGGCTCGCCCTTCTTGTTCCGGTCCGTACGCCGGTCCTCGGGCAGGTCCGAGCGGTCCGGACCGGCAAGGGCCTGGGTACCGGCCAGCGTGGCGGTCGCGGCGGTGACCGCACCCGCCGCGCTGTATCGCAGCACATCGCGACGTTTCATGTCACTCATGGGAATCCTTCTCTGTAAACCGTCTCAGGCGGCGCGCCGCACCATGAAAGCAGATATTCGGTCAAGGCCCCGTCAGCGTCCATCGCCCGTAGTAAAATGGGCGTGTCGGATCATCGGAGGGATTACCGCCGGCGCCTGACGCTCGTTGGAGTCGGTGAGTGGTGACGATTTCCGGAAACATTCTTCCGGACGTCGATGATTCTCAGGATTGGCGATGATTTCAATGCAGCGGAATAATCAGGGCAAGCGCATCAACGGAACCACCCGGCGGGCGGTCGCCGTGGTGGCCGTCGCCGTGGGGGCGCTCGCCACCGCGGGCACGGCCTGGTCGGCGACCACCGCGGAGCCGCAGCCCCCGGTCCAGGCCGCGGCGTCGCCCTCGGTCCAGGCGGTTGCCTCGGCTCCGGCCCAGGCCGCCCCGGCTCAGGCTGCCTCGGCTCAGGCCGCCGCCTCGGCGCCGGCTCAGGCTGCCCCGGCCGTGGGCAAGGCGAAGAAGCTCGGTTTCTACGAGACCTATCGCGGCCACCAGATCATGGGCTGGGGAAGCGGCGACAAGGCCTGCGCCTACATCGACGGCAAGCGGCTGGTCGTCTACCCGGCCGATGGTGGCCAGTACACCAGTGCCGTGCAGGGCTTCAAGCCGGAGCGCGGGCTGCGGAGCATCACCAAGGCCTCGGTGAAGGCGCTCGGCGACATGGACCTGGCCGCGGACAGCGAGCCGGCCGCGCACTGCCCCCAGTTCGAGATCAAGGCGCCGGCCGCGAAGTAGCGTCGTACGCGATGCGGGCCGCCTGCACCTCGCCCAGGTGTTCGGCGGCCCAGCCGGTCAGATGGGCGAAGATCGGGGCCAGGCTGCGGCCGAGTTCGGTGATCTCGTACTCCACGCGGGGCGGCACCTCGGGGTGATAGGTGCGGGCCACCAGTCCGTCGCGTTCCAGCTGGCGCAGCCGCTGGGTCAGCACCTTCGGGGTGATCGTGGTGATCCGGCGTTGCAGCTCCACGAACCGCTGCCGGCCCTGATAGTTGAGCGACCACAGGATCGGGGTCGTCCACCGGCTGAACACGATGTCGACCACCGGCGCGACCGGGCAGGCCAGTCCCGGATCGTCTGTCACTTCCACTCGGGATAGTCACTTTCCTCTAGGTACCTACTATCTTCACGATGCTAGCTTTCCCGCGTCTTCAAACGGGCGAACGGGGAGCTGATCATGATCGTGGTGACGGGAGCGACCGGGAACGTCGGTCGGGTGCTGGTGGAGTCGCTGGCCAAGGCCGGCGAGCGGGTGACAGCGGTGTCCCGCGGAACGATGCCGGTGGTCGTGCCGGGCGGCGTGCGGCATGTCGTGGCCGATCTGGCCGAGCCGGAGACGCTACGACCGGCGGCCGACGGCGCCGATGCGATGTTCCTGCTGGTCCCGGGTGCGGGGGCGCATCTGGCGCCGGCCGGCATCCTCGACGTGGCGAAGGCCGGCGGGGTGCGGCGGATCGTCCTGCTCTCCTCGCAGGCCGCGGGCACCAGGCCGCAGTCGGTGTCGCATGCGCCGCTGCGCGGCATCGAGGACGTCGTGCGAGGGTCCGGCATGGCGTGGACGATTCTGCGCCCCGGCGGATTCCATTCCAATGTGTACGCCTGGGCGAACCCGATCCGGTCGGCGCGGATCGCGGCCGCCCCGTTCGGTGACGTCGGCCTGCCACTGGTCGATCCGGCCGACATCGCCGACGTGGCAGCAGCCGTCCTGCGCGACGACCGGCACGCCGGTCGGATCTACGAGTTGACCGGTCCGGCCCTGACCACGCCGCGTGAGCGGGCCCGCGTCCTGGCCGAGGCCCTGGGCGATCCGATCCGCTTCGTCGAGCAGACGCCCGAGCAGGCCCGCGAGCAGATGCTGGCGTTCATGCCGGAACCCGTCGCTGAGGGAACCCTGGCGATCCTCGGCGCACCGCTCGCGGCCGAGCAGCGGATCAGCCCGCACGTCCAAGAGGTCCTCGGCCGGTCCCCGCGATCCTTCGAGGACTGGGCGCGGCACAACATCGACGCCTTCCGGTAGACAGGCGGGCCGCCCGGCCACTCACCGCCACGGGCCAACCGGGTCGCCGGTTCAGCTCTGCTTCGTGGCGGAGGTGTCGACGCAGACGACTCCCCGGTTGCCGTCCTGGTCGGCGATCACGGTGAGCGAGGGCGCGTCGCTGTCATCGACGACGGTTCCACCTGCGGCGACGGCAGCGGCGATCCGCTGCCCGGCCGCTTCGGGCGCCACATAGACCTCGACATGGAATCGCTGACCCGACGCTTCGCGCCCGCCGGCGTCCCCGAACCACAGGTTCGGCACCCGGCCCGTGGCATCCCGGATCTCGTCGCCGGGGGTTCCGCGGCCCTGGGCCTCGGGATTCCCGGTCAGTAGAACGGCCCACACCGGGGCGATGGTCGCGGAGCGCGCCGTGTCGAGGCCGAACTCGACCACGCTGACCGCGGCCGGGTCGGCGTCGACCTGGTGCCCGGCGGTGATCCGTCGTGCGAGGTTGACGTCCTGCTGAGTGACCCATTCGATGACGTATTCGGTGCCGTCGTCGTCACGGTAGACAGCGTCGTCGGTGCTCAGCTTCAGGTCGACGTACCCGTTGCCGATCGACACGCGCGGGTGGTGACCGAGCGCGTCGCCGGCAACGCCCACCGCGGCGACGAACCGGACGCCGGCACCGAAGTCCTCGGTCACGTAGCGGGCATGCAGGCCCTGCGCCAGCTTGCGCCAGTCGGTCAGGCCGGCCTCGGCGATCTGCTCGCCTTTCAGCATGTCCATGGGCCGTCACCCTAGCCCCGCGGTGCCGGTCACGTCGTGCCCTGATCGAGTCTCCGGCCGATCAGCCGCTCGCCGATACGCGTAAGGTCAGCCGGCCGGTGTCCGCCGCACAGGTCGCCAGGTGGTCGAGGACGGCGAGGGTCAGTTCGGCGAGACCGGCCCGGTCGACCCGGGTGACGTCGAGAGTGAACTGGGTCGCGAGCCGCCGGTTCCAGTCGTTGCGGAACACCGGATGGCTGCCGGACTGTGTGCCGGTCTCCGCCTCGACGCAGGGCCGGAACTCCCATGCGACCTGGGGGGGTGCCGCGGCCCTTGCAGCGAACGTCGACGCCGATCCAGGCGTGCTCGGACCGGCCCGGGTACCGCCGCCAGGCCAGGAACATCGGATTGCCGGGACTGGTGCGGGTCGCCTGGGCCTGCCCGTCATCACCGGGATGAGCTTCACGGAGCACGCCGTCGAGATGACGGGCGATGCGGCGGGTCACCAGGTCCGGCACATACCAGCCCTTGGCGTCCCCGATGGTCTTGTCGGCCTCTTCGTCCCAGCTCCGCAGCAGGCCGGCGATCTCACCGGCGAGCCAGGCCGCATGCGGGTCGCTGCTGCTCCGCCATGCCCCGAACAGCTCGACGAGCCCGAGCGCCCGCCAGGGGTCCCGGGGCGTGTCGTCGCGGTCCACGGAGCAGTAGAACAGCGTGGCCGCGGGATTCCTCTTCGCCGCCCAGTCCTCGTACCGCTGCAGCTGGTCGCCGTGCTCGCTCGAGGCACCCTTCATCTCCAGCACCGCCACGGGCAGATCCGCCCGGTAGACGACCAGGTCCAGCCGGCTCTTCGCGGCGCGTCCTTCCCGGCGGCACCGGTAGGCGCCCTCGGGCAGGCCGAGCGTCCGGATCAGCGGGGCGGGATCCTTGTCGAACAGGAAGGCGAGCAGGTCACTGGTGCTGTTCTCGTTCGCGACCAGGCGCCCGAGCGCTGAGCTGGGATCCGGCATCCCGGCATCATCCCATCACCGAGGCCCGGTCGTGGAGCGTCCCGGGGGGTCGTGCCTTTGATCTTGCGCCCGCGCCGGGCGCCGCCGACAAGGTGGTGGTCACCCTGGCGTGGCGCCCGACGGAACAGATGTCAGGCGCGGTCGGCGAGGCCGGAGGCCGCGACCGCCGGAAGGTAACCGCGGGCGTGGCCGGTGGCGGTCGGGTGCAGCACCCGGTTGTCGCGCATGCCCTCGGCGCCGACCAGCCACGGACGCGGGCTGCACAGACCGTGGCCCGCGAACGACTGCTCGACGTCGACGTAGCGGACCTTGTTACGGGCGGCGGCCGTCGCGATCACCCTGTTCAGGCGACTGATCACCTGATTGGCGCGGGTCCGCAGCCGGGCGTTGACCGGCACGGTCGTGCACTGACGGTTCTTGGCGAACGGCAGCGGGTAGCCGGTGATCACGACGCGGGCGGCGGGGGCGGCCGTGACGACGGTACGGATCATCCGGTTCAGGTCGCGCGGCAGGACGGTGGCCAGCTTGCGGTTGACCGTGACGTTCTCGCGCTGGCAGGCGGCGGCGAAGACCGGGGTCATGCACGTCTGCAGGATCTGCTTGATGGACAGGTCGTTGGCGCCGGCGGTGATGGTGACCAGGCCCGTACGCGGGCCGAGCACCGAGCTCTGCCGGATGACGTCGGCCGTGGTGGCACCGATGCACGACGCGTTGCGCAGCGCGAGGGCGCCGCGTGACTCACGGGCCAGCAGGGCCGGGTAGGCGGCGGCGGTGCGGCCGCAGGCGTCCCGGGTGGCCTCGGCGCCGTAGCCGGCGGCGTACGAGTCGCCGAGCGCGACGTACTGCAGCGGGGCGGGCGCGATGGAGACCGCGACGGCGGTGGCGGGGGCGGCCCAGGCGGTGGCGGTCAGCGCGGCGGCCGCGCAGACGGCCACCACGCGGCGGAAAATCGCAGCAGGGTAGGACATGGCAGTTCTCTCCCGTGGGTGCGGCGGATACTCGATGAACCGGGGAGGGTTCATAACGGACAAACGCACCATACGGCGAAATGTCACCCATCCTGGGCAGGCCGCGCCGTTTCTGCCGCATTCCCGAGCGCACCGACGTGATCGCTGGTATGGAAGTCCGGCCAGTGCATGCGCCCGGCCGGCCCTTCCTCCACGGGATCGGGGACGAGGCCCGCTACGTCGTCGATCACCTGGCCTTGCGGCTCAGCGGCACCTTCGACCAGTCGGTGTCCGAGGCCAGGTAGAAACTCGGGTACGACGGCTGGTTGTAGGTGGTCTGCTGGCGTGCCACCTCGACGCGGTACTGCGGGTCGTGCATCAGCGTGTAGAGCTTGTGATTCGTCACCTCGGTGCTGAGGTAGATCCTGATCGCCGAACTGTCCACGGTCCGCACCAGCAGCTCCTCACGCCAGTCACCGAGGATGTCGGCGACCAGGCTCGGATTGCCCTTCGTACCGTTGTTGGTGCGAGCGCCGTCGGCGGTCAGCAGGCGGCCCCGGTTCCAGTCGTCGACCGTCGGCGTCACGTCCAGCGTACCGTTCACGATCTGCGTGGTCAGGTCGCCCGACCAGCGGATGCTCTGGTTCGTGCCGGGGATGGTACTGGTGAGCACCTCGCCGGTGGCGCTGTGCAGGCCGAGCGCCTCCGAGCCACCGGGCATGCTCGCCCACGACTCGATGCCCCTGGACTCCGGCAGCACGTCACCGATCATCCCGCGGCCGGTGTCGCGTCCGGAGTAGATGCCGAACAGGACCTCGCCGGTCCTCGCGTCGCGCATCGCCATCCCGTACGGCGCGGAGGTGGCGCCCTCGTGCACCGTGAAGATCTCCAGCCCGGGACGGTCCGGATCGATGTCGGTCACGTGCATGGCGTCCCCGTGCCCGAGGCGTGCCTGTTCACCGGCCGGCAGCGCACCGAACGAGGAGTAGAGCACGTCACCGTCGTCGTCGATCGTCGCCGCCCCGTAGACGATCTCCTGCCTGCCGTCGAGATCGACGTCCGCGGCGCTGAGCGAGTGGAAGCCCTGGGTGGTGAGCTTGCCGTATTCCGGGTCGGTGCCGTCCCGCCCGTGCGGCGAGTCGTTGAACGGGTTCGTCATCGGCGTCCAGCCCGAGTCCACGAACCAGTTCTCCACGAGCCGGCGGCCGTTCCAGTGGTACGCCACCAGTGTCGTGCGGGTGTAGTAACCGCGGGCGAACACCGCCGACGGGCGCTTGCCGTCGAGGTAGGCCACGCCGGACAGGAACCGGTCCACCCGGTTGCCCGGTTCGATCCGGGCCATCGCGTAGTCGCCCCACATCAGGCCGTCGTCGTGCCGGCCCGGCTTGTACCGGATGGTCTGCAGTTCGCGGCCGGTCGCACCCTCGAAGACGGTCAGATACTCGGGGCCGTCGAGGATGAAACCCTCGAACGCGCGCAGGTTGTTGCGGGCGCTGCGCGCCGGGGCGTACACGTCCATGAAGTAGTCGGTCAGCTTTTCGGCGTCCGCCTGGCTCAGCGGGTACTCGTATTGCGGCGCGATGCCGAACGCCTGCTCCAGGGTGGCCGGCCAGCGCCCGGCCACCACCTCGGGATGCCGGTGCCAGCCCAGGAACATGTCGACGACGTGCTGGTAGTAGCCGGCGGCGCTGAGCCGGTGGTCCTCGGTCGGGGCGTGTCCCGGCGTCGTGATGAACCGCTCGTGGCCGTTGCGGAGCGTCTTCGTGCCCGGTGCCGTCTTCAGCATCATCTCCGAGCGGCCGTCGCCGTCGAAGTCGTAGACCAGGAACTGCGTGTAGTGCGCGCCGGCCCGGACGTTCACGCCCAGATCGATGCGGTGCAGCAGGGTGCCGTCAGCCCGGTAGGTGTCGATGTAGACCGGGCCGGTCCAGCCGACCTGCGAGACGTCCCTGGAGTTCGACGGGTCCCACTTGACGACGTACTCGTACCGGCCGTCGCCGTCCACGTCGCCGACGCTCATGTCGTTGGCCGCATAGGTGTAGACCTCACCGGCCGGGGTCACCCCGTCCGCCGGCTTCCGCAGCGGCAACTCGGTGTAGCCACCGGCCCAGGGTGTCACCGTCCGGGAGTTCCCGACCCGGTACCTCGAGGTGGGGGTGCCGTCGCGGTCGAGGAAGTTGGTGCTGTCGGTGACGGTCGCGATGCGTCTGCCGTCGCGGTAGACACCGAAGTCGGCGCCGGTCAGGCCGGTCGCCGACGAACCGGTGGCCTCGCTCGCCAGCAGCCGCCAGCTCAGGAAGACCCCCTCGCTGGTCGAGGCGGCGACCAGGCCGCGATCGAGACGTTCCAGGCGCGGGCCGCGCGGCTCGGCTGCCGCGGGGGACGCGGGCGCGGCGGCGACCAGCACGGCTGCCGCGACGCACGCTTTCCACAGTTTTGCGGTACGGGGATGCATGCTTCTCGTCTCCTCCGAAGGGACGTCGGGGCAAGCAGGAGGAAAGCGCTTTCCACCGGAGTTTGGAGTGGCCGGTCGACGTAGTCAACGGTTTCCGGCCGGTAAATTATGGATCGTTTCAGCGGCCTGTCCGTGTAAGTCTTCAAGATCATCTTTGAATGATTCAAGTCGCTGCTGCTCGGGCGCGATATCGTGCGACTTCAATGCCTGTTCCTAGTACTGCGGAGCCGCTGTGATGTCGCAACCGTCCGAGGTGCACCCCGCCTGGCTGCCCCCGTCCGCGTTCCGGGCCCTGGGCTCCCGGCGGATCCGGATCGACGGGCAGGGACCGCCGGCCGACACGGTCCGGTCCGAGGTGACCCGGGCGTGCGCACACTTCGGCGGGCGGATCTGCGCGCCGGGGGAGGAGGCCGACCTCGTCCTCGCCGTCGCCCCCTCTTCCGAAGCCGGATCGGAGGGCTTTCACCTGAGCCGGCAGGACGGGTCGACGGTGGTACTCGCCGACGGTCCCGCCGGGCTGCTGCACGGACTGTTCGAGGTCGTCCGGCGGGGCGAGGCAGCGTTCGGCCCGGGCCTGACCGGCCGGCGCCACGAACCCGCCTTCGCACTGCGGGTCCTCGATCACTGGGACAACGTCGACGTGCACCCGGTGATGGGCCAGGTCGAACGCGGTTACTCCGGCGGCTCGATCCTCTGGCAGGACGGCCGGCTACGCGACGACCCCGCCCGGATACGCGAGTACGCCCGGCTGGTGGCCGCCGCCGGGATCAACGCCGTCACCGTCAACAACGTCAACGTCCACACCGCCGAGACCCACCTGCTGACCGACCGCCTCGCCGAGGTGGCGGCCCTGGCCGGAGCCTTCCGTCCCTACGGCATCCGGGTCCATCTGTCGGTGAACTTCGCGGCCCCCGTCATCCTGGGCGACCTGGACACCGCCGATCCACTGGACCCCGCCGTCCGCAGCTGGTGGGCGCACACCACCGAGAAGGTCTTCGCAATCGCCCCCGACTTCGGCGGCTACCTCGTGAAGGCCGACTCCGAGGGGCAGCCCGGCCCGTTCACCTACGGCCGGACCCACGCCGACGGCGCGAACATGCTCGCCGCCGCGCTGGCGCCGCACGGCGCGATCGTCCGCTGGCGGGCCTTCGTCTACAACCACCGCCAGGACTGGCGTGACCGCTCCACCGACCGGGCCCGAGCCGCCTGCGACCACTTCGCGCCACTCGACGGCGAGTTCCACGACAACGTGATCCTGCAGGTCAAATACGGTCCGATGGACTTCCAGACCCGCGAGCCCGTCTCCCCGGTGCTGTTCGCCATGCCGTCCACCCGGCTGGCCGTCGAACTGCAGGCCACGCAGGAGTACACCGGTCAGCAGAGACACGTCTGCTATCTGCCCCCGATGTGGAGTGGAGTGCTGGGCTTCCACCCGTACGGCGAACCCGGCCCGGCCGTCGCCGACGTCGCCGCCTCCGGGGGTGCTCTGGTCGCGGTCTCCAACGTGGGCGACGACCCGTTCTGGACCGGCCATCCGCTCGCTCAGGCCAACCTCTACGCCGTCGGCCGCCTGGCCTGGACCCCCACCCTCGATCCCGCCGCCGTCCTCGACGAGTGCATCGCCCTCACCTTCCCCGGCGCCGGGGAACCGCTCCGGGAAATCCTGCACGAGCTGATGGACGACTCGTGGCAGACCTACGAGCAGTACACCGCCCCGCTCGGCGTCGGATTCATGGTCCGGCCCGGCCGGCACTACGGACCCGACGTCGACGGCTACGAGTACACCCCGTGGGGCACCTACCACTTCGCCGACCGCGACGGCGTGGGCGTCGACCGGACCGCCGCCACCGGCACCGGCTTCGCCGCCCAATACCCCCGACCCTGGTCCGAGGTGTACGAATCCCGCGCCACCTGCCCCGACGAGCTGCTGCTCTTCTTCCACCATGTGCCGTACGACCACGTGCTGCACAGCGGCACCACGGTCATCCAGCACATCTACGACACCCACTTCGCCGGGGCCGAGCGGGTGGCCGGTATGCGCGACCGCTGGCGTGACGCCGTCGCGCTGGTGGACCCGGCCGTCCACGCCCGGGTGGCCGACCGCCTCGACGAGCAGCTGCGCAGCGCCGAGGAGTGGCGCGACCAGATCAACACGTACTTCTTCCGCAAGTCCGGTATCCCCGACGCGAAGGGCAGGACCATCCATTGAGCCCGCTGCGGCGACTCCTCACCCATCGGGGGACCGATGCCGCGACGTTGGCGCAGGCGGCCGACGTCCCCCTGCCGGAACTCGACGCTGTGCTCGACGGTGGACCCGCCGACGCGGAACTGGTTCGCCGCGTCGCGCCGGTCCTCGGTCTGCGTACCGCGGACGCCTTCGTGGTCGTGGGTTCCGCCGTGCCCGCCGACGTGGCCGCGGCGAGCGACACCCGAATCCGCGTCGACCAGTTGTTACGGGCAGCGCTACACCTCCGCGACGAGGACCTCGACCGGATGCACGACCTGATCCGCTCGCTCCCGCCGCGCGCGCCCGCCGGTCCGCTGCCCGCTCCGGTGACGGACGGCCCCGGGCCTCTGGTGGGTGGCCTGTTCGCCAATCGCAACATCCGGCCGTACGTCGCAAGGCTGTTGTGCGAGATCGGCGACGGACCGTACGTCTCGCCCGTGACGGTCCACCAGGTGGTCCAGGGCAGGCTGGAGATGACCGCCCGCTACGTCACCGCGTTCGCGGCCCTGTGCGGTATCGACGCCGATGATCTCGCCGCTCTGACCGGTGTCGGCCCGCCGGCCCGGAACGCCCGTCTGCATCCACACAGCGGGCGGCTGGCCGAACTGGCGTGGGACGCCCGGCGGCTCGACGGCGAGCAGCTCGCCCGGGTGCTGCATGCCGCCGACGACCTGCGCCGATACCGGGCCGGTATGCACTGCTGCCCGCGGGACGCTGCCGAGCAGGCGGACCGCCGGGGGTGAGCCGGACCCGAGGGACACCACCCGGTTCGGAACAGGCTCGGCCGTCGGCCACACTGGCGGCGTGACGACGATCGTGCCGCTGACATCCGCCCACCCGGCGTTCGATCAGGTGGCCGCGCTCTTCGACGAGTACCGGGTGCACCACGGCCGGCTCCCCGCACCGGAGGACACCCGTTCCTGGCTGCACGACCAGCTCGCACAGCGGCGGCTCACCGCTGCCGCCGCCGTCCAGGGTGAACACGTCCACGGCTTCGTCACGGTCGCGATCCTGCCCGCGTCGCTCATGCTGGGCACCGTGTGGTCGATCCGGGACCTGTACGTGGCACCGCCCCACCGCCGCGGCGGCGTCGCGAACGCCCTCCTGCGGTACGTCATCAGCGACGCACGCGCCGCCCGCGCCCAGCGGGTGTCCCTGCAGACCGACACCGGCAACGTCCCGGCACTGACCCTGTACGCGAAAGCCGGCTTCCAGCGCGTCACCGGCCTGGAGATACTGAATCTCCGCCTCGATCCGGCCCGTCCGGACCCGGCAGCGTGACGGCTTGTCTCAAGTCCGGTGCCCGCTCCTCAACCGCATACCCACCGCCTCCAGTGCCCCCTCGATCCGGATCCGCTCGATTTCCCGGTCGACCCCGTCGAGTCGCTGCAGGTGCTCCGTGATACCCAGCGACCGGCAAGCCAGTCGCAGGCGGGTGTCGTAGGCCGTCAGGATCGCGGTGAGCCATACTTGCGACTGCATCGTCAGGTCGTTGCGCCGCATCCGGTCGAGCCGCCGGAGGTCGTACGCGAGTTGTTCGATCGGCGGGGGCTCGAGACGGTCGAGTCTCGATGAAATCGTCTCTGCGCGTGTCCTCCAGTTCGTCGCTTGACGACGCGCCGCCGGCCGGTCCCAGTCGCTCAAGGTCCGATCCAGGCGGCGCAGCTCGTCGGCGATGGCGGGCTGAAGGGTAGGTACCAGGCGTCGCGCCCAGTGCCGGTTGAGATCGGCCAGCAGGGCCAGCAGGGCCACCGCCCAGCGCCGTGGGACCCACCAGCGGCGTCGAGTGATCCGAGCCAGCCGTCTGTCCAGATCGTGCCGGTCGAGTCGCCGGTCGATCAGCCGGTCGAGGTCCGCGATCCAGCCGTCCACCAGCTGTTGTTCATGGTCCGCTGCTCGCCCGGTGGCGTCGTCCTCCCAGAAGGAACCCATCATCCGCCTCCGGGTCGCGGGTCATCTTGCGACGGCTCGATCATCGCGGCCATCGCGCGTCTGGCCGCCCTCAGGTTGCTCCGTACTGTCTGGGGATCCTTTCCCAGAATCGCCGCGATCTCGCCCGGGGTGAAGTCATCGACCCGGAACGCCATGATTTCGCGCTGGGCCGGAGGACGCTTCTTCAGTAGCTCCATCACACTCGCGGCTTCAGCACGAAGTCCCATGTCCTCCCACACTCCGCCGGGCAGCAGCTCGGCGAGCGCGCTCAACACCGCCAGGCGGCGACGGTCCCGTTGCCGGACGTTGATCAACGTCCGCAACGCAACCTGCCGGACCCATGCTTCCGGGTTCTCGATCGTCGACCAGGCGGTATAGGCGGCGCTCATGGCTTCCTCCACCGCGTCCTCAGCGTCCGCGAGACTCGCAGCCTCCTTGACGATCAGGAAACGGACCATCGCCTTGAAACGGGCCCTGAAGAAGACCTCGAACTCGAGCTCTTCGTGCTGCGCGGGCAGCGACCGGCGCGATCTGAACGGGTGCCAGCGGCCCATCTGCGTTCTCCTGATCGGTCAGTCACGGCTGAACAGATGGGCCGCGGCAAGACCGAGGGTCACCACCGCCGCGAT
This sequence comes from Actinoplanes sp. NPDC023801, assembly GCF_040639655.1. NCBI lineage: Bacteria > Bacillati > Actinomycetota > Actinomycetes > Micromonosporales > Micromonosporaceae > Actinoplanes > Actinoplanes sp. NPDC023801. The sequence continues at coordinate 53,957 of NZ_JBFAAI010000016.1, read as the reverse complement.
GACGGTCACCGGCACGGACTGCGTAAGCACGTAGGCCCCGGCGATGCTGCTGGTCGCCGCCGTGCACAGGGCCGCACTCTCGCCGGCGTTTCGCGACTGTCTTCTTCGAGTCGGTTGCACCATGCTCGACCTCCAACGACTGGTTCATCGATACCACCCGACGTCGGTATAGGGTCACCGCGCCGCCGGAACGTGCAATATCGACATCGAAAGGCCGGCGACGTCCGGGCGGGATCAGGCCCGACAAGCGGCGTCAGGTACGGCTGGCGGGCCTGGTTTGCAGCACCACGACGCCGTACGGGTCGAGCGTTCCGGCCGGTTCGCCGGTCAGGAGGTCGATGCCGTCGAGCGGGGGCAGATCGACCGGGGCGGTGTTGTGGTTGAGGACGAACAGGAACGACGTGCCGTCCGGGGCGACCCGCGTCGCGGTCTCCACGCCATGCAGGCCGGCGCACGGCCCGAGCAGGCCGTGCCGGGTGAGGATCTCGCGGATGACGCGTTCGACGCCGGCGGGATCGAGGCAGGCTCCGACGTACCACGCGTGGCCGGCGCCGAAGTCGTTGCGGGTGACCGCGGCCGTCCCGGCGTAGAAGTCGGCTTCGTAGGTGCCGACGACCTCGGCACCCTGCGGGATGACCAGCTCGAAAAGCAGGCGCGACTCGAAGCGGGAGCCGAGCAGGGTGACCGGGTTGACGAACGATGCCTCGCGGGCGTCCCACTCGTCGACCCGTACGCCGAAGAGCGGGGCGAGCGGGCCGGGCACGTCGGTACGGAACGCGTTGTCGTCCTGGTCGACCCGGCCGGACAGGAACGTGGTCACGACCGTCCCGCCACGGGCGGCCACCGCGGACAGCCGGTCGGCGAGATCGCCCTTGATCATGTGCAGGGCCGGCGCGACCACCACGTCGTAGGCGTCCAGCGGGGCGGTCACCGCGATGACGTCGACGTCGGCGCCGAGCTGCCACAGTGCCTGATGGTGGGTGGTGACCACGTCCAGGTACTTGACCAGGCGCGACGGCCCGTCGGAGATCTCCAGCGCCCACCAGCTGTCCCAGTCGAACAGCAACGCCACCCGTGCCGGGGTACGCGCGCCGAGCGTCGCGGGACCGAGGTGCTCGAGTTCCGTACCCAAGGCGGTGATCTCCCGGAAGACCCGGGTGTCGGACCGGCCGGCATGGCCGATGACCGCGCCGTGGTATTTCTCGCTGGCACCGCGGCCGGCGCGCATCTGGAAGAACAAGACCGCGTCGGCGCCGTGCGCGACCGCCTGCCAGCTCCACAGCCGCATCACGCCGGGGCGTTTCAGCGGGTTCACGTCGCGGCAGGCGGTGACGCTCGGGGTCTGCTCCATCAGCCAGAACGGCTGCCCGTCCTTGAGGCCGCGCATCAGGTCGTGGGCGAGTGCCATCCGGGCGGGGGAGCGGTCGTCGGGCGGATAGTTGTCCCACGACGCGAAGTCGAGGTGCGGTGCCCAGCGGTGGTAGTCGATCGGCCGGTAGAGGCCCATGAAGTTGGTGGTGATCGGCGTGTCCGGGTCGGATTCGCGGATCGCGGCCTTCTCGTCGCGGAAGTTGGTGAGCATCGCGTCGGACATGAATCGCAGGTAGTCGAGGGTGATGCCCTGGAAGGCGGTGTGATCGGGGCCGCGCCAGTGTTCGGTCAGCGCGTTCGGCGGTTCGATCTGGTCCCAGTTCGTGAACGTGTGCGACCAGAACGTGGTGTACCAGGCGTGGTTCAGCGCCTCCAGCGATCCGTGACGGTCACGCAGCCACTGGCGGAACGCGGCGGCGCACAGTTCGCAGTAGCAGGCGCCGCCGTACTCGTTGCCGACGTGCCACGCGATGATCGCCGGATGGCCGGCGTAGCGTCGTGCGATCCGCCGCGCGACCTCGGCGGAGAACCGGCGGAACTCGGGGGAGCTGGGGCAGGAGTTGTGCCGCTGGCCGAACCGGTGCTTGCGTCCCTCGAAATCGGTGCGGGTCACCGACGGATGGGCCCGGGCCAGCCATGCCGGGTGGGCGCCGGTGCCGGTCGCCAGGCAGACCCGGCGTCCGGCCACGGCGGCCCGTTCGATGATGCGGTCCAGGGTGGTGAAGTCGTAGACGTCCGGCGCGGGCTGGGTCAGTGCCCAGGTGAACACACCGACGGTGAGCGTGTCGATGCGGGCCTCGTCGAACAGGCGATGGTCCTCGTCCGCGACGCCGGGCGGCCACTGCTCCGGGTTGTAGTCACCGCCGTACCGGATCTTCACCGGGTGTATTCCTGCCGCACCACGGTGATCAGCTGGCGGCTGTTGCCGAGCAGCACCAGGACCAGCAGCGATCCGGCTAGCGCGAGGGCGGCCTCGGACCACAGCCAGACGCCGCCGGCGGCGGCGACCAGAAGGCAGATATTACTGACGGTCACACCGGGACAGCGGATCATCAGGTACGCGGAAAGGCGCACCACATCGCGGGTACGGAACACGAACAGCGACGTGATCACCAGCGCGTTCAGCATCCACAGCGTCGCCCCGGTTCCGACGAGCACGAGCGGCCCCGCCCACCAGCCGGGCAGGCCGGTCGCCCCGAGCCCGGTCAGGTTCATCCCGAGGATCGTCACCCAGGCGAGCCAGGCGGCCCAGACGACGAGTGCCCCGCGGACGTTGAGCCGGTAGCCCCGCCGGAACGCGAAACCCGGCCGCAGGTCGGTCAGGTCGAGTCGCCGGTGATGGATCGCGTAGAGCGCCGCGGACAGCGCCGGTCCGGCCGGGAGAGCGCACAGGGCGGCCAGCGGCAGGTTGGACGCGTCCGGTTCGAGGAGCACGATCAGGGTCAGGCCGGGCCCGGCGGTGAGCAGCAGCGCCAGCTCGACCGCCAGCAGGGTGTAGATCATCGCGGCGCCCTGGGAGAGCGTCCCGGTGCCGAACCGCTGCTCCACCGACATGGTCATGAGGACACTCCGAGCAGATGCGCGTCGTTCCACCACGGCGGCGTCTCGTCGGCCACCGGGGTGATCTCCAGCAGGGTCACCTCGTGCCGGCCGAGGGTCAGCTCCAGTTCGGCACGTCCGCCGGTCACCGGCAGGCGGCTGTGCTCACGGGCCGGTTCGCTGGCTTCCCGCAGCCAGTCCAGCTGACGCGGCAGCGGCGACCGTGGCGAGCCCATCTCCCGCCAGGCCGCCCACACGTTGCCGTGTTCCTCACCGACCCGTGACCGGAGCACGAACGCCGGACCGGTACTCATCGGAAACGACAAGGTCAGGCGGTGCGTCCCGGGGGAGTTCCGCAGATCGGTGTGGTCGACGGGCGCCCACGCCAGAACGGTGACCCGGCCGGTGGAATCGCCGGTGACGAGATGGTCGGCGCCGCGGGACAGGATCCGATCGCCCATGCGCGCCATGAACGCGTACAGATGGAAGGTCGGTTTCTTGATCTGCCGGTGGGTGAGCAGTCCGAAACCGCCGTGGAACAGCGCGGTCGGTACCCCCTCCTCCTCGAACATGTCGCTGAACGTCCAGTAGGAGAAGGAGTCGGCGAGATCCCCGCCCTCCGCCACGACCGGCGCCAGATAGGCGGCGTGGAACGCCGTGTCGTGAATCGGGTTGTCCGGCCGGTAGGACGAGTTGAACTCGGTGATGTGCACCGGCAGATCCGCCAGCGGTGTCCCGGCGAGCTGTTTACGGGGCAGCGCGAACTGTTCCAGCAGCCGGGACGCCGGCCCCAGCGTCTGATGGGTTCCGAACGGCACGTGAAAGGCCGGGCCCGAGGTGTACGCGTGCCGGCTCACGAAATCGATCGGCACGTCGTGCGCGATCACGAAATCGGCGAACGTCTCCAGCCACTCGTCCGAACCGGGGGAGATGGCCGGGCCGCCGACCTGCAGTTCCGCGTCGACCTCCTTGATCGTCTTCGCGGTGGTCTCGTAGAGGCGGTGATAGGCGCCGGCGTCCGCATCGAGCCAGAACTGCGGCAGGTTCGGCTCGTTCCACACCTCGATCGGCCATTGCCGGACCTCGGCCAGGCCGTACCGGGAGACCAGGTGCGCGACCGTTTCGCGGACCAGATCCGCCCAGGCGGACCAGGACCGGGGCGGGGTGATGTTGCCCTTCCACCAGAAGACCGTGTCGGCGCCCGCCGCGAGCCGTTCCGGCATGAAGCCCAGCTCCAGAAAGGGCCGCACGTCCAGCTCGAGGTAGGCGTCGACGACCTGGTCGAGATAGGTGAACGAGTGCCGGACGTGCTCGTCGTCGAGAAAGGAGTAGGGCCGGTAGATTCCCATGCCGTCACTGAACAGCCCGTGCCCGCGGATGTGCCGGAAACCGATCTCGCGCTGGATCAGGGCGAGCGATTCCTGATAGTCGTGGCGCAGCGCCAGCTCCATGCGGCCGGTGCCGACGCAGGCCCGCCACGCGCCGGAGAGCGGCTCCATCAGCCGTGCTCCTTCTTGTACCGCTCGTACGCCTTGTTGACCATCTCCGCGTACTTGGTGGAGTTCTTGCCCTCGAGTTCCTTGACGTAGGCGTCCCATTCACTGAGCGGCCGCTGTCCGAGAGCGAACTTCAGCGTGTTCTGGAAGACGTGGTCCTTGAGCGCCGAGTCCCAGAGGGTGACCTGCTCGCGTTCCTCGATGGTCAGCGGGGCGGGCGGCGCGACCGGCCGGATCTCCCGCTTGTTCATCTCGGCCTGGAACGCCTTCTCCTCGTCGGAGAACTGCGAGTTGAGCATCGCGGTGCTGCCGCCGTACGCGAAGACGCCGTTGAAGAATCCGTAGTCCACCTGCAGATCCTTGGTGGCGTCCGGGTTGAGGCCGGCCCACTTGATGCCCGGGTCGAGCTTGAAGCTGCCGTCCTCCACCTTGCCGGTGTAGGTCTTGCCCTCGATGCCCCACTTGCTGAACATCAGGCCCGCGTCGGAGTACCACAGCCAGTCGATGAACTGCATCATGGCCACGAAGTTCTTCGAGTCCAGCGCCTTCTTGGAGATCATGATGCCGTTCTCCAGGCGGGTGTGACCGGGCAGGGTGGCGCCGGCCGGGCCGATCGGCAGGATGATCTTGGCGACCTTCGCGCCGGGCAGCTTGGCGATGTCCTTGCGGGCCTCGTTCACCACGGTCTGCGCGTTGGCGCTGATCATGAACGACTTGCCGGTGGCGAACTTCTGCCGGGCCACGTCGTCGGTCTGGGTGAAGCTCTCCGGGTCGAGCAGGCCCTCCTTGACCAGCGTGTGCACGTACTCCAGGGTCTGCCGGTACTGGTCCATGCTGCCGGAGTAGACGAACTTCCCGGCGGTGGCGTCCCACTCCATCGGGTTCCAGCCCCAGCCGGCGCGGGTGCCGTACGCGGTGCCGATCAGGTTGAACAGGTTGTTCGCACCGGGCTGCGGGGGAGTGCTCCAGCGGTCCGACAGCGGGTACTGGTCCGGGTACGCCTTCTTCATCTCGCGCAGCACGCCGGTCAGGTCGTCCCAGGTCGTCGGCGCCGTCAGGTTCAGCTTCTCCATGATGTCGGTGCGCACCGCGAGCGAGTAGTCCTGCCAGACGTTCTCGTGCAGCCCGGGAAGCAGGTAGTACTTGCCGTCCTCGGCCTTGAATCCGTCCAGGTTGGCCTGCAGGTTCCAGCGGGCGACCTTGTCCTTGAAGTGCGGCATCAGGTCGACGTAGTCGCTGACCGGCAGGATCGCCCCGCCGGCGATGAACGCCTCCTCGTCCGGGTGATAGGTCTTCGGGATGATCAGCGGCGCGTCGCCGGCGCTCACCACGACACTGCGCTTCTGGTTGTAGTCGCTGCCCGGCACTGCCGTCGACTCCAGCGTCACGTTCGTCCGCGCGGTCAGTTCCTTGAAGAACGGCCAATCCGCCTTGTACGGGTACGCCTGGTTGCTGAGCATCATGATCGAGAACGAGAGTGGCTCGGTGGCCTTGAACTGGTCCCCGGCCTTGAACCCGTCCATCGCGCCGGCGCGCTTGTCGTCGAGGCCCTCGGCCGGGCCTTCACCGTCCTCACTGCACGCCGACAGCCCCGCGGCCACGGCCGCGGCACCCGCGGCGGTCAGGAGATGACGTCTGGTCAGCTGGATCATGGGGGAGTGCTCCTAGCCTTTGACGGCGCCGAGCATGACGCCGGAGACGAAATACCGCTGGATGAAGGGGTAGACGAGCATGATCGGCAGCATGATCAGCACGATCGTGACGGCCTGGATGCTCGCGGCGATCTGCAGCGCGGCCTCGCTGGAGGCGGTGTTGTCGGTGCCCGAGGTAGCGCCGGCGATCAGGTTGCGCAGATAGACGGTGACGGGGAACAGTTCCTGCCGGTCCATGTAGAGGAACCCGGCGAACCAGGAGTTCCAGAAGCTGACCGCGTAGAACAGCAGCATGGTGGCGAGCACGGCTTTCGACAGCGGGAGAACGATCCGCAGCAGGGTGCCGTAGGTGCCGCTGCCGTCGACCGCGGCCGCCTCCTCCAGTTCGACCGGCAGGCTCTCGAAGAACGCCTTCATGACGAGCAGGTTGAAGACGCTGATCGCGTTCGGCAGCACGATCGCCCACAGGGTGTTCCGCAGGCCGAGCGCGCTGACCAGCACGTAGTTGGGGATGAGACCGCCGTTGAAGAACATCGTGAACACCGCGATCCCGACGAGCAGGCCACGCCCCTTCAGATGCCGCTTCGACAGCACGTACGCGTAGCAGGTGGTCAGGACCAGCGCGATCACGGTGGCCACCACCGTGTAGAGGACGGTGTTGCGGTAGTTGACCCAGAAGATCGGATCGGACATGACCCGCTCGTACGTGGTGAGGTTGAACCCCTTCGGCCAGAGCGACACCTGGCCGGAGCGGATCTCCTGCTCGCCACTGAACGACCGCGCCACGATGTTGACGAACGGGAACAGTGTCACCGCGACCACGGTGGCCAGCACGAACCCGTTGAACGCCCGGAACACCCGGTAACCCCGGGTCACGCCTACCACAGGCTCGTTCCCGCCACGCGTCGCGACAGGGAGTTCGCCCCGAGGACCAGGGCCAGGCCGATCAGCGACTCGAACAGTCCGATCGCCGCGGCGTAGCTGAAACTGCCCGAGACGATGCCGACCCGGTACAGGTACGTGGAGACGACATCCGCGGTCGCGTACGTCAGAGGGTTGTAGAGCAGCAGGACCTTCTCGAACCCCACCGCCAGGAACGTGCCGATGTTGAGGATCAGCAGCGTGATCATCGTGGGCCGGATGCCGGGCAGGGTCACGTGCCAGGTCTGCCGCCAGCGGTTCGCACCGTCGACGCGCGCCTGGTCGTACAGGTCCTCGTCGATCGTGGTGAGTGCCGCCAGGTAGAGGATCGTGCCCCAGCCGACGGTCTGCCAGACCTCCGACGACACGTAGATGGTGCGGAACCAGTCCGGGTCCTGGATGAACGCGATCGGGTTCTGCCCGAGTGCCCGCAACCCCTGGTTGATCACGCCGTCGATCGAGACCGTCTGCAGGATCAGGCCGGCCACCACCACGACGGACAGGAAATGCGGCAGGTAGGACACGGTCTGCACGAACCCCTTGAGCCACCGGGTCCGGACCTCGTTGAGCAGCAGGGCCAGCATGACCGGCAGGGGAAAACAGAACAGCAGGGTCAGCGCGCCGATCACCACGGTGTTGGTGAAGACCTGCCAGAACGTGGGGTCGGCCAGGAACATCCGGAAATAGCGCAGGCCGACCCAGTACTCGCCGAACAGGTCGCCACCCGGCTGGTAGCGCCGGAAAGCGATGACGTTCCCGATCATCGGCAGGTAACGAAAGATCAAAAAGAACACGAGGGGGAGTACGGCCAGCGAGTACAGCTGCCAGTCGCGGCGCAGCGCCCGCCCCCACGAGCGCCGCCGCCGCATCGGCGCGGTCGGTGGGCTCTCGGTGGCGTCGGTAGGCACAGTGGAGCCAGTGATGATCATTGATCAGCCGTCCGAAACTTTCGTGGCTAAACCGGATGTCTGGCGGCGAACCTAAGTCGGTTACGAATACATGTCAAGGCTGATGAACGCGCTTGCCGGATGGTGATCAACAGTGGACTTCATCAATGCACCATCGGTATGGTGCCGGGAATGCGAACCGAAACTCAGCCCGCAACTACCGGCGGTGGTGCGTGATTTCCGATGATGAAACCCGCTGAGAGTCCGGCAACGATCGCGGTCATCGCTGAGGACGTCGGCGTGTCCGTGACGACCGTGTCCAAAGTCCTCAACGGGCGCTCCGACGTGGCGCCCCAGACCCGCGCCCGCATCGAGGCCAGCCTGCAACGGCACGGCTACCGCAGGCGCAGCCGCCGGCTCCCGGCCATCACCGGCCACCTCGACCTGGTGTTCCACGAGTTCGACACGGCCTGGGCCATGGAGGTCATCCGCGGTGTCGAGGCGGTCACCGCCCCGGCCCGCGTCGAACTCGTCATCTCCCAGCTCGGCGGCAAGCACCGGCCGCCTCAGCACTGGGCCGACGACGTGCTCATCCGCAGCCCGCTGGGCGTACTGCTGGTCCTGTGTCATCCGACCGAGAGCCAGCGGCGCCTCCTGCTGCGGCAGCGGATCCCGTTCGTCGTCCTCGACACCGACAGCGCCACCGCCGCCTCGGTACCGACCGTCGGCTCCAACAACTTCAACGGCGGCCTCCTCGCCACCCGCCACCTGCTCGAACTCGGTCACCGCCGGATCGCGGTGATCTCCGGCCCGGCCGAGGTGCTGTGCGCCCGCGCCCGCGTCGCCGGCTACCGCTCCGCCCACGACGACACCGGAACGCCGATCGACCCGGCGCTGGTCCGTTACGGCGCCTTCACCGGCCACAGCGGATACGAGATCGGACTGGAACTGCTGGCCGGCCCCGACCGGCCGACCGCCGTCTTCGCCGGCTCCGACATGCAGGCCATGGGCGTCATCCGGGCCGCCCGGCAGCTGGGCCTGCAGGTTCCGTCCGACGTGTCGATCGTCGGCTACGACAACGTGCCGATGTCCGCGTGGGCCGCCACCCCGCTCACCACCGTCGACCAGAACCTGCCCGACATGGGCGGAACGGCCGCCCGCATGCTGCTCGACCTGGCCCGCGGAGTCGACGTCCCGATGACCCGCATCGACCTGGTCACCGAGTTGGTCATCCGCGAGACCACGGCCCCGCCGCCGCCCCGTCCCACCCTCAGTCCCTTCCCTTGACCACGGCCCCTGCCGCCGCCCCGCCCGCTCCGTCCTGCGCCCTCCTCCTGACCGCCGGCACTCCCCGAGGAAATCATGGCCGCTTTCGACATGCCGCTCGACCAGCTGGAACGCTGTGTTCCCGAGGTGCCGGAGCCGGACGACTTCGACACGTTCTGGACCTCCACCCTTCGCGAGGCCGACGGTCCGATTCTTCTCGACGTGCGTCCGGCCCCGAACGATCTGGCGCTGCTCGACTGCTGGGACGTCACGTTCGGCGGCTTCGCCGGGGAGCGGATCCGGGCCTGGTACACCCGCCCGGCCGGGATCAGCGAGCAGTTGCCCGCGGTGGTCGAGTTCGCCGGCTACGGCCGGGGGCGCGGCCTGCCGCACGAGCGCCTCAGCTGGCCGGCAGCCGGCTACGCCCACCTGCTGATGGACAACCGCGGCCAGGGCGACCAGTACGGCTCCGGCGGCGACACCCCCGACCTGTCCGGCACCGCGCCCGGGGGCCCCGGCCCGATCACCAGGGGCATTCTGTCGCCGTACGACCACTACTACCGCCGCCTGATCACCGACGCGGTCCGTGCCGTCGGCGCACTGCGCAACCTCCCCGGCGTCGACCCGGCCCGGGTCGCCGTGGTGGGCAACAGCCAGGGCGGCGGGCTGGCCCTGGCCGCCGCCGGGCTGATCCCCGACCTGGCCGCCGTACTGGTCTCGGCCCCGTTCCTCTGCCACATCCGGCGAGCCGTCGACCTGACCGGCGAAGCTCCCTACGGCGAGATAGCCACCTATCTGTCGGTCCACCGCGACGCCGGGAAGGCCGTCTGGCACACCCTGTCGTACGTCGACGCCGTCAACTTCGCCCGCCGCGCCACCGCCCCGGCCCACTTCGGAGTCGGCCTGCGTGACAGGGTCTGCCCGCCGAGCACCGGGTTCGCCGCCTATCACCACTACGCCGCCGCCGACAAGACGATGCGGACCTACCCGTACAACGGCCACGAACACGGCGACGCCCATCACGTGCGTGACCAGCTTCGCTGGCTGAACCCGCGCCTGCACCCCGATCCGCCCCGCTGATCCCGCGTTCACGTCTGGACCCGGCCCTCCATCGGGGGTCTGCGTCTGGAGCCGGTCTGCTGATCCCGATCAGCGTTTGGCTCGGTCTGCTGATCCCGGATCAGCGTCTCGAGCGGGTCCGCCGGTCCGGCATCCGCACCTTCATCCGCCGGTCCGCTGCAGTGGCACCTGCACTTCGAGCCAGCGGCTCTCCAGCCCGTACCCGTACCGCGATCCATTGGCCTCGCTGGTCTTGCGCGCCCGCTCGCCCGACCGTTCTCCCTGGCCGGTCGCGGCCCGACGAAAACTCTGTATACTGCACGGAGTTTCTGCTCCTCGTCACCCGGAGGTCGTCTTGACCGATCAGAGCCCACTCACCACCGCACCGTTCTCCCCGGCGCCCGAGCAGGTGAGCGCATTGCTGGCCTGGTTCGACCGCTACGACGCCTTCGCGCGCGACAACGACGTCGAGGCGATGGCCGATGTCGCCCGGTTCCCGCTCACGGTGACGACGAACGACTCCAGCGGCGAGTGCGTCACCCAGCAATGGGACCGGGACACGTTCGTCCGGAACATGAGCATGGCGGCCACGTCCGCGAAGATCGACAACGAGCGTCACCCGGTCTTCCTCAACGGTGACCTCGCCGTGGTCGTCACGGACTCGACGGTGACCGCCGACGGGCAGACCGTGCACATGCGTTACGCCGACGTGATGGCCAAGGTCGGCGGCGAGTGGCGGTTCACCAGCATGATCCAGGCCGGCTGGGGTGACATGCTCAGGCAGTACCCGGTCGGCTGACCGGGCGGGACGGCGAGTCACATGGCAGACCGCGTTCCGGGCCGCCACATTGCCCGTCCGGCTCAACTCAAGAGTCAGGATGTCCGCGAGCAACACCCGGCCGGCACGAGCACGGAGTCCTGACCGGTCACTTTGCTCGGGCACCACCGCCCGCGGCCGGACGGCTCACCGCTCTCGAGGCTCACCGCCCTTAACCCGGCGACCCCCCCGATCCGGTGTCACCCCGCTCCACGCGGTGGTTCGCGGTCCGATCCACGCATCGTCACGCGACGAAGTCCACCCGACAGCGTGGTGACCTGTGACCACCCGCGAGCCGGAGTTCACCACGCCGGGTGCTCCGGCTTGCGGTGTGGTGACCGGACGGCCGCATTGCGCCGCAGGTCACCACATGGATGAGAGGAGGCGGATTACGCGAATCTTCGAAACTGCCGCCGCAGGCGGTCGGCGGCCGGAATGGCGGAAGCCGGAGTGGTCAGAAGCCGGGGAAGACGGCGCGCAGGTCACCGAGAGTGATGTTGCCCGTCACGTCGGTGCCCGCGGCAGTGTGTTCCGGACCCAGACGGCCGTAGAGCAGGCGGAGTGCGGACTCCAGCGGACCGGTGAACGTCGCTGTCGCGGGCAGGGCCTCGGTGGTGAGCCAGACCGAGTCGTCGATGACGATGCGGTACGCCGTACCGCTGATCTCGACGACGGCGTGTTCCGGTGCCTCCTTCGCCTTGCCGACGAAGCCGAGCAGGAAGCCCATGTCGCCGCTGAGATGCTCGGCGAGTACCTCGGCCGAGCCTTCGTTGAGGGTTGCCGCCGGGTCGAGGCCCACCCGGACATCCCAGGTGTGCTGGGCGACCTCGCTCAGCCGTAGGGCGGCGAACAACGCGAAGGACACCGGTTCGGGCAGGAAGGTCTTGACGCGGAGGGCATCGTGGCGATCGTCGGGCACCGATTCCAGGTCCGTGACGAGTGCCCGGTTCGAGGTGATCGAGCCGGTGGCCTGCTCCTGCGGGTTGAGGGCGTTCCAGCGGTCCCACACGCTCTGATTGAAGTCGGGGCCGGGCTCCTCGGCCTGGCCCTCCGCCGCCCGGAAGCCGGCCAGAGTGATCTCGGCGCCGCTGCCGATGTGGGACAGAACGTCGGCGATCGTCCAGGCGGAGGCTCCGGACGGGCCGGTCAGCTGGTCGGCGGAGAGTGACGGGACGAGGCTTTCGAGGCCGTCGTGCTCGCTGCGCAGGGCCGCGATGGTACGGCCGGCAAGGGTCGTCATGGGGCCAGCGTAGATCGGCTGGCGCGCCACCCGGCATGAGTTCCCGGCCGGGCGGGTGCCGCCGCCGTCCCGGGATCGGAAGCTGCGATCAATCCGTGGCCGAGGCCGCCGCTTCGCTCGGGTCCGGCTGGCCCGCATTCGGTTTGCTCGGGCTCGGCTCGCGTGCATCCGGCCTGCTCGGGCCCGACTGGTCCGCATCCGGTTTGGATGGGCCCGGCCGGCTCGCGTCCGGATCGCCCGGGCTCGGCTTGCGCGCTTCCGGTTGGCGCGGACGCGGCTGGCGGGTGGCGAGATCGGACGGGCTGCCCGCGGTACCGGTGGCGGTGAGAGCGGCGGCGAACAGCAGCAGCTGGTTCACGGCGTTCAGCAGGACGAGCAGTCCGACCGAACCGGCGACCAGCCCGTACACCGGATTGGTCTCGATGGCCCGGACGTAGAACCTGCCGAGCGTTTTGAGTAACTCGATGGCCACCCCGGTCAGCACCGCCGGCCCGAGCAGGCGGCGCCACGACATCCGGATGCGGGGCAGGCCGGTCAGCGCGCCGCAGGCCAGGGCCGTGTTCACGCCGGTGCCCACCAGGAACCCGACGACCGTGAGCATCGTCCGGTTCAGTTCGTCACCGGCGTCGGCCACCTCGGCGATCCGGCCGGCGGCGACGGTTGTCGCGTATGCCACCGCGAGAGAGGCGGCCAGCAGCAGGCCGAGGCCGAGCATCACGGCAAGGTCGACGAGCACCCGGCTCACGAGCCGGCCGGGGTACTCCGGCAGCTGCCAGATCCGGCGGATCGACGAGCGGAACGCGTCGGTCCAGAACCATCCGGTGATCGGCAGGCCGATGAGCGCGACGACCCCGACGGTGGTCCGGGCGTCCCGTAACGCCCGCACATCCAGACCGGGCAGATCCTGCGCGAGATAGTTCTCCACCGCCTGCAGGACCCGCGGATCGTCCAGGACGAACCCGAAGACGGCGAAGCCCATCAGCCAGGCCGCGAAGGTGCCGAAGAAGGCGTAGTACGTCACCGCGGCGGCCAGCCGGCCACCGTCGGCCTCGTCGTAGCGCGCCCCGGCGCGGACCAGATGATCGAGCCAGCCGACGCGCTGCCTCAACCGCTGCCAGCGCACCGCGGCCCGCTTCGAGGAACGCTCAGCCGTCACACCGGCGTCCCTACCCGCCCGGCCCGCTGCCCATGCGGCGTGGACGGTTCCGGTGTGCCACCAACGTTGTTCATGCCAGGACGGCGATGGTGAGTACGCCGGCGGCCGCGATGAGGTAGCCGGCCGCGATGGGAACGCTGCGTGGCTGTTTCTTCTCCGCGCCGAGTCGTTCGTAGAGGCCGCCGAGGCGGCGGCGGACCCGGTCGCCGCGAGTGGCGCCGGCGATGAGCAGGAGCAGGCACGGCAGACAATAGACCAGCGCGTACCCGGCGATGATCACCAATGATCGAGTGGTGCCGATGTCAGCGTTGACGATCCGTTCGATGGCGATGAAGTACGGGAAGGCGTTGGGCAGGTCGGCCCCGGTCATGACCAGTCCGAGAGCGGCAGCGCTCAGCGGATTGACCCAGCGGGGCACGGTGACCGCCGGTCGGATCCGTGCGCGTAGCCGGCGCACCCCGGTGACGGCCAGGGCCACCGCTGCCATCGTGAACGCGAACCGGCGCACCCAGACCAGGCCGTCGCCGGCGGCGTCAGCGGCTACATCGGCGCCGACGTACACCACGGCCCCCAGCATGAAGACCGTCAGATAGGCGCCGGTGACGAAACCGGCCGCGGCTCGGACGGGGTGTGTCATCGGGGCGAGCAGCAGCAATGCCACTCCCGCGATCGTCGCGGGGTTCAGCGCGTCGAGCAGGGCCAGGCCGGCGACACCGGCCAGCAGCGCGGCTGTCACGGCCTTGCCTTGCCGGGTGCGGTGCGCACACCGAGGTGATCGAGCAGCTCTTCGACCTCGTCGGAGGTCGGGGGCGGACCGGTCAGCGCGGCCATGAACAGCCCGTCGCCGACGAGCCGTACCAGCCGGGCCCGGACCGGATCGCCCAGCTCGGTGGCCAGCATCCGCTGCCAGCGTTGTTCGGCGTCGCCCACCTCCTCCGGCAGGTCGAGCTCGCCGGTGGTGGTCAGTCTCATCATCGACATGATCGCCCGATACATCGCGCGCTCGTCGGGCGCCGGTACCGACAACCGCAGCCAGGCCGCCGCCATCATCCCGTCCGCTGCGGCCGCTGTCAGCCGCTCGTCGAACCGTTGCACCGCGCGGGTCACCAAAGCCCGCAGCAGGGACTGCTTGTCGAAGTGATAGAGCAGCCCACCCTTGCTGACGCCGGCCGCCGCCGCCACCGCGTCCAACGCGGGCGGCACCTGGCCTGAGGTGATCAGCTCCTCGGCCGCGTCCAGAATCCGTTCCCGTGCAGTTCCCATACCCGCCACTGTACCGTCCGGACGGTACAGTGGCGTAGCGGCTGACAGGGCTGTCGACGGGCGAGGCGATCTGGAAGAAGGTCAGTCAGGCGGCTGGCGAGGGCTCGCCAAGGCGGGCGTCAGATCCGGGCTCCGACGGCGGTGCCGTTGGCCGGGACCAGGAAGCTCGAGGAGCGGATCGAGCCGTCGGTGTTGCGGGCTCCGGTGATGGTGGACTGGTCGATGGAGACGAAGGTCCAGGTGCCGCCGATGTTCCAGGAGTTGCCGGAGGCGGTGGAGGAGCCGAGCGCGACCGACGTCTTGTTGCCGGCGGCGAGGTTGGCGGTCAGCCGGGTGGTGGAGCCGCCGTCGACGTCGAAGCCGGTCTTGGCGTTCTTCCAGGCGGTGCTGCGGTTGATGGTGATGGCGCCGGTGTTGCCGTTGTCGGTGAAGCCGTGCGCGGCGTTGCTGAAGGCGAAGGTGTTCGAGACGGCGTGGGCGGCGGCCGGGCCGGTACCGCCGCTTCCGCCGAGCTTCAGGCCGTTGCCGTCGCCGGAAAAGCTCGGGATGGACCAGCGGTTGTAGCCGTTGCCGTAGGCGACCGTGTCCTGGATCGTGATCGGCGAGGTGAACATCCACGCGTCGAAGCCGTCGTCGACGTTGTTCCACAGGCGGGCGCCGCGGACCACGTTGCCGCTGCCGCTGCCCTCCTTGATGCCGAGGCCGTCGGCGCTCTCGCCGTTCTTGCGCGGGTCGCGGTTGCCGTAGCTGTCCAGGCTGAGGATCCGGTTGTTCGCCGAGGCGCCCTGCAACTGGAAGCCGGTCTCGTAGTTGTCGCGGGTGACGATCCGGTCGAAGGTGTTGTTGTTGCATCCGGCGCAGTAGATGCCGTACGGGCCGTGGATGATCTCGAGTCCGGCCAGCCGCCACCAGGACGCCTCCATGTGGATCGCGCCGCGCTGGGCGGCCGGGATCGTGGAGCCGACGGCGCCCGGGGTGTAGCCGAGTGCCTCGCCGTCGATGACGACGCGCTCGGAGCCGTACGCGGTGAGGGTGATCGGTGCCGACGCGGTGCCGCTCCTGGTGATCTGGATGTTGCTCGTCAGCGCGTAGGTGCCGCCGCGCACCGAGACGGTGCCGCCCGCGGTGATCAGGCTGATGGCCTTCTGAATGGTGGCGAGCGGTGCCGCCTGGGTGCCGGCGTTACCGTCGTTGCCGTTCGTTGCGACATAGAGCGTGGTCGTGGCCGCGGATGCGGGAGTGTGGATTCCGGCGATCGTTGCCGCCGTTATGGCCACGGCGGCCGCCGCGGCCAGCACATTCCTGATTCGCATGGGGATCTCCTTTAGCGCAAGCGGCCCGGGGCGGCCACGACATGGGGGAATGCGCTTTCCTGGCGGGAACTTACGGCACCGGTCGAAGCAAGTCAATGCGTCAGGCTTCGCAGTGGGTGCACTGCAACATTCCTGCAAACGCAAAGGCATTGACGTGCTCGGATGGCAATTTTATGGTCGGCCCAAGGTTTCGCGGAGGTTACACGCAAGCCATTCCCGCTGTATTCCACGCCGCGGTGCGTGGCGACTCCGCGCGCCCGTCCCGTTCTCCCCCAACGGCGCAAGGATCTCCCATGAGAAGAGTTCGTTGGCTCACCACCGGTGTCGCGGTGGCCGTCTCGGCCGTGCTGGTCAGCTCGGTCGTCGGCACTCCGGCACGGGCCCAGCCACTGTTCGGCCACACCTTCGACGACGGCAACGCCGACGGCTGGAGCCGTAACGGCGGCGCCTGGTCGATCGTCACCGACGGCAGCCCCGCGTACCGGCAGTCCACGACGAGCGGCAACGCCCGCGCCCTGGCCGGCAGCACCTCGTGGACCGACTACACCGTCCAGGCACGGGTGAAGACCACCGGCACCGCCGGGGTGGCGGCCCGGGCCCAGTCCACCAGCCAGTACTACACCCTCGTCCTGACCGCGGCCGGGGCCCAGCTCCAGCGGGTCTCCGGCGGCACGGCCACGGCTCTGGCCACCGGCACGGTCACCGGCACCGCCTCCTGGCGGACCCTCGCACTCACCGTGAACGGCAACACGCTGACCGGCCGGGTCGACGGCGTGCAGGTCGTCCAGGCCACCGACAACGCGTTCGCCTCCGGCCGGATCGGGCTGGTGACGGCCTCGGCGAGCGCCACCTTCGACGACGTCGCGGTGGACACCACCACGCCCGGCCCCGGACCGTCGGTGTCGGCGACCTCGCCGACCCCGCCGCCGCCCGGCGGGTGCGCGGTCACCGGCACGGCGACCGGGTTCGCGGCCGGAACGACCGGCGGCGCCGGCGGACCGACCGTCCAGGTCGACACCGCGGCCGAGTTGCTGTCGTCGATCGCCACGACCGGCCCGCTGACCATCTGCGTCGTCGGCACCATCACCCTGCCGGCCGGGATGTACGACGTGACCAGCAACAAGTCCATCGTCGGCGTCGGCGCGACGGCCGGGATCACCGGCGGCGGATTCAACATCGGGCTGCCCGCCTCCAGTGTGACCACGCCGCCCGCGAACGCCGTCAACAACGTGATCATCCAGAACCTGTCGTTCCGCGGCGCCAGCGACGACTCGATCAACGTGCAGATGTTCAGCCACCACATCTGGATCGACCACAACGACCTGGCCCAGGGCTACGACGGACTGATCGACATCAAGCGGGGCTCGTCGCTGATCACGGTGTCGTGGAACCGCACCCACCACCACACCAAGAACATGCTGCTCGGCCACGACGACAACAACGGGGCCCAGGACACCGGGCGGCTCCGGGTGACGTACCACCACAACTGGTTCGACCGGACCCCGCAGCGCAACCCGCGGGTGCGGTTCGGCGACCCGGTCCACATCTACAACAACTACTACGTCTACAACACCGACACCGGGGTGGCCTGCCAGAACAACGCCGGCTGCGTGGTCGAGGGCAACTACTTCGAGGACGTCGAGGAGCCGGTCACCAACACGTACGCCGGACCGGCCGGCCGCTGCGTGGCCCGCAACAACGTCTTCGTGGGCGAGTCCGGGACACCCGACTGCTCCGGGACCGTGCAGGAGCCGTCCAACTTCTACAGCTACACCCTCGACGACCCCAACCAGGTGAAGTCGATCGTCACCGCCGGCGCAGGCGTAGGGAGGCTCTGACATGTCGGCACGAAAAGGACTCATTGCGGCTATGGGCGCTGGAGTGGCCGCCGCGACGCTGCTGCTCGGGATGATGACCGGCGCGCACGCGGCCACCCTGCTCAGCGACGACTTCGAGGACGGCAACGCGTCCGGCTGGAGCACCAACGGGGGTAGCTGGTCGGTGGCCACCGACGGCTCCCGGGTCTACCGCCAGGGCGGCACCAGCAGTGACGCGCGGGCGGTGACCGGCACGGCGAGCTGGACCGACTACGCCGTCCAGGCTCGGGTCAAACCGACCGCGTTCAACGGCAGCAACCGCTTCGCCGCGGTGCTGGCCCGGGTGCAGAGCAGCACCAGCTACTACTACCTGGCGCTGCGGTCCAACAACACCGTGGAGCTCAAACGCCTCGACGGCGGGTCCTCGGCCACGCTGGACACCGCGTCCGTCGCGGTCGCGGCAGGCACCTGGTACACCCTCAAGCTGGAGGTCAGCGGGTCGACACTGCGCGGGTACGTCAACGGCGCCCTGCTCACCGAGGCGACCGACACCCGCTGGAGCAGCGGCCGGATCGGGGTCGCGACCTTCTACACCAGCGCGAACTTCGACGACGTGCAGGTGACCACGGGTGGTTCCCCGGACCCCTCCGGTTCGGTCAGCACCACTCCGACCGAGGAGCCGCCGCCCGGGCCCAACGTCGCCGACGGCTGGGCCTCGGTGAACGCGTGGGGCCAGAACGGTACCTCGGGCGGCGCCGGCGGACCGACCGTCACGGTCAGCACCGCGGCCGCCTTCACCGAGGCGATCGCCCGGCCCGGCCCGCTGGTCGTACAGGTGCAGGGCACCATCACCCTGCCCGGTCCGATGCACGACGTCAGCTCCGACAAGACGATCATCGGGCTCGGCTCCGGCGCCACCATCACCGGTGGCGGCCTGAACATCGGCCTGCCGATCGACAACGCGGTCACCGCGCCGCCCGCCAACGCGGTGAACAACGTGATCATCCGTAACCTGCGGTTCAGCGGCTGGCCGGACGACGCGATCAACGTGCAGATGTTCAGCCACCACATCTGGATCGACCACAACACCTGGACCACCGGCTCGGACGGCGGCGTGGACATCAAGCGCGGCTCGTCGTACGTCACGGTCTCCTACAACCACGCCGACGGCACCGACAAGAACATGCTGCTCGGACACGACGACAACAACGCCGCCCAGGACGTCGGCCGGCTCAAGGTGAGCTACCACCACAACTGGTTCGACGCCACGCGGCAGCGCAACCCCCGCGTCCGGTTCGGTGACCAGGTGCACGTCTACAACAACCACTACAACGACACCGGCGACTACGGCATCGCCTCCACCGAGGACGCCGGCGTGATCGTCGAGGGCAACTCGTTCGAGAACGTCGACGACCCGTACCACCTCGGTGAGGCCTCCTCCGGGCCGGGCCGCATCGTGGCCCGCGACAACTGCTTCGTCAACTCCGGCGCCGGTCAGGCCGGCGGCAGCGTCACCCCCGTCCCGTACGCCTACACCCTCCTGCCGTGCGCCCGGGTCAAGGCGGCCGTCACCACGCAGGCCGGCGCCGGCCGGATCGGCGTGCCGGACCCCGACCCGACGACGCCCACGCCGGACCCCACCGACCCGGACCCGCAGCCCGCGCCCGGACTCGTCGGATGGGCCACTCAGAACGGCGGCACCACCGGCGGCGCCGGCGGGCAGACCGTCACCGTCAGCGACGGGCAGACTCTCGCCGACGCCCTGGAGTCCTCCTCGCCGCTGATCATCCGGGTCCGCGGGACGCTCACCATGCCGGACAAGATGAACGACGTCCGGTCCAACAAGACGGTCCTCGGCGAGAGCGGCGCCGTCCTGGACAACGGCCTCAACATCAGCGGCGCCCGCAACGTCATCGTCCGCAACCTCACCTTCCGCGGCTGGGACGACGACGCGATCAACGTGCAGGGCTCCACCAACGTGTGGCTCGACCACAACACCTTCGACGGCGGGTACGACGGCGCGCTCGACATCAAGCGGGAGTCCGACTTCGTCACGGTGTCCTGGAACCGGGTGCAGAACCACACCAAGAGCATGCTGCTCGGCCACGACGACGGGCACACCGCCGACCGCGGCAAGCTGCGCGTCACGTACCACCACAACTGGTTCGACGGCAGCAAGGAGCGGCACCCGCGGGTCCGCTTCGGCGACCCGGTGCACGTGTTCAACAACTACTACAACGGCGCGGACTACGGCGTCGCCTCCACCATGGGCGCCGGCGTGCTGGTGGAGAGCAACTACTTCGAGAACGTCACCCGGCCCACCGCCGTCGGCTACGCCGAGAGCGGCCCCGGTGACCTGGTGCAGCGCGACAACGTCTTCGTCGGCTCCGGGGCACCGGAGAGTGCCGGTGACGTGGCCGCCATCCCGTACGAGTACACCCGCGACGCCGCCTCAGGCGTCAAGGCGAGCGTGACCGCCGGCGCCGGCGCCGGGCGCATCACGGTCTGACGGTTCTGGGCGGGACGGCCGCAACGCCGTCCCGCCCGCACTCCGCCCCTCAAGGAGCCCGACATGCATCGCAGGACCCTCCTCGCCGCCGCGGCGGGAGCCGTCGTCGCACCCGCCGTCGCGGGCCGCGCGGCGACGGCCGCACCGTCCGGCCCGGACGGCTTCGCCACCGTCGCCGGGTACGGCCGCTCCACCACCACCGGTGGCGCCGGCGGACCGGTCGTCACGGTGTCGACCGCCGCCGCCTTCCTCGACCACATCTCCCGGCCGGGCCCGTACATCGTCCAGGTCTCCGGCACGATCACCCTGCCCCGGGGCTCGAACGACGGCATGCACCCGGTCTCCTCGAACAAGACGATCATCGGGCTGGGCTCGACCGCGGCTCTCGTCGGCGGCGGCCTGAACATCGGCCTGCCCGTCGACGACGACCTGACCACACCGCCGGCGAACGCCGTGCAGAACGTGATCATCCGCAACCTGCGGATGTCCGGCGCCTCCGACGACCTGATCAACGTGCAGATGTTCAGCCATCACATCTGGATCGACCACAACGACTTCTCCGACGGCGACGACGGGGCGGTCGACATCAAACGCGGTTCCGACCTGGTCACCGTCTCCTGGAACAGGTTCCACGACCACGACAAGACGCTGCTGCTCGGCCACGACGACGACAACGGCGCCCAGGACAACGGGCGGCTGCGCACCACCTATCACCACAACTATTTCGACGGCTCCGACCAGCGACACCCCCGGGTACGGTTCGCGCCGCTCGTGCACGTCTACAACAACTACTTCCGCGACAACAGCTACGGCATCGCCTCGACCAACGACGCCGGACTGTTCGTGGAGGGCAACTACTTCTACAGCGTCAACAACCCGGGCCGGGTCGCCTTCAGCGGCCCGCTCGGCCGCATGGTCCAGCGCGACAACATCCTGGTCGACTGCAACCACGCCATCGAGGTACGCGGGACGGTCACCGACCCGCGCACGTTCTATGCCTACACCGCGGACCCGGCCTCGTCGGTGCCCACGATCGTGCCGGCCGGTGCCGGCGTCGGAAAGGTGTGACCCCGCCATGAAACGGTTCATCCCCACCGTTCTCGGCCTCGCCCTGGTGGCGACGCTGCCACTGCCGGCCACCGCCGCCGCGGCCGCCCCACCCGGTGCCCCGGACGGCTTCGCCTCGGTCGCCGGGCTCGGGCTGTCCGGCACCACCGGCGGCGCGGCCGGCCCCACCGTCACCGTGACGACCGCCGCCCAGCTCGCGCAGTATGCCGGCGCCAACACCCCGTACACGATCATGGTGTCCGGCCGGATCGCGGCGAGCAGCATGATCACCGTCGTCGCCAACAAGAGCATTCTCGGTGTCGGTTCGAATGCCGAGATCATCGGCGGAGGCCTGCAACTGGGCACCACCACCCGGCCCGGCAACAACGTGATCATCCGCAACATCAGGTTCACCGACGCGGACGACGACTCGATCAGTGTCACCAACGGCGCCCACCACGTGTGGATCGACCACAACGAGTTCGGCCCCGGCTATGACGGCTCGCTGGACATCAAGCGCAAGTCCACGTTCGTCACGGTCTCGTGGAACGTCTTCCGCGGCACCGACAAGACCATGCTGCTCGGCCACTCCGACAACTACCGCGACGACATCGGCTACCTGCGGGTCAGTTACCACCACAACTGGTTCAACGGCTCCAACCAGCGGCACCCGCGGGTCCGCTTCGGCGAGCCGGTGCACGTCTACAACAACTACTACGACAACGTCGGCGCGTACGGCATCGCGTCCACCGAGAACGCCGGAGTCGTGGCCGAGGGCAACTACTTCGAGAACGTGGCGTTCCCGTGCCACTCGACCGGCGGTTACGCCGAGAGCAACCCGGGCCGCCTGGTCCAGCGGGCCAACGTGTTCGTCAACTCCGGCGTGTGCGAGGCCGGCGGCACCGTGACCGAGCCGCGCACCTTCTACTCCTACACGCTCGACCCGGCCGCGAACGTGCCGGCGCTGGTCACCGCGGGAGCGGGGGTCGGCCGATGAGAATCGTCCTCGCTTCCGTGCTGGCGGCCGCATCCATCCTGGTGGCGGCGACTCCGGCGCAGGCGGCGCCGGCGGTCGACGGCTTCGCGTCGGTCGCCGCGCTCGGCCTGACCACCACCACGGGCGGGATCGCCGGGCCGACCGTCACGGTCGACACCACCGACGAGCTCCTCGACGCCATCGACACGGTCGGGCACATGACCATCCAGGTGTCCGGGACCATCGACATCACGAGCAAACAGGGCGTACGCCCGAACAAGACGATCGTCGGCATCGGCTCCAACCCGACGATCCGTGGTGGCGGCTTCGACTTCTACAAGTCGTACAACGTGATCGTGCGGAATCTGACGTTCGTCGACGCCGAGGACGACGCGATCAACGTCGGCCAGCAGTCGCACCACATCTGGATCCACCACAACACCTTCCGCACACCGGTGGACGGGTCGATCGACATCGTGCGCGGCTCCGACTACGTGACGGTGTCGTGGAACCACTTCGACGGCACCGACAAGAGCATGCTGATCGGGCACTCCGACGGCGCCTCGTCCACCGACATCGGCCACCTCAAGGTCAGCATCCACCACAACTGGTTCGACGGCTCGCGGCAGCGGCATCCCCGGGTCCGGTTCGGTGAGCCGGTGCACGTCTACAACAACTTCTTCGACGGCAACGCGTTGTACGGCGTCGCGTCGACCATGAACGCCGGTGTCGTCGTGGAGGGCAACGCGTTCACCGCGGTCCCGTACCCGTGTTTCTCCACGAGCGGGTACGCCGACAGCGGACCCGGCCGGCTGGTGCAGCGCGCCAACCAGTTCATTTCCTCCGGCACGTGCCAGGCCGGCGGCACGGTGGCCGAGCCGCGCGGCTACTACGCGTACACGCTGGATCCGGCGTCGTCGGTGCCGTCGCTGGTGCAGGCGGGCGCGGGCGCCGGCAGGCTCTGACGACCCGACATCAGTTCCGGCAGCAGTACGTCCCTTAGTTCCGTCAAGGACCGGGACTCGGCCAGCAGCGCCGCGGCGTGCGCGAAGGCCGCACCGGCCCGGTTCCCGAAAGCAGCCAGCTCCCGGGGACCGGGCACGGTGATCCGGAAGTCCGCGAGGTCGGCGGCGTGCACCCGCTGCCGGCCCGTGGACCCGGCCATCCGCTGGATCGCGTGAGCACGGAACCGCTCGTCGCGGGCCAGGAAGTACGGCAGGTGCGGCGGGACCCCGGGCCGGGCCCGCAGCACGACGAACTCGCCCGACCCGGCCCCGGTCTCGTCGTCGGCGAGGAAGTCGACGTAGCCGGTCTTGCCGTTCTCCAGGCACGGGGTGATCCGGGCGAGCAGGGTGTCACCGTTGCGGAACCGGCTACCGGTCCTCGGCGGCCGCCGGGTCCAGTGGCGGATCGCCGCGACCCGGGTGGGCAGGGCGGCCATGTCGACGTAGGCGGCGCCGTCCCGGTCCGGCAGCGGGGTTCGCGGGTTGAACTCGACCAGCTCGGTGACCGGCACGGTCCCGCCCGGCGCGGTGACGCCCAGCGCGTCGAACTCGGCCCGGAGCAGGTCCTCGCAGGCGTTCACCACCCGGTCGCCGCCGGCGATCCGGTCGTCCAGGGCACCGAGCAGCGCCACGACACGGCGCTGTTCGGGCAGCGGCGGCACACGAAGCCGTTCGGCGTCGAGGAAACCGTCGAACTGGAAGTTGCTGATCCCGGTCGACTGGATCTCGTACGCCCGGACCCGCCCGGACAGGTACATGTCGAGCAGGCCGTAGTAGGCGTACCGCGGCTCGACGAGCGCGCTGTCGAAGCGCAGCACCCGGCAGAAGCTCGCCGGAATCACCGGATGATCGAACCAGGACAGCAGCTCAGCGTCGACGAACAGGCTGCGGCCGGTCGACTGGCCGCGGGCCGCGCTGCCGCCGGAGATCTCGAGCAGTACGTCACCCGGCCGCAACAGCCGTTGCGGCAGAACCGACCGTTTCTCCCAGCGGTGCGGCACGGCGTCGATCCGGCCGGCCCGCACCGCCGCGAAGTCGGTGCCGCGGATCACCGCCACCCGGTCGTGGCCGTCGAGCGGCCGGTCGGCGCCCCAGCCACCGCCACGGGCGAACGAGACCAGCTCGCGGTACGGACGAAGACTCATCCGAGCAGTCCGAGCTGCTCGCGCAGCACCGCCTCGAGCCGGCGCGACTCGTCCAGGCGCTCCTGCAGGACCTTCGTGAGCCGGGCGACCCGATCGGCGTGCGGCTCGGCGCCCGGCCCGGCCGTGGCGGCGCCGACATAGCGGCCCGGACTCAGCGAGTGATCCTGTGCGGCGATCTCCTCGAGCGGCACCGACCGGCAGAAACCGGGCGTGTCCTCGTACCCGGTCGTCGTCTTCCAGGCGTGGAAGGTGCCGGCGACCCGGGCGATGTCGGCGTCGGTCAGGACACGCTCGGTGCGGTCCAGCATGGTGCCGAGTCCGCGCGCGTCGACGAACAGGACCCGGCCGCGCGTGTGCGGCGGCTTGTCCCGGGACAGGAACCACACGCACGCCGGGATCGCGGTGGTCCGGAACAGGTTCGCCGGCAGCGCCACCATGCACGTGACCAGGTCGTCCTCGACGATCGCCCGGCGGATGGCGCCCTCACCGGCGGTCCGCGCCGACATCGAGCCGTTCGCCAGCACCACACCGGCGCTCCCGTGCTCGCCGAGCCGCGCGATGATGTGCTGCAACCAGGCGAAGTTCGCGTTGCCGCGCGGGGGAGTGCCGTACACCCAGCGCGGATCGTCCTCGCGCCGCGACCAGTCGCTCATGTTGAACGGCGGGTTCGCCAGCACGAAGTCGGCGCGCAGATCCGGATGCCGGTCGTCGGCGAACGTGTCGGCCCAGCGGTCGCCGAGGCCGTACGGGTCGATGCCGTGGATCGCCAGGTTCATCTTCGCCAGCCGCCAGGTCCGTTCGTTGGCCTCCTGGCCGTGCACCGTGATGTCGCCGGTGTGCTCGCGTCCCGCCTGCACGAACATGCCACCCGAGCCGCAGCAGGGGTCATAGACCCGGCCGTGGTACGGCTGCAGCACCGCCACCAGCAGTTTCACCACCCCGGCGGGCGTGTAGAACTCGCCGGCCCGCTTGCCCTCGGCACGGGCGAACCGTTCCAGGAAGAACTCGTACACCTCACCGAGGACGTCACGTGCCGGCCGCCCGCCGTGGCCGGTGAACCGCGCGCCGCCGATCAGTGCGGTCAGCTCCCGCAGCCGGTCCTGGTCGACGTGGTCCCGGCCGAAGATCTTCGGCAGCACCCCGGACAGTGCCGGGTTGGCCCGCATGATCGCGTCCATCGCCGCGTCCAGTCCGGCGCCGTCGCCGGTCAGCCGATCCCAGCGGGCGTCCGGCGGTACCCAGAAGACGTTCTCCGCGCGATAGGCCGCCGGGTCCTCGCCGAGCTCGGCGTGGCGTTCGGCGAACGCGTCCGACACGTACTTGAGGAAGACCAGTCCCAGGACGAACTCCTTGAACCGGGCGGCGTCCATCGTCCCGCGCAGCTTGTCGGCCGCCCGCCACAGAATGTCCTGAAGCTGCTTCGCACTTCCCGGCACTGGATGATCCGTTCTGTCGGTCAGGATCGTTACCGTATGTCGAACCTCCGGGGGACCTGCCACGTACTACCGTGCGGCGCAGCCGGGATTTCACGCGCGGGAAATCCCGGTCGTGCCAGAATCGGGCCGTAATCGGAGGTCTTTCGTACCGTTCCGGTGACGACCGTGAATGAAATACGCTGGCATTGTCGCGGTAGCGCGACGTCGATCGATGGCAGGGGGTCGCGTGTCCCAGGACCGGGTGAGCCGACATCAGATCGAGACCCGCGACGACCGCGTCCTCACGTTCGACGTCACCGGTCACCCGGACGGCTCTCCGGTGTTCCTGTTGCACGGTTCGCCCGGCAGCCGGATCGGCCCGAAACCCCGCGGCAGTGTGCTGTACCGGCTCGGGATCCAGCTGATCTGTTACGACCGGCCGGGCTACGGCGGTTCCAGCCCGAAACCCAAACGATCCGTCGCCGACGCCGCCTACGACATCGCCGACATCGCCGACGCCCTCGGGGTCACCGAGCGGTTCTCGGTGGTCGGCCGGTCCGGTGGGGGCCCGCACGCGCTGGCCGCCGCCGCGCTGCTGCCCGAGCGGGTCAGCCGGACCGCGGTCCTGGTCGGTCTCGCCCCGTCCGACGCCGAGGGCCTCGACTGGCTCAGCGGCATGACCGACGGCAACGTCCGCGAGTACGAGACGGCCGAGAACGACTGGCCCAAACACGTCGAACGCCTGCGCCTGCTGGCTGACCGGGCCCGCCGCGACCCCGAGTTCATGGTCGACAACCTGCGCCGTCAGATGACCGCTCCGGACCGTCAGGTCGTCGACGACATCGCGATCCGCAGACTCCTCACCGAGACCTATGTCGAGGCGTTCACCCAGGGGCCCTTCGGCTGGATCGACGACGTGGCCGCCTTCCGGTCCGGCTGGGGCTTCCAGCTCACCGACATCCGCGGCCCGGTTCTGCTGTGGCACGGTGCCGACGACAACTTCTCGCCGGTGAGCCACGCCCGATGGCTGGCCGAGCGCATCCCGCAAGCCGAGATCCGGGTCCAGGAGTCGACCGCCCACTTCGGCGCCGTCGAGGTCCTTCCCGAAGTGCTGAACTGGCTGGTCGCCGACCACCGTCTGGCCACTGTCCGGCGCTGACCGGGCGACGACGGTTTTCCCGCAGCAGGTGTGGAGAGCTGTCGGTCATGGCCGCTCCGCCAGGATGCGATGCAGGTGGTAGTCCAGGGTGCGTCGTACGTCCGCTCGGGTACGGCGCCGGTGCAGCGGGTCCAGCCCGAGCCCGCTGATGCCGCCGACGAGCAGGTTCGCCTCCTCGGCGGAGTCGATCGTGGGTCGCGCGCCCGCCGCCGTGATCAGGGCGCCGACCAGGTCTTCCAGTGGGTGTTCCGGGTGCAGGAAGACTGCGGCGAGCGCGGGATCGGTGAGGCTCCACGCGTAGTAGGCGGTCATCACCCGAAGGCTCATGCGGCGCTGCTCGTCGAGCGGGAGCAGTTCCTCGAGGGTGGCACGGAGCAGCACCCGGGGGTTGGACGCGTCGCGTAGTGCGGCGACACGTTGACCTGTGGAGCGGAGTCAGCCCGGCGCTGACAGCGTCCAGGTCGCTGGTCCGGCCGGCCGGTCGCGGGACGGCGTCTCGTCCCCGCGAAACCGGGAAGAATTCCGGATGAGTCGCTCTACGGGTTCGCTTGCGATGCTAAATTCGTGGGTTTTGTATCTACAGGATCAGCAATGCGGTCATGGTGCTGATCAATTGCGAAGAAAACCCCTGAGCATACTGGACGGTCTGCAAGATCGGTGAGGTGACTCGAGAAGAAATGTTCGGTGTTGCCCCCGTGAGTTGACTTGACACGATCCCTCGAAGAAGAAGACGATGCTGCCGCCGTACCGATTCCGGTACCGCGCCCCGGGTGTTGTCCCCGGGACGGCAGATGGAGGTTTTGGTGAAATCAATAAGCTCGACAACCGGATATTCGAATGAGTGACCGCGCTACCCGTCCCCATATTCCGACCACGTCAATGAAAGGGAAAAGG
Organism: Actinoplanes sp. NPDC023801; assembly: GCF_040639655.1. Taxonomy (NCBI): domain Bacteria; kingdom Bacillati; phylum Actinomycetota; class Actinomycetes; order Micromonosporales; family Micromonosporaceae; genus Actinoplanes; species Actinoplanes sp. NPDC023801. Next base: position 26,011 of record NZ_JBFAAI010000016.1, on the reverse strand, counting down.
CGAACCGGGCCCGGTATTCATTCCACTGTCACCGGACCCGGTCCTGTCACTCGATCCAGCAAAGCCCGCAGGTGAACCCGCGGCTGGGCGAGCGTCGGGGTAGGATATCGCCAGAGGCCGGCCAATTGCCAGTCAAGCAGGCTGGTGGCGTGCCATGCCGGCCGCGCAGCGCTGGTGATCTCCGCCCGCCGCGTCCAGCCAGGCGGTTCAGGGCGCCGACTTCATCGCCGAGCCGGCGAGAGTGCCGACGAAATCCGCCCGGGGCGGCGAAACGATTCCCGCCGTTTTCGTAGCGGAATTACTGTTGGAACTCGGGTCGCGCCGGTAGTCAAAGAATTGTGGGCCTCGTGCGAATTGCGCGAGGCCCACGTTTGTTCCCCGGCCGATTTCTTTTCGGCCGGATCAGTAGGGGTGCGGGTCGAGCATCCGGTGCAGGTAACGGCCCTCCTCGAGGGCGATCACCGCCGGGTGGGATCTGCCCAGGGCATGGGTCAGGCGGTCGCCCACATCGCCGTCGTCGGTGGCGGACTGGCCGGCGGCGAGGCGCATCAGTGCCCGGTTCGCCGCGCAGCGCAGAGTGTCCGGGTGGTCCGGACCGAGCACCTCACGGTGGGTGCGCAGCGTCGGCTCGATCATCTGCAGGGCGGTCCGCAGTTCCCCGGTCTCGGCGTGCAGCACCGCCAGGTTCAGCTCCGCCGCCAGCGTGTACGGATGAGTGGCGCCCAGCACCTCACCGAGCTCCCGCGCCACCTTACGGGCGAACGTCAGGCCCTTGCTCAGATCGCCCTTGGCCCGGTGCGCGGCCGCCAGGTTGTTCAAGCAGACCAGCGTGTGCGGGTGCCGCAGGCCGAGACTCGCGCCGTACGCGAGCCGCACCTCCTCCAGCTCGCCGATGGCGCTGTCCACCTCACCGATGGCCTGCAGGCTGACGGCACGGCTCAACCGGCACGCCAGGGTGTCCGGGTGACTCGGCCCGACCCATTCGTTGAGCTGCTCGTACGCCTCCTCGAGCAGGGTCGCGGCCTGTTTCGGGCGGCCCGCGCTACCCAGCGACACCGCCCAGTTCGCCTTGGCGCTGAGCGTCCGGTACGAGGTGGGCCCGAACACCCGGTCGTGCTGCCGGTAGATCTCCTCCAGCAGTTCGGCGGACGCCTGGTATTCACCGGCCTCGCGCATGTCACGGCCCAGGTTCGTGCCGGTACCGAGGGTACGCGGATGGTCGACGCCGTTGATGCTCTTGTTCCGCTCGAACAGCTCCTGGTCACGCGTCCGCGCCCGCCGGAAGTCGCCGGCCAGCCGCTGCGTGGTGGCGAGGTTGTTCAGCGCCGACAGGGTGCGCGACGAGTCCTCCCCGAAATGGTCCACCCAGGCGGCGTAGGTGCGCTCGTCACGTTCCCTCGCCTCGGCATAACGGCCCAGCGCCCGCAGGTCACCACCGAGCCCGCCCGCGGTCATCAGCGTGTGCGGGTGGGTGGGGCCGAGCAGCGCCGTCTGCTCGGCGAGCACCTGCTCGTCGAGGGTGCGCGCGTCCTCGTACTGGGCCATCTCCCGGAGGATGTTGGCGACGTTGAAGCGCAGGTGCAGGATCTGGCGGCGCATCGACGCCGCCGCCACCTCGTCGGAGGTGTGCGCGAGGATCTCGGTCCAGCGCCGGTCGATCTGCTCGCCGAGCTGACGGCCCTCGACCAGGCCGCCGTTGTACCAGAGGTACCGCACCCGGTCGATCATCAGCTGGCGGACCAGCTCGTCGTCGCAGTTCGCCGCGTCGGACACCTCCAGATGCGGCCACAGCATGCGGAACCGCGGCCACGACCGCGAGTCGTCGATCTCGGTACGCGGCCGCAGACCGGCCAGCACCAGGTGGATCTCGTGCCGGGCCTCGCGCAGTTCCTGGGTGCTCATCCGGTTGCGGACGACGTGCTGCAGCAGCCGGTGCACCTGGATCTCGCTGCGCGCCCGGTCGAGTTTGAGCAGCGCCAGCCGGTTGATGTGCTGCACCAGCGAGTGCCGGTAGAGGCGTTCGGTGACCAGCGGGTCGTACCGGCTCAGCACGGCGGCCATCTCGTCGCTGTTGATCAGGTCGAGGGAGATCTCCGGGGCCAGCAGCGAACACAGCTGCAGCAGCCGGTACGCGGCCGACGACCGCTTCTGCAGCAGTTCCAGCGACAGGTCCCACACCTGGTCGACGGTGCGGTCCGGGCCCTCCTGCTCGATCCGGCGCAGGTACTCGCCGACCTGCTCACCGGTCTCGGCGAGCCACGCGCCGGTGGCGGCGACCGCGATCGGCAGGTCACCGAGCGCCTCGGCGATCCGGTCGGCCTGCTCGGTCTTGATGGTGCCGACCCGCTGCCGCAGGTGGGTGATGCTCTCCCGGCGCTGGAACACGTCGATCGTCATCGACTGGGCCCGTTCGCCCCACTGGCTGTTGCGGGAGGTGACCAGGACGTGCCCGGCGCCGCGCGGGATGAACGGCAGCACCTCGTCGACGTCCTCGGCGTTGTCGAACACCACCAGCCAGCGCGGGTGCGGGGTGCCCTGCTCCAGTGCGTTGATCACCGCCTTGGCCGAGTCCAGGACGCTCGACTGCGGCAGCGGCAGGCCGAGCCGGTTGCCGAGGTCGGCCAGTTTGATGTCGATGAACGTGGTCTGCTCGGCGTCGATCCACCACACCACGTCGTACGCGTTCTTGAACCGGTGGGCGTACTCGAGAGCGACCTGGGTCTTGCCGATGCCGCCCATGCCCTGCAACGCGACCGGGGTGGTGCCGGACACGACGACCGGCCGGCCGCCGCGCAACCGGGCCCGCAGGTCACGCAGGTCGGTCTCGCGGCCGGTGAACCGGACGTTGCGGGCCAGCGGGTTGAACACGACCGGCGGGCGGCCCGGATAGCGCACGCCGACCGCCTGGGGGTCGACGTCCTCGAGCGACCGGCCGACCAGTCGCAGCAGCCGCTCCATCGCCAGCTCGGCCGGCTTGCCGCTGATGAAGGCGGACGTCGCCAGCGGATATGCGGGCAGCGGCGACAGGTCGTCGACGTAGACGGCCAGCGGCGGTTGCGAACCGGCCCGGCTGCGGGGGACGACGTCGGCCGGATCGCCGGTCGAGGCGTGCGAGACCAGGGTGAGCCGGCGCCCGGACGGTTCGACGTCCGGCGTGGTGTTCGGGTCGTGCACGCGCAGGCCCGCGGCGGCCAGCACACCGCCGATCCACTCCGCCCAGGCCAGATCCTCCGGCGCGTACTGCAGGGTCACCTCCTCCTCGGCGAAGGTCACCTGCCGCGCGAACCGGCCGGCTGTCCGCAGGCGCAGACCGTCGTCCATCGCCGGCATCGCGGTCACCTCACCATCGGTGATGTGCGCGGTGAGCCGTTCGTACGCCGCGAGCATCGACGTGGTCTGCCCGGGGATGTCGCCGAAGGTAGCGAGGATCTCCTCGTAGGCGTAGAACGGCCGGTACGGCACCTCGACGGCGTTCCAGTAGCGGTGCCGCTCGGACTGGGTCATCCCGGCCGGCAGTGCGGGGAAACGCTGCATCGACAGCAGGCGCCCGGCGTCCGCCTTCTCCTTCTCCGCCGGGTCCACCCGCATCGGCACCGGCAGGACCCGGATGTCACGCCGGAAGCTGTTCTGCGCGACGGCGGCCGCGACCCGGGCGGCGCCCGCGATGCCCTGCTCGCTGAAGGTGAAACAGTTGACCAGCACATCCGGCAGATGGATGGTGCAGATGTCGGCCACGTCGCTGAGCCCGGTCCGGCTGTCGATCAGCGTGTAGTCGTAGTTGGTCTGCATGTCCTTGCGCAGTGCGTCCAGGAAGGTGCCGCCGCCGAGCTGCTCGTAGAAGTCGTCCCAGTTCATGCCGGTCAGATTCGCGGCGTAGTCCTGGTTCTGCCGGCCGGCGGACAGGAAGTCCAGCTGGCCGCCCGGCGGGAAGTGGTCCCAGTCGACGGAGAACGCGTACTTGCGGACCCGGGCGAAGTGCTCGTGCCAGCCGGGCCGCCGCTCCACGCTCTTGGTCGTCTGCCACTCGTACGCGCGAACCATGTCGATCACACCGCCGGTGGTCTCCACCGCGTCCGCCTTCACGAACGGGGCGAAGAACCGGTGCAGGCCGGGCGACTCCAGATCCCAGTCGGCGACCAGGACCCGCTTGCCGCTCGCGGCCAGGATCCAGGCGACATTGGCCAGCGCCATGGTCCGGCCGGTGCCACCCTTGAACGAGTAGAACGTCACCACTTTGCCGGGCCGCTGCTCAGTCATCGTCGCTCTTCTCGAATACACGTCGGGCCGAGGTGTCGAGACCGCCGAGCCGGGGGCGGGGAAAGCCCTCCGGCGCCTGGGCGGCCGCCCGCCGGAGGAAGTGACGGCGGGCCTCACTCACCACCGACGGCATCTGGTTGTCCAACTGTTTCACATCGAGCGCACGGTACACACGGGCCGCGCCGAGCCCGGTCAGCCGCGCCTCGGTGCGGGCCACCAGATCCGCACCCTGTCGCGGGTACCGCGGATCCCCGCTGTCGGCCACCACGATCGGGGTGGTCCACCGGTGCAGGTGCCCGCCCAGGACGTCCAGCGACTCCACCCCGCCGGGCTGCCACGGGTCCACGAACACCACGCCGGGGGAACCGTCGAGCGCCTTCAGGTCGCCGGGCCGCTCGATCACCCGGGTCGGCAGGCCGAGCCGCTCGGCCACATTGGCCGCGTACTCGGCGATCGGGTTGTCGAGCGCCCACCCGTGCGGCTTCCAGGTGAGGGCCTCGCCACGGGCGGCGCTCACCGCGATCACGAACGGCACCTCGGTGGACTGCAACTCGGGCACCGCCACCTCGTCGATCGGCACGGCCCGGCCGGCCGGCAGCCGGCGGCGCGACGTCACCTCGGCGATGCGGTGGGCGAGGCGGTCGACGACCTTGGCATAGAGATCGCGGTACGGCGTGAGCCGCCCCAGCGCACGCAGGCCGTTCTCCGCGTACTCCGGGATCCCGGCGCCCAGCGGCAGCGCCGAACGCACCTCCGACTCGCGCCCGCTGTCCGGGAACGGCAGCCACAGCACCGGCATCACGTGGGCGCGGGCTGCGTCCGGCTCACCGGGAAGCACCCGCGCCAGCCGGTCCAGGAAGACCGCCCGCTCCCGCATCGGCCACGACTTGATGAAGTAGCCGGGGGAGTAGAGCGGCACGAACACCTCGGCCCGGCCCAGCTGCTCGGTCAGCCGCGCCTTCGAGTCGGTGCCCGGCGCGAGCAGGTAATCGGCGAAGCCCACGGTCGCCGGGTCCTCCCCGAGCAGCGCGCCGACCGCCGCCGACAGGTCGTCGAAGCAGCTGCGTACCCAGACGTCGGTGTCCCGGTTGCCGGAGGTGTTCAGTGGGTCGGAGTGTGCGTAACTGAGGAAGAAGCGGCAGCGTGCCGTGGTCGCCGGATCCATCACGTCCCCTCCGTGAAGCTCGTGCGCAGGCCCTCGATCCCGTCCGCGACGCCCGGTTCGACCCGGTACCTGCCGTGGATGCGTTGAATGTGCATCGCCAGCTTCCAGACGATCGCGTCATAGATCGACGCCTGCCCGGTCCGGGCCACGCCGAGCAGCCCGTCGGACAGGTAGCGGGCGGTCCAGTCCTCGTCGGGCAGTCCGGTGGGGATGAACATGTTGACCTCGGCGACCGGTTTCGGCAGCGGCTGCTCGAAAGGCGTCCACAGCACCGGGACGATCGCGCTCTCCGCGCCGGGCGCCAGGCCGTGACGCGACACGATCCGGCGGCGCGTGAACAGGTCCCACTCCATCGCGCACCAGCGGCTGTGGAACAGGTACGGGTAGGACAGCAGGACCACCATCACCTGGCAGGTGCCGATCGCCTGCAGGATCGTCCGCTGCCAGTGCTCGCCGCCGCCGCGGCCGACGTCCAGGAACCCCGGTTCGGCGCCGACCGGCGAGCCGATCAGCTCGTTGACCAGTTCGCTCAGGTCGTCGAACAGCCGGTTGACGTTGCGGTTCGCCTCGCGGGGCGGACCGACCGAACGGGACCGGTCGGGACGCGAGTAACTGAGGAAGAACACCGGTGCACCGGGATCGTCCGCCGTCGGATCGGTCACGTGTGGTCCTCCTTCCAGTGACGGTTGTCAGTCAACCACCGCACCGCAAAATCGACCGCCCCGCGCAGCGGTGTCAGCAGTGCGGCGGCCCGGCCCACCCGGCCCCGGCGAGCGATACCGGTCCGGTCCAGGTCCGCCCCGAGTGCCGCGAAGTCGGTGTCGTCGTGGTCGATGCCGAGGAAGTGCTCGGTGACCCGCTTGCCGTCGCGTTCGACGAAGCAGGTGTACGTCTTGCGCCGTGGCCGGGGCACCCGTTCCTCGGCCAGGTGCAGCCCGGTGCACCGTTCCCAGTCGCAGCCGATCATCAGCTCGTGCGCTCCACGCCGGTAGAGGGCGCCGACCGGCGACCGTTCGCCCAGGTGGCAGTTCAGATCGTGAACGCCGGTCAGCTCGGCCGCCCGTGGCCCGATCGCCGCGAACGACGTCTGCGGATGGGCGCTGCGGACCGCGCCGGGTGACAGGCGTACATGCTCGGCGAACGCGCCCATCCCGCTGGACGGCATGGCGGCGGTGAATCCGGGCATCGTGTCCAGGTACCGAGCGAGCCGCGACCCGTCCATCCCACGGGTCGCGGCCCGGAACGCCGGGCTGGTCGTCGAGTTGTGCGCGGTGTGCGTGGGCGCCACGATCGTGGCGTCCGGGCCGGTCACCTCGCGCAGCGCCTCTAGCAGCGTGCGCGGGCCTCCGGCGGGCGGGCCCACCCGGCGCAGCGACACGTGCACCACCAGATCGCCGGCCGGTACGCCGAGCGCCCGCAGATCGGCCACCAGCCCGGCCCGGTCCGGTCTCACCCCGGCCACGCCTCGATCGTCGCGGCCAGGCGGTCCATGAACCGGCGGCCCGGTGCGGTCAGGGCACCGCTCGTGGACAGTTCGCCGATCGCGGCGGCGGTCCACTCCCGATACGTCGCGTAGTGGCCGCCGGCGCCGGGTTCGCCGCGGGCGGCCCGGTGCCGCCACATGTCGGCGACCGCCAGATGTGCGTAGATGCCCTGCAGCACGCCCTCGGCCGGTCGCGGATCCGGTCGCCAGCCGACCTTCGTCAGGACGGTGGCGTCCGGGTCGACCAGGTCGATCAGGTCCAGCACGGCGCCGAGCTTGGTGTGCTGGAACTCGTGCACCAGCATCACCGCCATCGCCGCCGGATCCGGGGTCAGCGCGATGCCGAGCGCGCCGTACGCCTGTCGGGAGGTGGCGCTGCGCAGTGTCACCCCGTCCGGGACCAGCGGTGTGATCGTGGTGAGGCCGCCGGCCAGCCCGGCCGCCTGTTCGGGGGCGTCGCTGAGCACCGACGGCCAAGCGGCCCGCAGCGACGCCGCCCAGGCCCGCCGGTCGCCGGGCGTGAGCGGCCCGGCGGGTGGCCAGTCGTGACAGTCCCGGTAGGGGTCGGCATCCTCGAGGCGGACGGTCAGGTCGTCCAGGGCGATGGAGGCGGTCGGCGCCCACCCGGGGCTGTCCGGTGCCAGTCGGGTCCCACCGTCCGGCCAGCGGACCGTGCCCGTCCCGGACACCAGCACCTCGGGTACGCCGGCGTCCGGCAGGGTCAGGGTGCCCAGGGTCGGCAGGTGCACCCGGCCGTCCCGGGGTGTCACCGCCACCTCGGTGCCGGCGCCGGCGATCACCGCGGCGGCCGCGGCCAGGTCGGCGAGCCGGGCCGGGTCGTCGCGTCCGCTGAGGAGACGGACCGCCCACGCCCGGGTGAACGGCTGGGTCAGCACCCGGCGTACCGCATCGGGCCGGTCCTTGTCGAGCTCGGCCAGCAGCGACCAGGCCGCCGCGGCAGCCCCGGTGAGGGATTCGGAGGCCGCGACCAGCAATGCCCGGTTGATCGACTCCTGGGCGGCGGTGAGGTGGGCGATGCAGGCGCCGTCACCGCCGCCGGAGGCCAGTTCGTCGAGGACCGGGCCGGGCAGTGCGGACCGGCCGGCCGCGGCGGACACGGTGGACGGCGGATCGCTGTGCATCGCGGAGATGAGTCCCTTCAGGTCGGCGCAGTAGACGGACGGGTTGGCGAACCCCGCGCCGGACCGGAACCGGTGCGCGAACAGGCCACCGCCGCAACGGGTGACCACCGGGCAGGCGCGGCAGGTGGCGCCGAGCCCGTCGAGGCCGGCCTGGCGGCGGCGCATCGCCGGGGTGGCCAGCAGATCGTCGGCAGAGGCGGAGAAGACGGTCAGCCCGGTCGCGGCGGCGCCGTGGAACGTCGTCTTCATCGAGTCGGGCTGTTCCCAGGATCCGTCGGTCTCCACGACAGCGAGTTCACCGCGGTCGATGCCGACCGATTCGACGCCGCTGTCCCGCCCGGCTGCGGTGGCGTGCAGCGCGTCGAACAACCGGATCGGCACCGGACGGCCGTCGGCCAGCCACCGGCGGTGCAGGCGCACCAGCCAGTCGGCATACGGGGTGGTGCCGGCGGCGGCGTGCGGCGGCGGATCGTCCCAGGTGGCGTGGGGCAGAAGCAGGTCGATCCGGGGTGGCTCCTGCTCGAGCAGGGCCTCGTAGACGGCGATCGGATCGTTGCGTACGTCGATCGTGCAGAGAATCCCGGCGTACGCGGGCCGGTAGCGCGGCGACCGCAGCAACGCCAGCCCGCGCAGGGTGCGCTCATGGCTGCTCGCCCCGTTGCGGTAACGCCGGTGCCGGTCGTTGGCGGCCCGGTCACCGTCGAGCGACACCCCGGCCCGGACCCCGAACTCCAGCAGCAGCTCGGCCGTCGTCTCGTCGAGGCGGATGCCGTTGGTCTGCATCCGCAGGTCGAGGGCGGTCGCGGCGCCGACCGTGCTCCGCAGGACGGTCAGGATCTCCCGGAGGCGGGCCGGGCCCAGCAGCAGTGGTTCGCCGCCGTGCAGTACCACCCCGACCTGCGGCAGCCGGTGCCGGACGGCGTGTTCGGCGATGCGGGCGGCGACCCGCTGCACGACCGGGACCGACATCGTGGCCGGCCGGTCGCGCCACGTCTGATCGGCGTGCTCGTAGACGTAACAGTGGTCGCACGCCAGATTGCAGAGCTCGTGAACCTTGAGGACGAACTGGCGCAGCGGCCGCGCCGTGGCCGGTGGCGCGGCCCGGCGCTCAGATGGCCGACTGGAAAGCTGAGACGTCAGAAGGCCGCTCCCGTGCCGCCACCCGGTCCGCCGGAGCGGCCGAGCGCATGATCCGATGGACGATCGCCGAGACGCTCCCCGCAGCCCCGCGATCCAGCGGGACGTGCACGGGCGTCTGGCGTGATGTGGGTTCTTCCACGGCGCTTCGTCTCCCCGATGACCGGTGATGGGCACGACAAGCTCGCCCGGTCGGGACGAGTGGTGCCTAGAGCATAGACAGCGATCGACGTAAAGTCATCCGCCTCTGACGGATGGTGATGGCCGGGCTCTACGCGGCCGGATTGCGGACCGCCGGGCGCCCGCCGCCGGCGACGTGCACGCGGTCGCGGCCGGCGGCCTTCGCCGCGTACAGAGCCGCGTCGGCGCGCTGCAGCAGGTCCGACGGTGTCTCCCGGTGGTCCCAGGTCGCCACGCCGATGCTGCACGTCTGCGCGTCCGGCAGCGCCGCCCGCATCCGCTCCAGCACCGACACCGCCTGCGCGGCGTCCGTCGACGGCAGCACGAACACGAACTCCTCGCCGCCCCAGCGGGCCAGGAAGTCGTCGTCGCGCAGACCGGCCGAGAACGCGGCGGCGGCCCGTTGCAGCAGTTCGTCGCCGGCGGTGTGGCCGTACGTGTCGTTGTAGCGCTTGAAGTGGTCCAGGTCGGCGATCGCCACCGTAAGCGGCTGCCCGGACGTGACGGCGCCCGCGAGCCTGCGGTCCATCGCGTCCTGCCAGGCCCGCCGGTTCGGCAACGCGGTCAGTGTGTCGGTGAACGCCATCCGCTCCAGGCGGCGCAGCAGCCTCTCGTGCTCCAGCGCCAGCGCGGTCTCGTCGGCGAGCAGGCCCACCGCCCGGGTGCGGTAGTCGCTCACCGACTCCACCCGGCGCCGCCAGCCGACCGCCAGCACGCCGATCACGCGGCCCTCGGCGACCACCGGCTGCCACAGCACCGAACTGCCGTCGATCATCTTCAGCAGCGCGGGCGACACCCGCGGGTCCGACGCCGGATCGGTCAGAAAGATCGGTTCGCCACTGCGGAACACCCGGGCGGTCATCGAGGTACCGTCCAGCGGCACCAGCGTCCCGATCACGTCGGCGCCGGCCGCGTCGGTCACCACGAGTTCGCGTACCGGACCCGCGGCGGGGCGACCGGAATCGGTCACCGGTTCCAGAAGTGACACGTTGTCGGCGGCGGCCAGATCACGGACCGCCGCGACGATGGTGGCACGGGCGTCCTCACCGGTACGGATCCGGCGCGCCGCGGCCGCCACCGCAGCCAGCAGGCGGTCCGAGTCACGGACCGCCTCCTCGGCCAGGTGGCGGTCGGTGATGTCCTGCAACTGCACCAGGGTCCACGGCCGGCCGCCGGCCACACTGTGCCCGACCGTCTGGTATGCCCAGCGGACGGAACCGTCCGGCCGTACCACCGGATGTTCTCCGTCCTCGGCGAGACAGGGGGCGACGTCCGAGCCGACCACCTCGGTCTCGGGCCGGCCCACGAGGTCGCAGAACGCCGGGTTCGCCGCGACCACCCGGCCGTCCCCGTCGGCGATCGCCACACCCGACGGTGACGCGTCGAACAGCCGCTCGAACCGGTCCGCCACCATCCGGACCTGCTCGTCGGCGCGCCGCAGCTGCCCCTGCCGCCGGCGCAGCGCCTCCTGCAGCAGCCCGCCGATCAGCGCCGCGAACGCCACCTGCACGCTGTAGTAGCCCAGTCCCGCGCCGGGGGGATGGGTCTGCGTGAGCATCGTGACCGCGAAGCCGCCGACGCCGAGCACGGTGGCGGTCGCCATCACGCGTCGCGAGGTGACCGCAGCGCCGACCGCGAGCAGCGTCAGCATGAGGGTCGTGCTGTAGTGCAGGCCACCCGTCACCGCGAGCAGCACCACACTGTCCATGATCGGCAGCAGCGCCAGCCACTCACCGCGCGGGCCGGGCCGCCGGCTCAGCGCGGCCACGCCCATCAGCACCGCGGTGGCGCTGTCCAGCAGCGTCATCACCGTCCGGGCCGACCCGCTGAGCGCCAGCAGGTTGGTCACCGCGAGCAAGAGGTACACCAGCGCCACCACGCCACGGATCCACCGGGAGACGGCGTCGCCACGCCTTGTCTGCGACATGCCGCGCCACCTCCCCTCGGGCCTTCCGGGTTCTTCGGCAGCGTTTCACCCGACCTGAAGGGAATTGACGCAAGTGGATGTCAGGTCTATTTTTCACCCATGCGTGGATCGCGGCTGATCGCCGCAGCGACGACCGCCCTGCTGCTCGCCGCCGGGTGCGGAACGTCCGCCGGGGAACCGCCGCCGGCCGGGCAACCCGACAAGGTCAACACCGGTGTCATCGCCATCGTCGACGTCGCACCCATCTACCTGGGAAAGAAACAGGGCTTCTTCACCGAGCAGAACATCGACCTCACCCTGACCACCGCGCAGGGCGGCGCCGCGATCGTCCCGGCCGTGCTGAGCAAGGAATTCCAGTTCGGGTTCAGCAACACGATCTCGCTGCTCGTCGGCGCCTCCAGGAACGTGCCGGTGAAAGCCGTCGCCAACGGCGTCAACTCGACCGGCGCCGACGGCAAGGACTACGCCGGGCTCTTCGTCAAGGCCGGCAGCCCGATCAAGTCGCCGAAGGACCTCGTCGGCCGTACCGTCGCCGCGAACACGCTCAAGAACATCGTCGAGACCACGGTCCGCGAGTCGGTCCGCAAGGACGGTGGCGACGCGGCCGCCGTCAAGTTCACCGAACTGGCCTTCCCCGACCAGGTGCCCGCCCTGCAGAACGGCAGTGTCGACGCCATCTTCGTGGTCGAGCCGTTCCAGCAGGCCGCGGTCGCCGCCGGGGCTCGCAAGATCGCCTCCAGCTACGTGGACGCGGCGCCCGACCTCACCGTCGCCATGTACTTCACCTCCAACGAGCTGCTCCAGACCAACCCCGACCTGGTCCGGCGCTTCACCGAGGCGATGAAGAAATCCCTGGCGTACGCCGACCAGCACCCCGACGAGGTACGCGCGGTGCTCGCCGACTACACCAAGATCGCACCGGAGGCCCGCGCCGCCCTGGTGCTCCCGAAATGGCCGGCCGAGGTGAACCGGGCCTCCGTCGACAAGCTCGCCGGCCTGGCCGTCACCGACGGTCTGCTCCCCGCCGCGCCGGACCTCGCCACCCTGCTGCCGTAAGCTCGGCCGCGTGCTGTCCGCCCGGGTGCTGCCGCAGCAGCGTCTCATCGACCGGGTGAAGCACCTGTGCCACACCGATCAGCGGCTCGTCGCCGCGCTCACCTACGGCTCGTTCGCCCAGGACGAGGCCGATGCGTACAGCGACGTCGAGTTCTGGCTGTTCGTCGACGACGTCGCCCTGGCCACGCTCGATGGAACCGGTGCCCCGCGGCGGGCCCTCGACTCGCTGCCCGCCCATGCCCCGGTGCCGGCCACGGCGGACCTTCCGTCCGATCTGGTGCCGGCCGTCCACGAGGCGACGGCCATCGCTGACCCGGACTCGATCGCGCGGGCCGTCGCCGCCGCCTGGACGCACGGCCGCGCCTGGTGGCTGCTGCTGGCCGGGCGCACCGGCCGGGCCGTACCCGGCGCATTGTTCGCCGACCTCGACGCCTGCCTCTCGCCGGAACCGGCCACCGGGCTCAGATCAGAGAAGTCGCCGCCGGTGGGAGCGTCGCGGCGGCGGCTCCGGTGATCACGGCCGCGGCCCGGGCCGCGACGGCGGCGTCCGGGCCGGACCAGAGCTCGTCGAGCCAGTCGCCGGCGAACAGGCCCACCAGGGTGGGGCGGCCGTCGGCGGGAGTGGCGTCGAGCCATTCGCTGATGCACGTGTCGCCGGGACCGTGGACCCGGAAGTAACCGGCCGGGTGTGCCGGCCAGAACCGGGCGCCGAAGCGGAGGATCACCTTCTCCACCCGGCCCATGCCCAGACGGGACAGCGCGGTGCGGTGCGTGGCGGGCAGCGGCGGGTCGAACGCGATACCGCCGGCGGCCAGCACACCGACCGGAACCGTCACGATCACCGCGTCCGCGTGCAGCGAACCGGCGTCGCCGAGCAGCGTCACCCCGTGCGTGTCGACGACGATCCGGGCCACCGGGTGCCGCAGCCGGATGTCGAGGCCCGCCGCCAGATGGTCCACCAGCAGCCGGTAGCCGCCGACGATCCAGCGGTCGCCCTCGCCGACACCGGGCTCGAAACCGTACCGGGCACTCAGCCAGGACAGCGGAGCGCCGGAGTCCATCACGATCTCGGCGTCCACGAACCGGCGGATCGACCCCGGGTCCCACCGGCCGGGGTCCCGCAGCCAGTCGTCGAGCACGTCGGCGATCGAAGCGCTGTCCGCGGCGGCCTCCAGACGTGCCCGCAGCTCGACCTCGATGGCCTCGGGGGCGAGAAACGCCCCGTGCGACGGTCCGGCACCGGAGGCGCCGCCGCGGGCAGCAACCGTCCCGGCCCTGCCGGCCTCGAGCACCGGCGGGCCGGCCGGCCCCGGCATGCCGGCGTCGGCAAGGATCAGCGGGTCGTTGAAGTCGGTGGGAACGGTGCGCAGCGACAGCTTCTCGGCGAGCCGGGCCAGGACGTTCTCGTCGTACTGCTGCAGCCAGTTGGCGCCCAGGTCGAAGCCGGTGCCGTCCACGTCGGCCCCGGTGGTGCGGCCGCCGATCCGGTCACGGGCCTCCCACACCCGCACGTCCAGGCCGCGGTCGGCGAGGGCGCGGGCGGCGGCGAGCCCGGCCATGCCGGCACCCACCACGGCCACCCGGGTATGTCCGAGCCCGGCGGCCCAGGCCGCGGCGTCGGCGCCCTGCTCGTACGCCCCATGGGTCATGCCCGCCCTGGACGGGTGGGTGGCCTCGCCGGCGATGCGCAGCCGCGTCCCGACGGCGGCGCCCAGAGCGGACCTGTCCCGCGGTGTGCCACCCCGGCCGATCAGGCTCCACGAACCACGCGCCCACGGGTCGTCGCCCCAGTGCGAGACCGCGTAGCCGGTCAGTCGCGTCATTGCTCGCCTCTTCTGCCCTCGAGCGTGTGGTGGGTCGCGGCCCGGCCGAACGCCTTCTGCCAGCGGGTGCTCTCCGCGACGCCCGCGTCGCCGGCGAGCGACACCGCTGCCAGCGTCCCCGGCAGGCGGCCCGCGGCCAGCAGCGTCGTCCATTGCCGCTCGTTCAGGACGAGCACCCGCAGGGCGGGGAACCCGGCGATCGCCTCGATGTCGGTCACGGCGGCTCCGGAGAGGTCGAGGCGCAGCAGGCCGGGCAGCGCGGCCAGAGCGGCGATCGACACCGGCGCGGTGTTGCCGGCCAGCGTCAGGAAGCGCAGGCCCGGTGAACCGTTCGGGGGTCGGGCGCCGGCGAGGAGGGCCGGATCGAAGCCGGCCGCGACCACGTGCACCTTCTCCACCGGCAGGCCCGGAGGGATGGTCATGTCGACCGGGCCGGTGGCGGCGTGCACCACGATCGATCTCAGATGGGGCAGCCCGGACAGGTCCGCGAAGCTGACCCCGGGAGCCTCGAGCACGTCGACCGCCTGAACCACCGCTGGGTCCGGAAGCCCGGACTCCTCGCGGTCGTCATGCACGATCCGGTACAGAGCGCGCAGATCCTCCGGCAGCCGGGTGCCCAGCCGGTGCTCGGCGGCGCGGATCTCGTCCTCGCGGTATCCCGGTGCGTAGCCGTCCTGGTGATGCCTCCGGACGAACTCCGCCACCAGCTCCCGCATGCCGGCCAGCACCTCCGGGTCCGTCGGCCGCTGGTCCGGGGCGCCGGGCTGCCGTACCGGCGGCCGTTCGTGACCGGGAAAGCGGTAGTCCTCGTCGAGGACGATGCGTGCGGGCGCAGGGTCGTGCGTCCAGTGGATGACGTAGCGGCCCTCCGGTTCACCGACCACCTCGATGACGAGCACGCCGTCGGCGATCTCCTTCAGCGCCGACAGGGCCTCGTCGAGGTCCCGGCCGGGCCAGTGGCCGATCAGCGCCGGCTCGCCTTCCCGCGTGTAGGCCTGCGCCTGATAGCCGTGCCCGTGGGCGGTGATCAACTGGTAGCCGGGCTGCCGGAGACCGGCCACGAAAGCCGACCCGAGACGATGCAGCACATCCTCGGTCCGATTCACGTCCGGGATTCTGCCAGCCACCGCCGGCGGGCCCCGCCCGAGCGACGCCTGTCGGCGAGGTGCCGCAGGGCGGGCCGGCTCAGCTTGCCGTTCAACCTCCCACTTCACCCCGACGTCACTGCGGACGAGATCGCTCCTGCGTCATCAAGGGTGACTACGGTGCGCGCTGGGTGCGGGCATCGGCGGGACCAGCGCGGGTCCTCTACGGCATGAGCGGCCGTTCGGCTTGACAGTCGCTTCACCTCGGCCTCACCGAGAACGAGGTGGTGAGCGCGGGATGTGCCTGGCATTGTCGCGGGATGGCTAACCGACACTTCGGCAAGGCAGGAGACGTGTGGAAGCACCTCATGTTGTGTGAGGTGCTTGCAGCTCTCGAACCGACGCACTATGCCGAGAGCCATGCGGGCAGCGGCGCCTACGACCTCGTGCACGACGATGAGCGGAACTACGGTGTGGGTCACTTTCTCGAGGTGTCCTCGGTAGTCGAAACACTTGGCGCATCCGCATACGCCCAGGCGTTGCGCAGGTTTACCTCGACCGGACGAGCCCGTTACCCCGGGTCAGCGCTCCAGGCGATGACGTTGCTCGGCGATACCTCCGAGTATCTGTTCTGTGACGTGGACCCGGTAAGCGCGGACGACTTACGACTCTGGGGGCGGAACCTCGAGCTGTCGCGGTGTCAGGTCGTCGAGCGCGACGGCATGACCGTGGTAGCCGAGTGGCTCGACACTTGCGCCGGTAGTCGTTGTGTCGTCCACATCGACCCGTTCGACCCGTTCGCTGCTCAACCAGGCGGCCTGTCCGCAGTTCAACTGGCAGGGCAGGTGGCCGAATCCGGGTCGGTGCTCGTGTATTGGTACGGGTTCGACAGCCCCGTGGAGCAGGCGTGGGCACTCGCGGAGATCGCTCAGCGCACCTCCGAGCCGCTGACCTGCTTGGATGTGGTTGTCATGGACCAGACAGGCGAGGGCACGAACGGCGATCTCGGTGTCGGGACAACACCCGGGACCGGCTTCGGCGTGGTTTTGGCGAACGTTGGAGAGCAGGTGATCGCCAGGTGTGATCGCCTGGGTGAAGATCTCGTCCGCACCTATGAGGGCAAGCGGTTGCCTGATGGGCAGCAGGGCCGACTGAGGTTCACGCGTCGGCAGCAGGTCTGACGGGTCTTCGGGGCGTGGCAACGTCCTTCAATTCGGCAGATCCGCGCATTCGTCGGATCCGTCTTCGGTCTGGCCGGCGGTGACGGAGCGTCATCCGGTGAAGATGGGGCGCATCTAGCACCTATCGATGCTCGTTGTGGCGGTCGTGACGGACAGGGCGGAAGCGATCGAGGTGTTGGCGGGTTTCCGCGAGCGGCTCTACCAGTGCATGACCAGGCGGGCGGACGCCTTGTTCGAGCTGACGGAGGCCCTGTTGTGCACCGACGGGCCGGTCAAGACGCTGGTCGGGTTGTCGCCGGCGCCCGGAGTACCGGCGTGGCCATGGCGCCGTGTACGACGCGCTGAACCACGGCCGTATCGACGTCGACTTGCTGCGCCGGCAGTTGGTCGGCTTGCCGTTGCGGGCGGCGGACGGCCGTCTGGTCCTCGCGGTGGACGTCTCACCGTGGCTGCGCCCGGACGGTAACTGCAGCCCGCAACGCTCGTTCTGCCACACCTACGGCCGCGGCAAGGACGAACACCGCATGATCCCCGCCACGCGGCTACCACCCCGAGGGCGGTCGGCCCGCCAAGCACGGCAGCGAGTTCGTCTTCGGCAACCCCGCCACCTGGGGGCCCGAGCACGCGGTCACGCACACCGACACCAGGCTTTACGGCCAGGTCCGGGCGCAGGCCTGGGACCGTCTGCACCCGCGACTGACCCGGCGGGCGGCCTGGGTCGACCACAACGAGGCATTGCCGATCATCGCCGGGACCGTGATCCGGCTCGCCGTCGACCACCTGCCCAGCCGCGGCGGGCCGAAACCAGTCTGGCTGTGGTGGTCCAAGGTCGACGCCACCAAAACCGATATCGACCGGAGTTGGTAGGCGTTCCTGCGCCGCTTCGACATCGAGCACACCTTTCGCCTGCTCAAACAGACACTCGGCTGGACCGCTCCGCAGCTGCGCGACCCGGCCGCCGCCGACCGCTGGACGTGGCTGATACTGGCCGCGCATACTCAGCTGCGCCTGGCCCGGCCCTTCGCCCAAGATTTGCGCCGACCGTGGGAACGCCCGGTGGCGCCGGAGCGGCTCACTCCGGCCCGGGTGCGGCGGGGGTTTTGGAACCTGCGCGCGACCAGCGCCTCGCCAGCGCGTGCAGCTAAACCAAGCCGACCCGGTCCCGGACGCCCGTCCGGCTCCCGCAACCGGCACGCCGCTACCCGCTACGACGTAGGGCTCGTCCTGGTCACCGGCCAGGCACACCAGCGACCGGCCCATCACAAGAAGGGCACCAAGCCCCGCCGAACTGGTTGAACGACAAGCTCAGTGCTGTTGGGCCGCGCCGTGGCGGGGAAGCCGCAGCAGCACCGTGGTGCCGGGCTGGTGGGGATTGGTGTCGAAGCTGATGTCGCCGTGGTGCAGCGCGGTGATGGCGTGTACGAGGGCGAGCCCGAGACCGGCGCCGGGAAAGCCGTGGTGGGCGACGTTGCTGGCCCGGTAGAACCGGTCGGTGAGGTGGTGGTGTTCGCCGGCGGGGATGCCGATGCCGGAATCGGTGATCCGTAGTTCCGCGATGTCGGGGTGTGCGGTCAGGCGGATCCGGACGTCGCCGCCGTGCGGGCTGTAGGTGATGGCGTTGGACAGCAGGCTGTCCACAACCTGCCGGATCCGGGCCGGGTCGCCGTGCAGGGGAAGCCGTTTGGGCAGCCTGGTGTGCAGGCGCACGCCGTTGGCGGCGGCGTCCGGCTCGGCGGCGGTCACCGCGGCGGCGACGGTGGCGGCGAGGTCGTGCTCGGTGACGGCGAGTGGCTGGAGCCCGGCTTCGAGGGCGGAGAGGTCCAGCAGGTCGTCGACGATGATGCGCAGGCGTCCGGCGTTGCGGGCGATGACCTGCAGCATGTACCGGCCCTCGGCGGGATCGATGGCGGTGTCGTCGGCGAGCACGGTGGTGTAGCTGGTAATCGAAGTCAGCGGGGTGCGTAGTTCATGGCCGACCAGGGTGAGGAAGTCGTTGCGGGTGCGTACCAGCTGTTCGGCCAGATCGGCGGTGTGGCGCAGTGCCACGAACATGCCGAACTGGGCGGCCACCCCGCTGAGCAGCACGGTGAGCATGTCCTGGTCATGCTCGCGGGTGCCGCTGTAGCAGGCCAGCACGCCCAGGACGGCGTCGCCGTCACGGATGGGTACCGCCAGGGCGGTGTGGAGCCCGATCCTGGTGCAGGCCTGCGCCTCGGCAAGGTATCGCTGGGCGGCCGGGTCGGTGGCGTCGGTCATGTCCGGCAGCCACAGCGGCTGGCCGGTGGCCCACACGGTGCCGGCGATGCCGGCGCCCTTGGTCACCGGATCGCGGTGCAGTTCGCCGCACTGTCCGGCGGTGACGCTCCAGTGCCCGGTCGGCTCCAGCTTGCCGGTGAGCGCGTCGATGATCCACAGTTCCGCGTGCGCCCAGCGCAGCGCCTCAGTGACCGCCCGTAGCGCCGCCGCTGCGGCGTCACCGACGGTGGCCGCAGCGGCAAGGATCCTGACGACCTGCTGCTCGCAGGCCCGGAACCCTTCGGCGCGGCGGACCGAGGTCACGTCGTGCAACGCCGCCACCGCTCCCAGCCGCGTCCCGTCGCTGGTAGTGATCGGTTGTGCGTGGACGAGCAGGATTCGGTCCGGGACTTCAGGCATGCTGACCAGCACGTCGGCGTCGCGCACATGTTCGCCGCGGAGAGCGCGCGCCAACGGTGTCTCCGGCAGTTGCAGGGGTGTGCCGTCGAGGCCGTAGATGGTGGCGGCGACGGCCGGAGTCACCTCCGCGTTGCTGCGGTCGTCGGTGATGCCGTGTATCCGGCGCAGCGCCCGATTGGCCAGCAGCGGCTTACCGTCCAGGTCCAGGGCGACGACGCCGACGTCGAGATTGTCCAGCAACGCGGCCAGGAACCGGCGTTGCCGCTCGGCCTCGTTCTCGGCCGCTGCCTGCTGCGACAGGTCGGTGACGAACGCGCAGGCCAACGCCTCTCCGGCGCCGCGGAGCACGGACAGCACCATCTGGGCGGGCAGCCAGTGACCGTCACGGTGGCGCAGGCTGACCCGCCGCGACACCGCGCGGGCGCGGTCACCGGCGTCGAACAGCCTGCTGAGCGCCTCGCCGATCGGCTCACCGTCGTAACCGGGCAGCACCGTGTCGTCAAGGTGCCGGCCGCACACCTCATCGGCGGGCCAGCCCAGCAGGTCCTGCGCTGCCTGATTGAATGCCACCACGACGCCGCGCCGATCCACCGCGACGAACGCCTCCTTCATGGCTTCCACCACCGCGGCGGCGTCGAGCGTCGCCGTCGCCGGCCGGGGGCGTCCGGCCGGTGTCCGGTGCGGGTGGGCGTTGGCCAGCCCGACGGCGGCGAATCCGGCGAACGTTTGCGCCAGAGTGATCGCGTCGGCGTTGAAGGCATGTGCTTGGCCGGCGTAGATGTTCAGCCCGCCGGCCACCTTGTCCAGCCCCGGCAGGCATACCGACAGAGAACTGCGCACGCCGTACTGCCGGGCCGCGGTGACCCAGTCGGGCCAGCGGTCCTCGGTGGTGGTGTCGGGAATCGACAGGATCACGGCATCGGCGCAGGCGTCCAGGCACGGGCCGCGGCCGCATTCATACTGCCGCTCGTCGAGCGCGCGGGCGAGCTCACCGGTGGACGCGGCCGTGCGCGCATGCTCACCCTGCATCAGGGTGACGCTGACCTCGCTCACGCCGGCTATGGAGCGCTTCGTCAACTGCGCGATCTGCTCCAGCAGCGTGTCGCCGTCGACGTCGGCGAGACGGATGCGGCTGAGCTCGGCGAACGCCTCCGTCCGGGTCATCGGCTCGACGTATGCCATGACTAGCGCCCCTCGAAGGGCGCACCACCGGTGCGGTAACGACTACGGTGGTGCGCGGATCGCTGCGGCACTCCGAACCGGAGTCCGGGATCCGCGCCGCTTCTTGACGCCGATCCTCGGCGATGCCTACGCCGGCACCGCACCACAGACCGCCCGGCTACCCCTGCTGGGCAGGCAGTAAACGGGTCCGTGCAGCGATCGCGGCCAGGCCCGCCGACTATGTGCCGGGCGGTCAGCCGGCCACTGGGATGACGAAGTCGGGACGGCGGATGAGACGCGCCGCGACCTCCGGGGAGGCGAAGTGCCGATCGAGCCGCCGGGTGGCCTCGGCCCACTCGGCCATCGTACGGACCGGGGCGAGGGTACGGACCACGAAGTCGTCGTCCCAGCGCCGGACGGCGCGGCGCCACAGTTCCTGCGCGGGTTCGGTGCGCAGATCACCGACCGTACCCTCGTAGATCGGCATGGCGCGGACCGCGCCGTCGGGCTCCACCTGGAGCGGGCGGAAGCCCGGGTGTGCGGCCCGGCCGGCCGGGTCCATCCGTAGTTCCAGATTGTCACCGACCGTGACCGTCACCCCGGCGGGGACCAGTGATGCCAGCCGCTGCGCCAGCCGGCCGTCGGACAGGGCCGCCATCTGTTCCTCGGTCAGCAGCTCGGCGGCGGCGAATCCGGGACGGCTGGCCAGACCGGTCGGTACCACGGCCGCGAACGACACCGTGTCCACGTGTCGCAGGCGCGGCACCACGGCGGTGCAGAAGTCGTCGAGCTGGTCGAAGTTGCCGCGCGTGACGACGAAGTCGAGTCCCAGACGGAAGCGGGCCGGGCCGGCCGCCCGCTCCCGGCCGGCGATCGTGTCCAGCAGTTCGGCAGCGGCCAGGGCCCGGTCGAACGAGCCGGCACGGCCGCGGATCCGGTCGTGGACGGCCGCGGTGGCACCGTCGACGCTGACCGTGACCACGTCGAAGGCGCGCGCGAGTGACCCGGCCGTCTCCGGGGTGAGCCGCCAGCCGCTGGTGTAGACCCCGACCGGGATCCCGGCCGCCGTGAATCGCTGCGCCACCCGGTCGAGGCCGGGCACCAGCGTCGGTTCGCCGCCGGCGAGAGTCACCAGCTCGGGCCGCAGGGACGCGAGCGCGTCGGCGACGCGCAGCATGTCGGCCAGGCCGAGCTGGCGTGACGGGCGCCGCCCCGACTCGGAGTAGCAGTGCGTGCACCGCAGCGGGCAGGCGTAGGTGATGTCCCAGATGACGCCGGTCGGTCCCGCGATCGTGTCCTGCATCGGTGCTCCCTCCACGCGGCGCGCGGGCTGCCCGGCGCTGCGAGAACCGACGCTAGGTGCGGCGGCCGGGACGGGGCGTCCGTGGCCGGTACGCAGGTTCACCGCCGCGGTACGGCAGTGCGGCACGGGCCCGGCGCCTACGTACCCGGGAGCCGGTCTTGCGTAGCTGGCACGGATGGCACGGCCGCCCCGGATCCCTAGCGTCGAAGGCGTTCAACCGGTTCACCGGATACGGCCGGTGGGGGAGAGGAGGCGGCGATGCGCGACGACGCGATCACCCTTGTCGTGTGCGGCGCCAGTGCGGCGGTGCTCCTGCCGTCGTACGCCATGCAGCTGCGCGCCACGACCGAATCGCCGATCCGGGTGCTGCTGACGCACAGCGCCGCCCGGTTCCTGCACCGCCGTACCGCGTCGTGGTTCGCCGACGAGGCCTACGCCAGCGATGACGGCGACCTGATCCCGACCGAGCTGGCCCGCCGTTCCCGGCTGCTGGTGGTGCTGCCGGCGACGGCCCACACGATGGCCGCCGTCGCTCTCGGGCTGGCCGGGTCACCGGCGCAGACGGCGTTGCTGGCGGCCACCGGCCCGGTGCTGTTCTTTCCGTCGATGAACCAGACCATGTGGGAACGGCCGGTCGTCCAGCGGCATGTGCGGACGTTGCGAGACGACGGCCACCAGGTCGTCGAACCGGTGGACGGCCTGGTGTACGAGAACTGGCAGCGTCGTACCGTGCAGGCGCCGTGCCTGCCGTCACCGATGGACGCCGCCGTGCTGATCGCCAAAGCCGCGGCCGAGATCGGGGTGCGGTCGTGACGGCCCGGCCCGTCGAGGTGGTGGTCGGTGACCGCCGCTGGGACCTGCCCGGCTTCCTCGACCTGTGCGGGAGCGCCCTGGGCCTGTGCGCCACCGAGGCCGGTGACCTGCACCGGCTGCGTGAGGCGCTGACCGGTGTCCCCCTGCCCGCCCCGGTGGAGACGGACCGGTGGGTGCAGTTCGACGTCGCCGTGACCGGCGCGGGCCCCCGGCTGTACGCCGGCCTCGCCGCCGCGGTGACCGGCCTGCGCGACAGCGGTCTGCTCGGTGACTTCTTCCTCATGCACAAGTCGCCCGGTCTGCGGCTGCGCTGCCGTGCCACCGGCGACACCGCCGCCCTGTGCCGCCGGATCGGCGACAGCCTGGCCTGGCTGCGCGACGACGGCCTGATCGGCGATCACCACCCCTGGCGGTACGAGCCGGAGCAGCGGCTGTTCGGCGGCCCGGTGTCGATGCGCCACGTGCACCGGCTGTTCACCGCCGACACTGCGGCCTGGCTGGACGTGCACGCCGCCGGCCCCCACTCGCCGGCCACCGTGTGGGCGATGTCGCTGCTGATGATCCGCGCGCTGCTCGACGCCCTCGGCGTGACGGGCTGGGAGGACCTCGACGTCTGGGACCGGATTGAACGCCACGGCGGACGTGTCCTGGCCCCGGCGGCCGCCACCGACCCGCGGGCGGTACGGCTCATCTCCGCGCTGCGCCGCGGCTGGGCCGACCCTGACTCGCTCGGCGGGCGGCTCCCGGCTCCGGCTCGCGCCGCTCTGGACACCTGGCGGGCCGCGGTGCCGGCGATCGCCGCGGACTGGATCAGCGAGTACTTCGCCACCGGTGCCGCCACTGTCGGCCCGCGCGCCGCGGCCGCGTTCACCGTCATCTTCCACTGGAACCGGGCCCGCCTGCCGCTCGGCCAGCAGGCGCTGATCACCCATGCGCTCGCGGCCCGTACGCCGGGAGTGGCATCGTGACCACGGACCGGGCGCTGTTGCGCACCGCCGGCCTGCCGATCCGGGCCTGGCTGGCCGCCGCCGACGAGAATCTGGCAGCCCGGGTGCGGGGCCTGGCCGAGGCGCAGCAGCGGTACGCCGAACTCGCGGCCGTCCTGGCCCCGGAGATCGGCGATGTGCTGATCCCCGACGACCGGCTGGGCGCCGCGCAGCGCCGCGATGCGCTGGCGTGCCGGCGGCACCTGCACCACGGCCGGCCCGTACCGGAGAAGGCGCTGCGTGCACTTGCGGACGCCGCCGGTCACTGCGGGCATCCCGGCCTCGCCACCCGGCTGCGGATCATCGCCGCATTGGGCGGCCTGCTCAGCGCCGACCGCGACACGGTCGCCCGGGCGGTACGGGACGAGAGCCGGCGACTGCTCGCCGCGCCGTGGGACCTGCTGCACGAACTGCCGGCCGGGCGCCAGGCGCTGGCCGACGGCACCATCGGCACGGCGGACGACATCGCCGCCCGGCTGCGGGCGGGCGAGACGTGGGAGTCGAAACGGCTGCGCCGGCACAGCGACCACCTGTGGCGGATGATCACCCGCGGCGCCGCGAAGACCACCCCACGCGGCTGGCTCGGGCACACCACCCTGCTTCCAGTCGGCGACGGTACGCGGTACGCGGTGCGGCTGCGGGCGGAGGCGGCCACCCGCTGGACCGCCAACCTGCACGGCGCTCAGGCGTCGGCCCCGGACGACCCGGATCCGCTGGTGTCCCTGGCGCCGCTGCACCGGATCGCCGACGGCCACCTGCACGCGTGGCTGCAGGACGACGTGGAGGCCCCGCTACGGCCGGTGACCGTACGCCTGACACCCGCGCTGGCGGCGGCGTGCGAGGCGTTGTCCGCCGGAGCCCGGCCACTCACCGAACTGGCCGCCCGTCTGCCCGGGCTGCCGGTCGCGCAGGCCCGCGCCTTCGTGCTGCGGCTGGCCGGGCTGGGGATCTGCCGGCTCACCGTACCGGCCGCGGTGCACCGCACCGGATGGCGGACCGTCGAGGCCGCACCACGCCCGGTGCGGGCCGACGGTTTCGTGGACGTCTACCGGGCCACCGGCGACACCTGGCCCGAACGGACCGCACGGCTGGTGCAGTCCGCGCTCGGCCCGGTGCAGCGGCTCAACGCGCTGATCAGCGCCGACCACGTGTTCCACGCCCCCTGGCTGGACGGCATCGGTGCCGACCCGGTGCCGGTGCTGGACCTGCTGACCGCACACATCACCACCGGCCTGACCACCACACCGGGACGGGCGGCCGCCGGTAACGACGGCTGGCCGGTCGCCGCCGGACCGGCGACCGGGTACGCGCGGCTCCTGCGCATGCTCGACAGCCACCCCGGCGACCTGCCGTTCGACCTCGACGACGCCCTGCTCGACGAGCTCGGCGCACCACCGGCCGACTACGTGTGGCCCCTCGACTGCCTGGTCCGGCCGGATGCCGCCGGCGCGGTGGCACTCGACCTGGTGGCGTCGGCCGGGATGCTCGACGCCCGGTTCGCCGGAGAACTGAGCGAACTGCACGGCGAACCGCCGCAGGTGACCGCGCACCGCGCCTTCCTCCGGGAGCTCGACGCCCGTACCGGAGTCACGTCGGTGGAGTTCCTGGCGCCGCCCCTGTCGGCACGCGCCGCCAACGCCGTGCACCGCCCGCTGTACACCGGCACGTTCACCGGGGACCCGGCGATCGAGGCGTACTGCGGGACGCGTCCCCGGCACGCCCGGTATCTGCCGCTGGCGGCGCTGACCGTACGCCGTGACGGCGACCGTTTCCACGTCGCGGCGCACGGCGAACCGGTGCGGATCGTCTACCACGCCACCCGGCAGCCGTTGCCGCCGTGGGACCTGCTGCTCGGCGTTCTCCAGGGTGGCCGCACCCCGATCGCGGCCCGGTTCCGGCGGCTGCGGCACTCGCTCGCCGCGCTGCCCGGCCGTGACCATCTGCCACGGATCACCGTGCACCGCCGGGTCGTGGTCTCACCGGCGCAGTGGCGGGTCACGCTGCCGTGGGATCCGGCCGACCCGCTGCTGACCCGGCTGCTGCACCTGGCCCGCCTCCGGGACCGGCTGAACCTGCCCCGGTGGGTGATGGTGTGTCCCGGACCCGGGGGCCGGCCGGTGCCGTGCGACCTGGACAGTGTCCGTGCCCCCGCGGTGTGGCAGTCCGTGGTGAGCCGGGCGGGCCGGTCCACGCCGCAGGACCTGATCCTCGAGGAGTTCACGCCGGCACCCGATGAACTGCCGGTGTGCGACGGTACCGAACCGGTCGCGGCGGAACTGCTGCTGCGGCTGCCGTACCGGGCCGATCCGGCCGTGCTCGCCGCCGCGACGGCGGCCGCCCTGGCCGGCGCACCGCCCGGCCACCCTGATCACCCGCGCACCGACGTCGTCGCGGGATGGCGTACCGGCGAGCCTTCACCGGCCGTCCGGCGCGTGCCGCAACCAGTTGCCGAGAGGAGGTGAACGAAATGGAGAAGGTCGAGATCACGACCGAGAGCTCCGTGACGCTGTCCGAGGTGGACGAGCTGATCGGCCAGCTGGAGGCCCAGTTCGGTGACGAGCGGATGCTGCCGAAGGCGGCGTACCCGCCGCCCACCAACCACTGCACGGAGGTGTTCAGCTGCGCCTGCTGACACCGCGCGGTGGCTGCCCCGGCCC